>DATHQY010000356.1:0-2512 GCA_035482215.1 Polyangiaceae bacterium | reverse complement strand
ATCGTCGAGGCGCACGGCGGGACGATCCGCGTCGAGAGCGCTCTGGCGCGAGGGAGCACGTTCCGCGCGTCGGTCCCGAGCCGGTAACAAACGCAAACATGCGGCACAGGCCACAGCAACACTCCGCGGCCATAGATCAGGGTGTGAGGCGTTCCGAGGGATGCAGGATGCGTCCCTCGCCGCGTCGCCAGAGAGGAACACACCGATGAGCCACGACGAAAGCCCGATCTCTTGGTCCTTCCAGGAGCCATTCTGCGCCGCGCTCGATGACGTCCCCGATGCCTTGGCGGTCATCACGTCCGCCGATTCCCCGATCGCGGCGTGCATCGTGTACGTCAACGCCGCCTTCGTGCAGCTCACGGGCTACACGCGCGACGAAGTGCTCGGCCACTCTTCCCTGATCCTCGCCGGCGCACGCCCCGACCTTCGGCACGTGACGGAGGTGAGCCGCGCCGCGACGAACGAAACGTTCTTTGCGTCGACGCGGAAGTTCCGTCCTGACGGCACCGCCTACGACGTCGAGATGTGGCTCTCGCCTCTGCGCGACGAATTCGGGGCCGTGACGCACCGTCTGCTTCGCGAGCGCGACGTCACGGGCCGTGGCGGAGAAGCGCCATGAACCGAACTCCATCGCATCGCGCGGGGGTCCTCGGAGCGAGCCTCGCCGTGCTCGCCACGCTCGCCGGTGTCTCCCATGCGTCGGACTCGACGGCGCAGCTCGCGGAGTCCAGCGTGGCGCCGGCGCAGCTCGCGGAGTCCAGCGTGGCGCCGGCGACGCCCGCGTGGCCCGTCCTGTACCGCAAATATTTGGCGGAAGGCACCGTCGGCGATTGCGCTTCGTGCCATGCGGAGGCGGCGACGCCCGATGGGGCCTACGACTGGCTCGCCGGGCAGCAGTACATGGCCGGAAGCCCCCTCTATCTCGTCGACCTCAGGACTTCCTGTTTCAGCTGGTTCGGCGGCGACATGCCGCCCGACGGCCCGTCGAGCTACACGCGCGCGCGAACGGACTTCAACGCCTGGGCGGACGCGGGCGCAAGCAAGGATTGACCGCAACAATCCGAAAGACTCGGGCAACGCGCGCGCATCAACCGCAGCCCAGAGTAGCGAGAATGCGCCTATTCACTTTTGCGTTGGTGGTCCTGTCGGCTTGCGATCTTTCCGGCCTTCATGGCGCGGCACGTTCTCCGGCGGACGTCTGCTCGAACGCCATGCCCGGCACCCAGTGCGACCTGCTCATCTCCGATGGGAGGCCACCTGTCGTGAGCCATTGCCGGAAGTACGACGACGGTTCGCTGGTGTGCAACTCCGACGACCGCAGCGGGTCTGTCGATCACTGAGACAGTCGCCGTCGATGAGCCCTTCGTTTTCCTCGGCGCGTCGGCGCGTCGGCGAGCGACCCGCCCGTGGCGCGAAAACGCCGGCTGGTACGAAAAGCAACGCCGGCGCTCGACGGCGCTCGGGAACGTGCCGTTTCCTCCCGGGTTCGCATGGACATCGCCCCGACCTCGCTCGAACGTACGTTGACGGCGGCCGATGCGGCCCTCGCGCAAGCGCCTCGCGATGCCGCGCGGCGCTGGGAACGGGCACGTGCCTTGTACGCACTCGGGCGCGATCGAGAGGCGCTCCAGGCGTATGTGAGTGTTCTCGAGATCGATCCGAACCACTTCGACGCCCTCACGTCTTTGGGCGCGCTGCTCGCCAAGACGGGGCAGCGGAACGCCGCGCGGACGGCGCTGACGCGCGCGTCGCAGGTCCGGCCCGACAGCCCGAGCGCGCACACCAATCTCGCGAACCTCTTGTGCGACGAAGACGCCGCCAGCGCGCGCGAACACTACGAGCGTGCGCTTCTTCTCGATCCGAACGAGCTGCCCGCGCACCGGGGGCTCGCCATCCTTCTGCTTCGTATGGGTCAGCGCGAGATCGCGCGGCGCCACGGGGAGATCGGCTTTCGGGGACGGGCCGATGCGTGGCCCTACCGCGGCGAAGGCACGCCCGTCTCCATCATTCTCGTTCTCTCGGCGTTGGGCGGCAACGTCCCGATCGAGTCGTTCGTCGACGACAGAGTCTTTCTGAAGTGGACCCTTGCCCCTGAATTCTGCGATCCCGACGCCGAGCTGCCGCCTCACGACCTCGTGTTCAACGGCGTGGGGGACGCCGATCGATGCCGCGAAGCGCTCGATAGAGCCGCGGCCGCGCTGGCGCGCACGGAAGCGCCCGTCCTGAATCGGCCTTCTTGCGTACGGGAGACGGGGCGGGCGGCGAACGCCGAGCGGCTCGGTCGCATTCCTGGCGTCGTGACGGCCCGCATGCGGGAATGGAGGCGGGATTCGCTGATGGCGCCGGGCGCCGCCGACGCCCTCGTCCGCGACGGCTTTCGGTGGCCCATCCTTCTTCGTGCGCTCGGCTTTCACACGGGAGAGCACTTCGTCCACGTGGACACCCCGGCCGCCTTGCCGAGCGCGGTGGAAGGTCTGCCCGGGGAGGATCTCCTGGTCCTTCAGTTCATGAA
>DATHQY010000355.1:0-17429 GCA_035482215.1 Polyangiaceae bacterium | reverse complement strand
AGATCGGCATCACGGGATGCTCCGCCGCGATTGCGAATGCGGTTTTCCACGCGACGGGCAAGCGCGTGCGCGACCTGCCCATCACGTTGGACAAGCTCCTGTAGGAGCGCGGAGGAGGCGCATGGTCGAAGTGAAGTTTCTCGTCGAGGCTGCGGAGAAGCTCCGCGCCGCGCGCGAGCCGTTCCTCGTGGCGACGGTGATGCGCGTGCGCGGCTCGTCGTACCGCCGTCCGGGGGCGCGCATGCTCATGACGCGCGATCGGTGGATCGAAGGGTCGGTCAGCGGGGGCTGCCTCGAGAAGGACGTCCTCCAGAAAGCCTGGTGGCGCACCGAGGCCGGCCCCGCGCTCATCACGTACGATCTGCGTGCGGACGAAGAGCTGCGCGCCGGATTCGGCCTCGGGTGCGACGGCGTCGTCGACGTTCTGCTCGAGCGGGCCGAGGCGGGTGATGGAGCCCGGCCGGCCCCAGAGCCGGCGCCCGAGAGGCGCGAGAGGATCGATGCCTTGCGCGTCCTCGCCCGATGCACCGAACGCCAGACGCGGGGCGCGCTGGCCACCGTCTTCGAGAGCGCCCATCCGGCAGTGCCGATTGGCGCGCGCGTGTCCGTGGTGAATCGCCGCCCGCGAGCGGCGCGTGCGGCCGCGGGCGCGATGGACTCCGTCGACGCGAACGACGCCGCCGATCCCATGGACCCCGTGGTGCGGGCGAGCCTGGCCGACGCGTGCGCCACGGTGCTCGCGAACGGGACGCGCACGGAAGCGGTGGTGGCCGACGGCGCGGTGACGGCGCTCGTCGAGCCGATCCGGCCTGCACCGCGCCTCTTCCTGTTCGGCGCCGGGCACGACGCGGTGCCCGTCGCGCGATTCGCGCAGATGGTCGCGTGGGAAGCGTGGGTCTGCGAACCGCGCGCCCGGCTCGCGACACGGGGACGATTCGCGTTCGCCGACGCGATCCTCGACGGCGAGCCCGAGGCGATCGCCGCGCGCCTCGACGCTTCGGACCGCGCCGTCGCCGTCGTGATGGGGCACGACTACGAGCGCGATCGCGCTTGGCTCCACGCGCTCCTGTCGAGCCGGGCTATCTACATCGGCATGCTCGGTCCGCGCCGGAGGACCGAGCGCATGCGCGCGGAGCTCGGCGTCGCGCTCGACGCGCGCGTCTTCGCCCCCATGGGCCTCGCGCTCGGCGCGGAGACGCCGCACGAGATCGCGCTGGCGACGATCGCCGAGATCGAAGCCGTGCTCGCCGACGCGCCCGCCACGAGCCTGCGCGATCGGTCGTTCGATCGAGTCACCGCGGCGGCCGCCGAGTAGCCGTGGCGACGGGCGCGATCTTGCTCGCCGCCGGGGGATCCTCGCGTCTCGGCCGCCCCAAGCAGCTCGTCGGGATCGCGGGTCGACCGCTCGTGCGTGCCATGGCCGAGCAGGCGCTCGCGTCGCGGTGCCGTCCGGTGCGCGTGATCCTGGGCTCGCAGGCGGAGGCCATCGTCGGAGCGCTCGCAGGTCTCTCGGTCTCGCTGACGATCAACGACGACTGGCGCGAGGGGATCGCCTCATCCATCCGCGCCGGCATCGCGGCTGCGCGGGCGGAGCGGTGGTCCGCGGCGGTCGTGATGCTCGGCGATCAGCCCGGCGTGCTCGCGCGGCATCTCGATCGGTTGACCGAAGCGTACGAAGCGGGGGCTCGCGCGGTCGCATCCCGGTATGCCGGCCGCCTCGGGGTGCCGGCGCTCTTCGACGCCAGCCTGTTCGATGCACTGTCTGCCCTGCAGGGTGATCGGGGGGCCAAGTCGATCCTGGCGCGCACCCCCGGCGTCTTCGCAGTCGATTTCCCGGAAGGGGTGCTGGACGTGGATACCGAGTCGGACGTCGCGCGCCTGCGCGGGCCGACTTAGACTCGCGCTCGTGACCACCGCCCATCACGCATTTCGCCCGGTTCCGCGCACGGGCGTCATCTACGTGACGACCGAAGCGCAGAAACTCGGCTTCTCTTCCACGCACCCCGATTGGTGCAACCTCGGCCAGGGACAGCCCGAGACGGGCGAGTTGCCCGGGGCGCCTCCGCGCGTGCACCGCGTCGAAGTCGCCATCGATGACCAGGAGTACGCGCCGGTCGCGGGAATCTGGGAGCTCCGCGAAGCGATCGCGTCGCTCTACAACCGCCTCTACCGGCGGGGCCTCCCGTCGCAGTATTCGGCGGAGAATGTCTGCGTTTCGGGAGGCGGGCGCGCGGCGCTGACGCGCGCCGCCGCGAGCCTCGGGCACATCAACCTCGGGCACTTCTTGCCGGATTACACGGCCTACGAAGAGCTCCTCGACGTCTTCAAGGCGTTCACGGCGATCCCCATCCTGCTCGACGGCGACCGTGGCTACGCGTTCAGCGCCGACGACTTGCGCCACGAAGTGCTCGGCCGCGGCTTCAGTGCCGTCCTCATGAGCAATCCGTGCAATCCCACCGGCAAGATCGTCGACGGTGACGAGCTCGCGCGCTGGGTACGCGTGGCGCGTGAGCTCGACTGCACGCTTCTGCTCGACGAGTTCTACTCGCATTACGTGTACCGCACGCCGCCGGGTCGGCTCCCGGTCGAGAGCGCGGCGCGCTACGTCGAGCACGTCGATCACGACCCGGTCGTCCTCTTCGACGGCCTCACGAAGAACTGGCGCTATCCCGGCTGGCGCGTCACCTGGGCCGTCGGACCGAAAGACGTGGTCGATGCCCTATCGAGCGCGGGCTCGTTCCTCGACGGCGGCGGGAGCAAGCCGCTGCAGCGAGCTGCCATTTCGCTCCTCTCGGAGGAGCACACGGTCGCCGAGACGAACGCGATCCAGCACACGTTCCGGATCAAGCGCGATTACCTCCTGTCGCACCTCGAGCGCCTCGGCGTTCGCGTCGATCGCGCGCCTGACGGCACGTTTTACGTCTGGGGCCGCGTCGATCAGCTCGCGCCCCCATTCAACGACGGCATGGGCTTTTTTCGCGCGGCGCTCGAAGAGAAAATCATCGTCGTGCCGGGCGAATTCTTCGATGTGAACCCGGGCAAGCGCAGGCAGGGTCGTCCGTCCCGGTTCAAGGGCTACGTGCGGTTCTCCTTCGGGCCGTCGCTTGCCGTTCTCGAAACAGCGGTGACGCGACTCGAACGGTTGCTTCGCTGAAACGCCGCGGCAATCTGATGCCGCGATGGTGAAAGCATGCCGTGGAGGGCGGACTTCGAATGGGGATCCACGGACGGAGGCGTCGCGCACCCGCCGGCCGGGTACGTGAACGACTTCGTCTCGGCGATGCCGCCTCGTTACGGCGTCCTCTTCGATCCGCGCACGATTCGCAAGCACGCGGGCGCCGCTTACCGGCGTGGAACGCGCCTCGCGCACGTCGAAGTATGGCGCACGCTGGCGGATGGAAGCGCCGCGCTCTGCGTCATCGCGGAGGATCGACCGGGCCTTCTCTCGGCGATCGCCGCGGCACTCGTCTCTCATCGCCTCGACGTCATCACGGCGCTCGTGTTCTCGCGCGCGCTTCCGCTCACCTACGAGCAGGCGACCGAAGCGGTCGATCTCGTCTGGGTCCGCCGCGCGAGCGCTACGGACCCGGCGCCGATCGGCGCGGACGAGGCGGTCTCCATCGGAGAAGTCCTGGGCGCGATCCTCTCGGGGGCGATCTCCGTCGATCAGATCGCCGCCTCGTCGCCGCTCTTGCCCGCGACGTCCGCAGCGCGCGACACCCGCACCGTCGTGCGCTTCGACGAGAGCAAAGACCCCGCGCTCGCGTCGCTGCACGTCGAGACGCCGGATCGGCCGGGCGTGCTCCTCACGATTGCGCGCGAGCTCTTCGCGCACGGCGCGCAGATCGTGCGCTCGCTCGTGCGGACGGCGGAGGGCCGCGCGTTCAATCAGTTCGAGCTGACGGAGTTCAACGGAGGGCCGCTCGCGCCGGAGCGCCGTGAGCAAATCTGCGCCGCCGTGCTCACGGCGGTGTCGGTTTCGGCGCCCGAGCCGCCGCCGGAGTCGGCCAGCGAAGTCGTGGTTCCGGGCTGAAAACGCGACTCGAGGCCGTCGCTCGGGTTTGACATACCCGCGTCTTTCCCCTAGGTCCGCACCATCGAGATGGCTTCCGCGAAGTCGCTCACCCGCTCCGAGACCCGAAAATTGCGCCGTGTGATCGTCGTGGGCGGCGGCCTCGCGGGGCTGATGACCGTCATCAAGCTTTGCGAAGCCGGCGTCGCCGTCGACTTGTTCTCGCTCGTGCCCGTGAAGCGCTCGCACTCCGTCTGCGCGCAAGGCGGCATCAACGCGAGCGTCGACACCAAGGGCGAAGGCGACTCGCCGCAGGTGCACCTCGAAGAGACGGCGTACGGCGGGGACTTTCTCGCCAACCAGCCCCCCATCAAGGGCATGTGCGACGCGGCGCCCGGCATCGTGTTCATGCTCGATCGCATGGGCGTGCCGTTCAACCGGACCCCCGAGGGCCTCCTCGACTTTCGCCGCTTCGGCGGCACGCTCTTTCACCGCACAGCGTTCGCCGGCGCGACGACGGGCCAGCAGCTCCTTTACGCGCTCGACGAGCAAGTCCGACGCTGGGAGACCGTGGACGCCGAGGACGAACGCGGCGAACGCGTCGCGGGCGAGCGGATGGTCCGCAAGCACGAGTTCTGGGACGTCATCGGCCTCGTGACGGACGACGACGGCGTCTGCCGCGGCATCGTCGCGCAAGACCTGAAGACGATGGCCATCCAGTCCTTCCCCGGCGACGCGGTGTGCCTCGCCACGGGCGGGTGCGGGATCGTCTTCGGCCGATCGACCAACAGCGTCATCAACACGGGGACCGCGGCCAGCGCCGCCTACCAGCACGGCGCCTGCTACGCGAACGGCGAGTTCATTCAGGTGCACCCGACCGCGATCCCGGGCGCAGACAAGCTGCGCCTCATCTCGGAGAGCGTGCGCGGCGAAGGCGGCCGCGTCTGGGTCCCGCGCGACGCGCGCGAGCACCGCCCCGGGCGCGACGTGCCCGAGAGCGGCCGGGACTACTTCCTCGAGGCGAAGTATCCGGGCTACGGCAACCTCGTTCCGCGCGACATCGCGAGCCGCGAGCTCTTCAAAAAGTGCTTCCACGAAAGCCGCGGCGTCTACGACGTCAAGAGCGGCAAGAACGAGAACCAGGTCTACCTCGACGTGACGCACATCCCGCGCGAGGTGCTGCACAAGAAGCTCGCGGGCGTCCTCGAGATTTACGAGAAGTTCGTCGGCGAGGACCCGTACACGAATCCGATGCGCGTCTTCCCGGCCGTGCACTACTCGATGGGCGGCCTCTGGGTCGACTTCGAGCGATCGAGCAACGGATCGCTCGTCGTCGGCTCGCCGAAGAACCAGGCGACGAACATCCCGGGCCTCTACGCCTGCGGAGAGGTCGACTACCAGTACCACGGCGCGAACCGCCTCGGCGCGAACTCGCTCCTCTCGTGCTTGTGGGGCGGCATGATCGCGGGTCCCGCGATCGCGAGCTACCGCAAGAGCCTGAAGAAGAGCGCGTGGGACATGCCGAGCTCTCTCTTCGAGAGGGCCGAGAAGCGCGAACAGAAGAAGTTCGACGCGATCCTCGCGATGAACGGCCCGGAGAATCCGTACGCGCTCCACGACGAGCTCGCGCGCACGATGCTCGTCGACTGCACGATCGAGCGGCACAATCCCACGCTCGACCGCGTGATCGCCAAGGTCGAGGAGATCGACGCGCGATCGCGCCAGGTCGGCGTGACGGACACCGCGACCGGCAAGATGAACCAGGGCGCGCAGTTCGTGCGGCACCTGCGCAACATGATCGTGCTCGCGCGCGTCATCGCGAACGGCGCGCGGGCGCGCGACGAATCGCGCGGCGCGCACTACAAGCCGGAGTTCACGCAGCGGGACGACGCCCACTGGCTCCGGACGACGCTCGCGTTCCACCAGCCGGGCGAGGGGGCGGCCGCCGATGCGGTTCGCTACGTGCGGAGCTTCGACTATTCGCTCCTCGGCCAATCGACGCACGTCACCGACGAAGTCGACGTGAGCCTCGTTCGCCCCCGCGTGCGCAAATACGAATCGGCGGGCGCGGCGAGCGGCGCGGCGAAAGGCTCGTAGACCATGCCGAACGATCGCCAAGTGAAGCTCCGCGTGCTCCGCCAGGACGGGCCCGGGCAAAAGAGCTACACGCAAGAATTCGCCGCTCCCTGGCAGCCGCGGATGAACGTCATCAGCGTGCTGATGGAGATCCAGAAAAATCCCGTCACCGTCGCCGGCGAGAAAGTCGCGCCGGTGGTCTGGGAGAGCGTCTGCCTCGAAGAAGTGTGCGGCTCGTGCACGATGATCGTGAACGGGCGCGTCCGGCAGGCCTGCAGCGCGCTCGTCGACCATTACGCGCCGAACGGCGAGACGATCGCCGTCGCGCCGATGACGAAGTTCCCCGTCGTGCGCGACCTCGTCGTCGACCGGTCGCGCATGTTCGAGGACCTGAAGCGGATTCACGCGTGGATCGCGCTGGACGGATCGCATCCGCTCGGCCCGGGCCCGCGCCAGTCGCAAGACAACCAGGAAGAGGCTTACCCGCTGTCGCGCTGCATGACGTGCGGGTGCTGCCTCGAAGCCTGCCCGCAGGTGAACGCCGCCAGCGCGTTCATCGGGCCCGCCGCGATCAGCCAGGTCCGCCTCTTCAATCTGCACCCGAGCGGCAAGATGCACGCATCCGAGAGGCTCGACGCCGTCATGGGCGAAGGCGGCGTCGAGGACTGCGGCAAGGCGCAGAACTGCGTCGAAGTGTGTCCGAAAGAGATCCCGCTCGTCGATTCGATCGCATCGGTGAGCCGCGACGCGACGAAGCAGATGCTCTTCGGGTGGCTCCTCAAGTAGGCGATCTGCGCTCTCGAGTCGGGGCGGGCGTCCGCGCCGACTTGCGCCTTCGGAGCGCGAGCAGCGCGAAAAGAACCGGGGTCGCGGCGAAAGACGCCGTGCCGACGGCGCCTGTTCCGGCCGCTCCCGTTCCCGCCGCGGTCACGCTGCAGCCCTGCGACGAGGAGCCGCCGCTGCCCGTGCCTGCGTCGCCTTTCACCCCGGTTCCGCCCGAGACGCCGGTACCCGCGGTTCCGCCGGACCCCGAGCCACTGTGCGCAGCCCCCGACGATCCGCTCGCTCCCGATCCGGCGCCGCCGGAGCCCGCCGTTCCGGAGCCCGCCGTCCCGGACGCCGCGCCGGAAGCCCCGGCTCCGGATGCAGCGCCGGAGCCACCGGTCCCCGTTGCCGTGCCCGACGTGGCCGCGCCGGACGCACCCGATCCGCTGCCAGACCCGCCCGATCCGCCCTCGCCACCCGTCTTCGTTCCGCCGCCGCCGTCCCCTGCCGTCGCGGTCCCGGCGTCGCTCCCGGCACACGTCACGGTCGTCGGCGTCGCGTCGTAGTCCGCGCTGCACGCGGTCGCGTCGTTGCCGGTCACGCTCACGTTGAGCGATCCCGTCGTCGGATAGAGGACGCTGTTGCCCGTCGAATCGACCGCCACATAATAGTAATTGTGGCACCCGGCGGAGAGCGTCTTGCCGACGGACCACGTCGAGTTGAGCATCGGCGTACCGAGCTCCAACGTGAGCGGGGTGCACGTCCCGTCCACCACGACGTCGAGGCTCTGCGGCGCACCACCCGTCGCATCCGCCCACGTCGCGTAGAACGTGAACATCGTGGTCGCGCTGCCCGTCACCGGCTGGATCGACGCCGTCGGCATTTGCGGAATCGTAAGTCCCTTTTGCATTCCGCTATCGGAGATATCGAACGACGAATAACAGGCGCCCTTCCCGGCAATATGGCCCGCGCCCATCGTGTTCGAGGTGATCCCCACGTCGAGCAGATTCGTGCGGTGTCCGTCCGACCCCGCCGGCTCGTCGAGCCAGCCGTTCACCGACGCGAAGGTATCCGCGTAGCCGGCCGCGGCAACCTCGCCGTTCGCGATGCTCGTGAAGTACCCGATGCGCGTGAACGGCGCCGTCCCGCAGCTGTTCTGGGCGTCCTGCATGGCGCACGACGCGCACATCGTCGGGACGGGCGTCGCGCAGGCGCACGCGATGCTGCCGTCGCACCCCGAAGTGCCCACGTCGGTGTTCAGCGTGCACGGCGACGTGTGCATGAGCGTCACGTCGGCGTCGAACAGATTGGTCGCGTGAAAGCGCGACGAGCGGCTCAAGTCGTAGCTCCACGCAACGGGCGGCCGCGCCGGGTACACGGTGGACATGGCTCCTTTGACCGTCGACGGGTCCGAGCGGCCGCGGTTGATCGCCATGAGCATCAGGCGCTCGTCCGCGCTCGGAAATCCGTTCATCGGCTCGCCCACCGCTTCGGTCGTGCGCGCCACGACTTCCGGCGGAGCGTCGGCCGTCGAGAGCGTGCAGCTCACGATGCCCGCCACGAGAGCCGGCGCCACCGCTCGCCTCAGCATTCCATTCGGCATGCGTCCCATGGAGACCGAGTACCTCGAGCCCGGAGCATGCAGGCTTGTCGTAGAGCTCGGGTCGCTGCGCCGCGCGCGGCCACGCTCGAGAAAGCCAGCAGGAGCGGATAGATCCTGCGCCGCGCCAAAGTTGCCCTTTCGAGCTCGGTTGCGATAGCGAATCGACGGGAGCCCGAACCCTAAAGTCGAGACGCGGAGGCAAGTCATGAATCAAGTCACGACTCAATTCATTGCGGACGTGCCAGTCCGGAGAACGCGCGCGGCGGCGTCGCTCCTCGCGGAGCGCGTGCGCGACTTCGCCTGCACGTTCGGAGGCTGCGACGCGGGTCGCGAGGTGCGTCGCGACTTGTGGGCTCGCGCCGCCGGCCGGCACATCATCGTCGGCCGCGGCGACGACGAAGCCTTCGCGCGCATCACCCCGCTCGGCGAAGAGGCCTACGGGCTCGCATTTCGCGCGCCTGCGAGCGCGAACGGCGCGAGCGCCGACGCGGATACTACTTCGCCGTCGAGGTGGGCGCCTCTCCTTCTCATCGATGCATTGGCCGACGTCGTGGAGCACGCGCTCATCGGCGAGAGCGCGATGGATCAGCGCGCGCTGCCCATGTGATAGCCTCGCGAGGGTGCGTCGCGCCATTCGGTGCTCCCTCGCGTTGGCCGCGCTGGCATTGACGCTCCCGTTGGGCGAGCGCACGACCTGGGCAGGCCCGCCGGCGGCCGTATCGTCGGAATCGTCGGCCCCTGCCGCGGCGAACGGGCCCACGCTCTCGGAAGACGAAGCGGCGCACTTGCAGATCTCGACGGAGCCCGGTGGAGGCAAGACCACCGCGGAGAGCGATCGCGCTCCCGGCGAGCGAGACCAAGCCCTCGGCCTCCCGCCGCCCGCCCGCCCGCGCCACGCGGGCCTGGTCCTCGAGACGACGCTCGGCATGCTCGGATTCGTCGGGCAGTTCCGCCACGTCTCGCCGCCCGCCTACTGGCTGCACGGACAGCTCGGCTACGAGATCTTTCCGTGGCTCATGGTGTTCGGCGAAGGCGAGATGGCGCTGACCGACACGAGCGAGTCGCAAGACGAGTCGCACAACCTCGCGTATTCGATGTTCGGATTCGGCGGCGGGGTTCGCGCGACCCTTCACGCGACGTCGCGCGTCGCCATCTATGCGCAGGGCGATGTGGGCGCGCTCACCGCGAATGTCCCGCACGATTCCCTCAAGCTCCTCGGCTATCCGTCCGCCGAGACGCTCGACGCGCAGTTCGGAGGACGCATCGGCGTCGACTGGTACCAGGTGGATCGACACATGGCCCTTTGTGCGGCGCTGGGAGGGCGACTCGCCGAAGGCTTCGCGAAGCAGTTCGGCCCTGCCGACACGCCTCTGCTATGGGACATCGGCGCCGGAGTGCGGTACACGTTCTGACAGCCCCATGAAGATCGCTCGAGGTTCGTTCGCGCTGTTGATGTGTGGCTTTTTCGGGTTGTGCGCGTGCGGCGTGTCGAAGGCGGACTTCGATGCGAAGTCGCAAGAAGCCGATACGGCGAAGCAAGCCGCGGATGCAGCGAAGAAGCAGGTCGCCCAGCTGCAGGATCAGTTGAAGGCGAGCGACCAGCAGGTGACCGACCTGAAGAATTCGCTGGGTCTGGCGCAGTCGCAGGCAATCACCGACGACCAGAAGTCCGCGCTCGAAGAAGCGAAGAAAGCGGTGCAAGAGGCCGACGAGCGCGGCAAGCTCCTCACCGATCTTCAGACAAAGTTCAAGAGCATGATCGACGCGGGTCACCTCAAGGTGACGACGCGTCACGGGCGAATCGTGCTCCAGCTCCACAACGACATCCTGTTCGACAAGGGGGAATCGGATCTGTCGGCCGAGGGAAAAAAAGCGATTGCGCAGGTCGCGGCGACGCTTCGCGGCGTCGGCGGCCGTCGCTTCCAGGTGGCGGGCCACACGGACAACGCGCCGATCACGCCGTCGACCGCGAAGAAGTACCCGAGCAATTGGGAGCTCTCGGCGGATCGCGCGATTGACGTCGTGAAGATACTCGTGGCGAACGGCGTCGACCCGGGCGTCCTTTCCGCCGCCGGGTACGGGCCCTACGATCCGGTGGCGTCGAACGGCAGCCCCGACGGTCAGGCGAAGAACCGGCGGATCGAGATTACGCTCGTCCCGCACGTGCCTTCGCTCCCCGCCCCGGAGCCCACCGACGCGAAGAAATGAGACTGGTCCGGATCGCGCTCGCCTCCGTCAACGCCACGGTCGGCGCGTGCCGTTCGAACGTCGATCGCGCCATCGCGCTCACGCATGCGGCGGCGAAGGATGGCGCGACCGTGGTCGCGTTGCCCGAGCAGGTCATCGGCGGGTACCCGCCGGAGGACCTCGTGCAGTGGCGTGCGTTCATCGACGCGCAGCGGGTCGAGCTCCACAGGTTCGCGAACGAAACGGCGTCGCTCGGGTGCGCGTCGGCGATCGGCCTCGTGGTCGCGCACGGCGCCAATCTGTACAACGCGGCGGCGCTCGTCTCCGGCGGCCGCGTCTGGGGCTACGTACCGAAGGAGAAGCTGCCTCTCTACAACGTGTTCTACGAGGCGCGCACGCTCACGCGCGGGCGACCGGGGATGGCGGCGACGCTGGCGGATGGCGCGCCGTTCGGCGACTTCGTGTTCGATCTGGACTTCGGGGCAATCGCGCTCGAAGTCTGCGAAGACGCCTGGTCGCCTGACGGGCCCATGCGGCGTCGCTGCTACGCGGGCGCGGAGCTCGTAGTCAACTTGAGCGCCTCGCCGTTTCGTCTGGGGATCACCGAGACGCGCCGCGAGATGATCGCGACGCGCGCCGCGGACTGCCAGGCGACGGTGGCGTACGTGAACATGGTCGGCGCGAACGACGGGCTCGTGTTCGACGGGGGCGGCTACGTCGCGCAGAACGGGCGCATGCTCCTCGACGCGCCGCGCTTCCGCGAGGGCTTCGCGGCGGCGACCGTGGACCTCGATCGCACGCGGCGGCTCCGCTCGGAGAACACGACGTGGCGTGAAGATCAGGCCGCGCTGGCCGCGCCGTCGTCGCAGGTATCGCGCATCCGCGTCGACGCGGCGGACGCGGTGCGGCGGGAGCGGGCGGGACGATCGGCGCTGTCGTTTCCCGCGCCCCCGAACCGGAGCTTCTTTCTGCCGGAGGGCAGGGCCGCCGTGTCGCCGCGCGACGCGTTCTGCGAAGAGCTGCTCGACGCGCTCGCGCTCGGCGTCGGCGACTACTTCGAGAAGAACGGGTGCTTCAAGACGATCGGCGTTGCCCTCTCCGGGGGCCGCGACAGCCTGCTCGTGCTGGCGGTCGCGCGCCGCTTCATCGACCAGCGCTGGGCCGATCTCGGCCCCGAGGCGCGGCGCGCGAAGGCGCGCGAGATTCTGCGCGCGTTCTTCTTGCCGACGCGCTACTCGTCGCCGGAGACGCACGCGGCGGCGGAGCAAGCGGCGCGCGATCTCGACGCGCCGTTCGTGGTGGAATCGATCGACGACGCGTTCGCGCGCGAGCTCGACGCGGTGCAGGCGATGCTCCAGCCGGGGGAGACGCTCACGCCGCTGGCGCGCCAGAACGCACAGGCGCGCGTGCGTTCGGTGCGCATGTGGACCTGGGCGAACGCCGCGGCAGGGCTCTTCTTGCAGACGAGCAACATGAGCGAAAAGGCCGTGGGGTACGTGACGATCGGCGGCGACGGCGAAGGCGCGCTCAGCGTGATCGCCAACGTGCCGAAGACGGTCGTCAACTACTTGCTCGACTGGCTCTACGAGAAGACGCACTGGGAGGGTATCCGGCTGACGCTCGTGAAGCCCGCGAGCGCGGAGCTCGCCGACGATCAGGAAGACGAGCGGGACCTCATGCCTTTCCCGGTGCTCGACGCGTGTTTCGCGCTCTTCGCGGGCGAGAAGATGTCGCCCGCGGAAGTAGGGGAGGCGCTGTGCGCGGTATTTCCGGAGCGCGATTGTGCAGAGCTCGAGGCGTGGGCGACGCGCTTCGTGCGCCTCTTCTCGGCGTCGATCTACAAGTGGGTGCAGGCGCCGATCTCGCTGCACGTGGGCAATCTGGATCTCGAGCGCGAGCGCGCGCTGCAGCTGCCCGTCGTGCAAAAAGGCGAGTGGACGGGCAATTCGAGGTCGTAAGGTTCACGACCGAGCGGGCGACCGGACCGGCGGGGGCGCGGTGCTAGAGTCGGCCCCGTGAAGGCCGCAGCGCCCGCGATTCTTCTTTCGTGCGCGTGCGTTCTTGCCCTGAGCGCCTGCGGCGCGCGCACGGGTCTCGATATTTGCGCCGTGCCCGGCGCGGAGCGCGCGTGCACGAACGCATGCGGCACCGGGACGCAAACATGCTTGGGGCAGGCCTGGAGCGAGTGCGACGTTCCGCCCGCCGAGCGCGCGTGCACGAACGCTTGCGGCGCGGGGACGCAGACGTGCAGCGCGGGAGCGTGGTCGACGTGCGCCGTGCCCGATGCGATGCGAGTCTGCCCCCTGCCATGTGGGATGGGCCAGCAAACCTGCACCGACGACACATGGAGCGCCTGCGATGGCCCCGAAGCGGGCGCTCCGGTCGTCGAGGCGCGACTCTGGAACTTCCGGCCCCTGGAGCCGCCCGATTTCGGGAGTCTCCTGTCGCCCGACGCAGGCTCGGGACTCGATCTCGGCATCGTCGGGTCCACGCTCGGGGAGGACGACACGCCCGTCTACGCGGGCATGCCCACCACGTGGTCGACGCACGGGGCCGCGTCGTTCGCGAACTGGTTTCACGACACGTCGATCAATCTGAGCGAGACGCTCACGCTGCCGTTCGGTCCGTCGACCACGGATTCGACGACGTACGTGTCCAAGGAGCTGAGCTTCTTCCCCGTCGACCACGAGTTGTTCGGCAACGACACGATCGCTCGCGATCCATCGCACAACTATTATTTCACGGTCGCCTTCACGTTGATGTTTCGATACCACGGCGGCGAGACATTCCGCTTCGCCAGCGACGACGACTCGTTCGTATTCATCAACCGAAGGCTCGCGGTGAACCTCGGAGGCCTCCACTCCACCGTCACCGGGACCGTCGACCTCGACGCGCAGAGTGGTCTGCTGGGCATCACGGTCGGCCAGGCGGTCCCGCTTCACTTCTTCTATGCCGACCGCAGGCCTGTCTCCGCCGTGCTCGAGATGCAGGTTCCCGCCGCGGACTTCGCGATCTGCAGCGACGGAGGATTGCCCTGAGCGGGGGACCCTTCGTTACACCACCCCGTCGTCCGCTTCGCCTCGCGAGAGCGGCGGCTTGGCGAACATCGTCGCGAGCGCGATCGGCCCCCAGAGCGGGAAGAGCAGCGGCGTGCAGCGCACCACCATCGCGAGGGCGTGGATTCCCGTGACGTGCACCCCGTCCCGCCGAATGGCCACGATCGTGTGTCCGCGCTCGATGCCGTCCGGCGTCCACGGGCGGATCTCGAAGCGCGCGAACCAGTCGAGCAGCGCGACCGCGTGCGCGTAGACGCGCCCTCGGAAGCGCGTCTTGTCGTAATAGAGTTTGCGCGCGCCGACGTCCGGCGTGCAAAAGAGGGCGTAGGCCGCGAGCGTCAGCCACGTGAAGCCTTCGACGCGGCTCGTGCCTTCGATGGTGATGTGAAACCATAGGCCCCACCACAGGCACAGGATGCGCGCGTGGCGTGACCACAGGCCGAACGCGAGCGCGAGCTCCGTCGCGATGGCCATCTTCGCGAGCATGCTCGTCGTATCGGTCTGCCCCAGCCAGTGCATGAACCACTCGGGCACGCCCGCGTCGATCGCGTTCTGGCCGTAGAGCGCGACGCGCTCGTAGAGGACGCGGCCGCCGCGCCAGTCCGGGTCGCACAGCTTCGAGCCGCCCGACGCGACGTAGACGATCGACACCTGCAGCGCCGCGAGCCGCGCCGCCCACATCGGACCGACGCGTGTCGCGGGGACGACCGTTCCCACTGTGAAGGACCGGTCGCACGGCGCGAACGCCAGAAGGAACGAGTAGCAAAAGAGCGCCCACCGGTTGTGGTGGAACTGGAGGCGATCGCAGAACATCACGTACGCCCCCAGAACCGCGCTCGCAAAGAGCGCCCCGCGCGCGCGATGCCCGGCGACGACGAGGGCCGAGAGCAGCACCTGCACGGCGACGATCGTCCCGTAGACCTCCCGCGACGGAACGAGGTTCTCCGGAAGGAGGGGCCAGTGAAAGACGTCGCCGAAGTAGCCGTCTTGGAGCTCCCGTGCGGCGCGCAAGGCGTTCGCGAAGAGGAGCACGCCGAACGCGACGCGCACGACGCCCAGGACGTACGTGTCACCCAGCTCGTCGCGCCAACGGGCGATCGCGTCTCGCATCTAGCGGCTCACCCGCGGATGGCTGAGGAGCGTCGCCGTGTATGGATCGCGCCCGTTCTTCCACACGCGCACATCCGCCCGCAGCCACCGCGTCTCGTCGTCGCCGTCGATGTGATCCGCCACGTCGTCGAGGGCGACCTGCAGCCGTGCCAGCTGCGTGTCGACCCCATAGGAGGCGAAGACGCGGGTGTCGAGCGACCGCAAGATGGGGTCATGGACGCGGTCGCGCCACGAGAAATGGCGGAGCTGGCCTTCCTTGTCCCGCGCAGCCCATTCCCCCAAAGGGGCAGGGGCGGGCCCTTGCGCGGTCATGCGGCTCACGACAATTTCGAGGGTCGAGGCCTCGGGGAACATACGAAACCCGAAGATGTGGTCCGATCTGCGTGATGCCGTCCCGATGAGCGCGGCCTGGGTCGCAATCCAGAGGACGGCGAAGGCGACGCGCGCGTGGGGGCTGAGGTCGACCACGCGCGTGAAGCTAAATCAGCGGGCGCCATTCTGGAATCGCGGTCGCTCATTTAACGCTCGCCTTGCCGGGGGAGAGGTCCGGGCGAAAGCGTGAGCCGCCGGCTATTTGCGTAGTGTTGCCTCCGCGTGTCACGATCCATTCGTCGTGCGCACGCCTTCGTGGACGGCATCTGTCGCGCTGACCGCCATTTTTGCGGCCTTGGGGAGCGCTTGCAGCAAAGGGGCGGCCCCTTCGCCCGCCAAGGTGCCGGAGACCGAGCTCGCGTCCGCACCCCGCGTCGAGCGAATCCAGGGCACCGATCGCTCCGAGCCGCCTCCCGCCCTGCCCGCGACGCCCCTGCCCATCCTGCCCGCGTCGTCCCGCCTTCCGGCGCAGATCGGCGCCCTCCAGGGCATCGATCGCCTGTCGCATCTGTTCGAGGCGCTCGCCTCGCTCGAAGCCGGCCGCTCGCACGAAGACGTGCACGTCGTTCAATACGGCGACTCGCACACGGCCAGCGATTCGGGCACCTCGGTCGTGCGGCGCCTGCTCCAGGCGCGCTTCGGCAGCGGAGGCCGGGGCTTCGTCGCCATCGGCAAGCCGTGGAAGACGTACACGCAAGACGGCATTCGCGGCGGGATGACGGCGCTCTTTTCGCCCGCGCGGAGCCACGTCGAACAAGGCCGTACGATGGGCGACGGGTGCTACGGCCCCCTCGGCGTCGCGATCGGGGCCGACGAGTCGGGGGCGCGGGCGTGGACTTCGGTGACGGTCCCGGCGTCCCGCGTCGAGGTCGACTACTGGCAGCAGCCGTCCGGCGGCAGCTTCGACGTATTCATCGACGGCGCCCACACCGGCCGCGTGGCCACGCGCGCGGCGGAACCCGCGCCGGGTTTTTTCGCACTCGAGTTGCCGGACACGCCCCACGAAGTGGAGCTGCGCACGGTCGGCGAGGGGAGCGTGCGGGTCTTCGGCATGGCGCTAGACCGGACCCAGGCCGGCGTCGTCGTCGATGCGCTCGGCATCAACGGCGCGCAGATTTTCTGGGCCCTTCGCTGGAACGAAGAGCACTTCGCGGCGGAGCTCCGCCACCGCGCGCCGGACGTCGTGGTGCTCGCGTACGGCACGAACGAGGCGCTCGATCCGAAGCTCGACCTCGGGCTCTACGAGCGGTCGCTCGTGGAGCTTCTCGGGCGGGTCGCGCGCGCCACGCCGAGCGCGTCCTGCCTGCTGCTAGGGCCGCCCGATTTGGGCCGGTGGGTGGACCACCAAGGGTGGATCCCCTGGCCTCCCGTTCTGGACGTCGCGGCCGTCCAGAAGCGCGTCGCGCAAGCCGCCGGCTGCGCGTATTACAGCCAGATCGACGCGATGGGCGGACCGGGCAGCATGCTCGCGTGGGCGACCGAGTCCGAGCCGCGCGCGCAGACCGATCGGACGCACCTGACCCGCGCCGGGTACGCGCAGGTCGCGACCTCGTTCACGACCGACTTGCTGCGGGCGTACGACGCCTGGCGCGACGCGGGGGATCTGCCGCCGACCAGTGCGGCGAAGACCTGGGTCAGCTCGCGGTGAGGCGCGTGGCCGAACGCCCTCAATGCCTCCTTCGTCCCTGTCTCTCCCTGTCTCTCAGGGATGCCGTGCGTCGTAGGCGCGGAGCACCGCGTCGCTCAGCATGTCGCCCAGGACTTCCGCGCCGAGCGGCGTAGGGTGCGTCAGGTCCAGGCCCGCGAGCTGCGGTTTGGCCTTCACCCATTGCGCCATCGCGCCGTCGCCCCCCATCGCGTCGAACGTGCTCCAGAACGCGGCGCGATGCGACAGCGCGACGCGCCGCTGGATCGCGATGAGGTCCAGGATGACCGGCTTCGTCGCGAGCTTGCCGTTCTGCACTTCAGCCCGATCGAGCGGCGACACGACGAGAATCGACGCGCTCGGCGCGACTTCGTGCAGCTCGTCGAGAAGGCCCGCGAGCGCCTTCTCGTAGACGTCCCGGTCGAGGCGCCACAAGTCGCTCTCGTTCGTGCCGTACTGGAACACGATGAGCGCCGGATCGCGTAGGGCCATCTGGTCTTTCCAGTGCGCGCGGTCCTGGCGCTGCCAGTAGACCGCCATGGCGGCGTGCGATCCGAGCGCGTCGTACACGACGCCTGGCGTGTCGCGCTCGAGAGCGACGCC
>DATHQY010000354.1:0-17257 GCA_035482215.1 Polyangiaceae bacterium | reverse complement strand
AGCGCCGGAGTGATCCGGGCGAGTCGCAATGACCAGCGCCGCTGGCAGCGGGCCTGGCCAAGGCGCGCCGGGGGCCGGCGAAGGGGACGGGGCGCCCGAGGCAGGGCCGCACGCGGCTCACGCCGCGGGCGAGACACCTCCGGCGACGGCGACCGCGGAAAGCATCACGTCCGCCGTCACCGAGGCGTACGAGGCCGAGGCGCCGCCCTCCACCACGGGCGGCGGCGGCGACATCCGATCGCGCGAAATGAGCGTTGCGCTCCGCAACGGCCTGAAGATGGGGGGCTCGCTCCTCATCACGTGGACCGTGGCGATGATCGTCAAGTTCGAGGTGCCGCGCTACCTCGGGCCCGTCCGCCAGGGGCACTTCGGATTCTCGGAGAGCTTCGCGGCGATGTTCTTCTCGATGCTGTCGCTCGGCGTCGAGACGCACATCATCAAAGAAGTCGCCGTTCGCCCGCGCTACGCGTCGGACGTCATCGGCGGGGTATTCGCCATACGGGCCTGCCTCAGCGTCATTCTCCTGGCGGCGATGGGCATCACACTGTGGGCCACGGGCCGTTCTCCCGATGTCATCGCCGCCGCGTTGGTCTTCGGCGGCATGAACATCCTGGGGTCGTTCAACGGGACTTATGGCGCCGTCCTGCAAGCGATTTCGCGCGTCGAGCCCGCGGTGGTCGCCAACATCCTCACGAAGGTCGTCTGGGGCATAGGTCTTTTGGTCGCCCTGCACCTCGGCGCCCCTCTGTGGGTCTTGGCGCTGCCCGCCTTCGTCGGAGAAGCGCTGCGCCTCACGATCATGATCCCTTCGACGAGGCGGCTCGCGAAGCTCGAATACCGGATCAACGTCCGGGAGATCCGCAAAGCGCTGCTCGAGAGCGTGCCGTACTTCGTCAACGGGCTCGCCCTGGGCATCCTCAACGGGCTCGGGATGTCGGTGCTCGAATACATCCGAAAAGACGAGCGCGAGGTGGGCTGGTTCGCGGCGGATCAGAACCTCGGGTACCTCTGTATGCTCCTCAGCCCGATCCTGTTCTGGGTCGTCATGCCGCTCTTGTCGCGGGCGCAGGCCCGATCGAAGGAAGAGGGGATCCAGGTCTTCCGCCGCTGCCTCGAAGGCATTGTCGTCGCGATCATCCCGATCACCGTGCTCATCTCGGCGGGCGCGGACATTCTCGTGCGCTTCGCGTTCAGAGCGGAGTATCTGCCGGCCGCGACGGGCCTCTCGATCCTCTCACTCGTGTTCATCATGACCTACATGAACATGATGTTCGCGATGAACCTCATCGTCACGGGCCGAGGGTGGTCCGTGACGGTCATCTCGATTTGTTCGGTCTTCGTCAGCGCGACGCTCAACTTGCTCTTCGTGCCTCTCGGACGTCACCTTCTCGGCGAGGGCGGCGAATGCGCCGGCGCCGCAGCGTCCGTCATCGGCAGCGAGGCGTTCGTCGTCATCGCGATGCTCACCCGCTTCGAGACGCTACCGCTCGACGCGCGTAACCTCGCGACGGGAGGCAAGAGCGTTGCGATTGGCGCCCTCATCCTAGTCCTGAACCACTACATACGTGGCTTGGGACCTTTGCGCCTCGTGCTCGAAGGGCTCCTCTATGTCGCGCTCGCGTTCGTGCTCCGCGTCGTGCGGGTACGCGAACTCGCCCACGTCGTGAGTCTGGTCCGAAAGCGCGGCGAGCCTGTCGTCGTCGTGTAGTTCGGCCCCCGGCGGGGCTCGACGTCCCTGAGTACGGCGCCAGCCACACCGATGCAGGTTGGCCGACCTTGCCGCATGACTGCAACCCCGTCCGCGCAATGAAGCCGACTCCCGTCGGGGGTTACCTGCACGGCGTCTTCGGCCGCAAGGATAGGGGCCACGTCGCAGACAAAAACGGAGCGGGGAAACAATTGAAAACCAAAGCGGCCAAACCTCGACTCAGCAATACGGGGCAGCACGGAGAGGAGAATGAGGAGACGGTGCGGAACGCGCCGACACCCGTGAAAACCGCCGCTCGCTCGCTCGCCTTGACCTCGGGGCTGCGGTACATTGCCGCCAAAACCATGCGACAGCACGCGACCAGCCTTGTGATCGCCGGGGGCGCCGCATTCGTTTTGGCCGTCGCTCCCGGATGCGGCAGCAGCAACGACAAGGAAGCGCGGTCCGACGGCGGATCGTCGGGCGCCGTTTCGAACAAGAAGGACGCCGGCCTCGCGGGCGGACCGTCGTCTGAAGGGGGCACGACCTCCGACGCCGGCCTTCAGACGGGCACGGTCATCGTGGGTCAACTCGACGGCGCGGCGACGAGCCTTCCCGCACTCCCGGAGTTGACGAACGTCGTCGCGACGCAGCGGGAAGACTCCGTCGGTATCGACTTCGATCCGGTAGACGACGCGGTCGACTACCGGGTGTATCCCCTTCCGGCGGACGGTAGCTTCACCCAGAACGCCGACGGCTCGCTCACGATCCCGAACGCGATCTATCGCTGCGCTGGTTTGCGGCAGACGTACGACGTCGCAAATAACCTCGATAGCAGCGGGATTCCCACGCCCCAGAGCGACGACGGGTCCGGCGTCTTCGTATACGATGGAAATGGCTATTCCTGGCAAACGCAGCTGACGCAAACCCCGACGATCGGGTACGTGTACGTGAGCCCGGGGCCGAACCTCGTTCCCGTCTATGCCCTCGCCGGATATACCCTCGAGTTCGAGGTGGCCTGGAACGAAAGCCGGCTGAAGTACTATACGACGGACTCCAACGAACGGCAGACGCTGATAAGCCAGGGCTGGCGCGACGACGGGATCGTCTTCTACGTGCCTTCATCGTCCGGCGCGAACACGGTGCCCGTGTATCACTCCGAGGACGTCCAGCCCGGGACGAACATTCAGTACCAGGAATACTACTACTTTCTTGCCGCCGACATGGCGATGCACACGGGGGATACGACGCCCCCGGTCGTCGCGTTCCAGGTGCTCTCGAGCCAGGCCGACGGGACGCAGCCGCTCATGGCCTCGTACTACAATCCCGGCCAGAACCATACGGAGCTCTCGGTCGGGAACGAGCGATACAAGCGAGCGGCGAACCAGGGTCCCGGGCCGCTCTGGCACCTCGAATGGGCCGGCTTGACGCAGCCGACGACGCTCGTCGTAGAAGCGCTCGCGTCGGGTTGTCCGTTCCAGGGCCTCCTCTCTCCCAACCACTTCGAAGAAGCTCCCCACCAGACCTTTTACACCCTCGCGGACCTGCAGGCGGCCTCCTCGACCGGAGAGGTGTACATCAATGGTCAATACGATGGTCCGAGCAGCCCCGCGATCGGGTTGGGCGCGCCCGGCGAGAACAACGCCCCGGGGCCGGCGCTCGAGCCGTCGCCCCTCTTGGCGACGAGCACCATGTCGCCGAAACCGATCGCGCGCTCGTTCGTGCAGGTGGCGCCCCAACCGCACAACCCGTCGGACTGGGATTTCTACGAGGGCTTCACCGTCGGCACCGACATCGGCACTTCGACCCCCGAAGACGGCGGCGCGCTCTGCGGACCGGGCCATTTCGGGCCGGTATGCGGGAACTGGCAGACACCCGAATGGGACATCGCGGGCTATGCGCTCGATGGGGCGACCCAGTCGGTGCTGACCTATGGATACTTCCTCGGCCAACTCTGGACGGTCTTCGACGATGCGTCCGGCGACACCACCGGGAAAATTCGATTCACGAACCGACAGCTGGCCAACATATCGAGCGATCCGAACCAGTACCTTCACGCGACGATGTCCGTGAACATGGTCTCGACGAACCGTCGCTATCCCCAGCTCATCGTCTCGGACCAGATGGCTCCCGTGCAAGAGGGCCTGGGCAACCCCGACAACAACACCATCCTGTTTCAGTCGATTCAGCAGGCTACGCGATTCGAGATGCAAGCCATCCACGGACTGGTCAACGGCAAGGGATGGGACGTCAACAACCAGGCGCCCGAACATGAGTTCGCACGCGTCGACTACTCGGCCCTTCCCGCGGTCGTCATCTCGAACGACATCGCTCCCATCGAACACATCGGCGTCGATCGGATGACTCGATTCGACGTTTATGTATCGTCCCAGCAGGTCTATTTCTTCGCCGACGGGATCCCCCTCGGCTGCTCGCAATACCCCTCGGGGTTCAGCCTGAGCGGCCCGGTAACCGTGACGATCGGCGACGTGATTTACCACGAGGGTGCACCGGACGAACACATCTGCACGACGATTCAGCCATTCCCGTTCCTGCACGAGCACCAGTGCACCGAAACCGTCCGCCACTTCGACGACGTCGCGTTCAAGAGCGGCGTACCGGCCCCTGCCTGGGACTCGTCGGTCCATCCGTGCGAGGCGTACTGAGACCGAACGTCGACACTGCCGGCGCCCTCGTGTACGGTCCGTCCCGATAGAAGGAGACGGAGTTGGACGCAGGGTCCTACGATCCACGGCTACGCGGCCACATTCGCGGGCTCGACGCCATCCGAGGAGCGGCCATCGTCGCCGTGCTTGCGGTTCACTTCGTCGGGAACAGCCACAACCCCATCGGCCCCGTCGAGCGCGCCGTCGTCCATGCGTGCACGTTCGGCATGTACGGGGTCGATCTGTTCTTCGTCTTGTCGGGCTTCCTCATCACGGGGATTCTCGTCGACTCGAAGCCGAAGGCGGACTACTTCCGTGGCTTTTACAAGCGCCGCGCGCTCCGCATCTTTCCTCTCTATTACGCCGTGCTCGCCGTCTTGTTCGGCGTTCTGCCGTTCTTCGTCCACGTGCCGAGTTTGGTGGATCTCGACAAGCACCAGGCGTGGGCGTGGCTGTACGCGATCAACATTTACGACACCCTGCAGCACCGGCTGGCGATGCCGTACATCGACCAGTTCTGGTCGCTCTGCGTCGAGGAGCATTTCTACTTCGTCTGGCCCCTCATCGTATGGCTTTGCCCGCGGAAGACGCTCGAGCGCGTGACCCTCGCGATCGCCCTTCTCGCGCTCGCCGCTCGCGTCGCCGGAGCGGCCACCCACGTCAGCGACACCGCCCTTTACGTTCTCACGCCCTTTCGGCTCGACGGGCTCGGACTCGGCGCCTACCTCGCGGTGCGAGCCCGAAGAGACCGTGAAGGGCTCGTCGATGTCGGGCGCGCGGCCCCGTACCTCGCGTCCGCCGGCGTCGCGGTCATCATCGCCACGACGATGGTCGCGCATCGATGGAGGGCCACGACCGACGTCTTGTTCGCGGCGCGAGAATCCGCGTACGTCCTTCTGTGTGCCGCGCTATTGATCGCCGCCGTCACGTCCCCGCCCGGTGCGGTGATCCGCCGCGTCTTCGACTCGGCCACGCTGCGCTTCTTCGGAAAGTACAGTTACGGCTTGTACGTATATCATCATTTTATTTCTTATTATCTCGCGACGCACGACACGTACGACGCGCTGGGGGCGGCCGTCGGCTCGCATCCGCTCTCCGTGGCGATTCTGACGGCCGCAGGGGTCGGGGTGTCGATCGCGGTATCGCTGGTCAGCTTTCACGCGTTCGAGCAGCCGTTCCTCCGGTTGGGGCGTCGCGGACAGCCCTCCGTGCCGGTCAAGGCCACCGCCACGCCGCAGGCCTCGGGCTAAGCCCTGGGCGAGCCAGGACGGGCCGGGCCTGCCCTCGCGGGCTTCGGACCGCTGCGTCACTGCAGCGGAACGAGAATCGGATACCAATGAAGGCATAGATACGACCAGAAGAGGATGTAGAGGAACATGATCCCCTGCATTCGCTTCAGCGTGCGAACCGGGTGCGACGCCGTCGAAAGATAGATGGGGAGCGCGAAGCTCACGAGCACGACCGAAAGGATGATGAGCTTGGCCATGGCTCGGCTCGCGTCAGGTTGTTTGTTTCGCGCGGGCCCCTGCCTTCGGGGCGGCCCACACGCCGGCTTGTTGCGGGAGGCGCAGGGCCATCGCGTAGCTCACGGCGATGACGTACATCGATTGCGGCATGAATAGCCCCATATCGCCGAAAAACTGATTGGCCGAGACGACCATCTGGGCGGCTCCAACCGTGGCCACGCTTCGAATTCGCGGATCGCGCGCGAGTCTCGCGACCCGCGCGTTCAGAAACACGGCGGTCGGAAAGGCCATCCAGAACCCGGTGAACCCGAGAAACCCCGTGAAGGCCAACAGCCCCAAGATGCTGTCGTGAGGAACGTAGCGCCAGAGTTCGAAACCGGAAATATCGTATTTCATGGTCAGATAGACGTACGCGTTGCCCCATCCCGTACCCGTGGCGGGATTCACGTAGTTGGCGGTCGCGATCAGGCCCAGGTTCTCGGCGTTGCGGGCGAGGGTCGATCCGTCTTCCTTCGTGGAAACGCTGGAGAGCGAACGGAGGGGCAGAAAGATGCGTTCCTGCCGTCCCCACCCGATGACGACATAGAGGAGGACGACCGGGATGAATCCGATCGCGACACGATTGATCCGACGTTTGATGGCCGTGCCCGATGGGAGAAGGAAATAGAATATGACGAGTCCCATTCCGAGCGAAACCCACGCGATTCGGCGGCTGTTCCATTGAATCGCGCCGACGATGACGATGATCAGGACGAAGTTGCGAAAGCTGATCGCCGACGACCTGCGATCGAGGGCGTTGATGAGCAAGATGAGAATCGCCGTGACCCACGTGATCGTGTCGGCATGGCTCGTCAGGTACATTCCGCTTTCGCCGACGAAGAGGCGGGCCCAGGTGAAGTACGAGATCCAGCACATGACCGCGCGATACATCGCACTCGCCAATAGCCATTTGCCGAGATATTCGTAATCGGCGGCGGTGCGGAAAACGGAGGCAACCGCGAACGTGACGAGGACCATGCTCAGAATGAGGTATGTCTGCCAGCTGGCAAAGCGGAACTGTCCGCCGCGCACGAGTCCGAAGACGAACCAGACGAGCGTGGTCGCGAGGACGAGCAAAACGGAGCTCTTCATCAGGGGAATGTGGCGGCCTTTGCCGTCACGCCTGAAGCCGGTCGCCAGGAGGGCGACGATCATGAGGATGTCGAAGAGCCGCAGCTTGATGACCGTCGGCGTGAGGAGATAGTCGTACACCCACCCCATCGGCGCTCCGATATGGGACTCGTAGTTGGCCGTGCGGTCCTCGCAGAAGACCAAGAAGAGCAGAAGCGCGACGAACGTCTTCACGGTAGGACCGTAGGGCATAGCGTTTGGGTGGCGCAAGACGACCGCGGGCGCCCGCCTTGCTGGACGCCGCGGGGCTCGGGTACGGTTGACAGGCCATGCGAAAGCTGCGTGTTGTGGTCGAGTGCGGCGCGGCGGCGCTCGTATTCGCGACCATGGCCGGATGCGACGAGTCGACCGAGGCGACGGCCGGCGGCTTGAGCGTGGGCGGCGACGCGGCAAGCCCGCTTCAGGACGCGGCCGGCGACGGTGGCGCGGACGGAGGCGGCGGCACCGACGTGGACGCGTCGGATCCGGATGCCACGTTCACCGCCGCCGAATGGGCGGCGCTCCAGGAGCTCGCTCCGGCCCAGTGGCCTGCCGTTCCGCCTGACGTGACGAACGCGTATGCGGACAACGATGCGGCCGCGGCGCTGGGCCAAGCGCTCTTCTACGACCCTTCGTTCTCGGGTCCCCTTCTGGACGCCGACAACGACGGGAGCTCTTCCACACTCGGAGTCGCCGGTCAGACCGGACGTGTCGCTTGCGCCGGCTGCCACATTCCCAAGAGCGGCTTTTCGGACACGCGTTCGTTCCAGCTGCAGATCTCGCTGGGCGCCGGCTGGGGAAGGCGCCGCGCCCCGTCGCTGCTCGACGTCGGCCAAGCGCGTCTCTTGATGTGGGACGGCAAGCACGACGCGCTCTATAACCAACCCTTTGGGCCGCTCGAGACCGTCGTCGAGATGAATACCTCTCGGCTCTACACGGCCGAGCAGATCTTCCAGAACTACCGCTCGGCGTACGAAGCCATCTTCGGACCGATGCCCCCGCTCGACGATACGACCCAGTTTCCGGCGCTCTCGGCGACGCTCACCGGTTGCCAGCCCAAGACGCCGAGCTCGCCCAATCCGACGTGCGACGGCACGTTTCACGGGTACCCGGGCGATCACGCCGAGTACGACGGAATGACCGCGGACAATCAAACCGCCGTCACCCGCGTCGTCGTGAACATGGGCAAGGCGTTGGGCGCCTTCGAGCGAAAGCTCAGTTGCGGGCCCTCCGGCTTCGACGTCTGGATGAACGGCGGCGCTCCGCTCTCTCGCGCGGCGCAGCGCGGCGCAGCGGTCTTCGTCGGCCGCGGCCAGTGCGTGAGCTGCCATTCGGGTCCATTCATGAGCGACCAGATGTTTCACGACGTCGGGTTGACGCCCGTGACGGTTCAACAGGCGTTCATCGACGCCGATGACCAGGGAGCGGCCACCGGCATCGCGACCGTGCTGGCCGATCCGTTGAATACACTCGGGCCCTTCAGCGACGGATCGGACGGGCGGCTGCCCGCGGCCGTCACGCCCGCCATGACAGGCGCGTTCCGGACGCCGATGCTCCGCTGCGTCGCGATGCGGCCGACCTTCATGCACACCGGGCAAATCGCCACGCTGGCCGAAGCGGTTTCATTCCACGATACGGGCGGAGACGGCGCGGGATACCCGGGCACCGACGAGCTGCGGCCGCTCGGGCTCTCCTCGCTCGATCAAAGCGATCTCGTTGCGTTCCTGGAGGCGCTCACGGGGCCGGGGGCGGACGCGCAATATCTTCAGGCTCCCTGAGCGGCGTCGAGGCGTGCGCGAGGAGATAGCTCCGCACCCTCTTCCCCCAGTCCGTCGGCACAATCTCCGTCGCGCTTTCGTTGGCTGCGACGAGGTCCGGTCCGCAATCGCTGAAGGTGTCGAAGTCCCAGGCGAGGCTCGGGATCCCTTTCGCCTCGACGTCGGCGAAAAAATGAGCCGCCGCCTCCCCATTCAGGGACCCATATTCACCGATGATCACCGGGATATTCGGGTACGTGTACGAGCTCGCCTTCGGCGGGTAGCCGTGGACTTCGTACACCACGTCGTCGAACGGCAGCGGCGATGCGGCGTAGAACGCGACGTCGTCGGTCCAGCCGTTCCCCTGGACCGAAACGACGTGATGCGGCACATGGAGCCTGTCCTCCTCCCCGCGGATGGTCTCGACGGCGTGCTTCATCGACGCGGCGATGCGCGCGTTCGGCAGCTTGTCGCCTCCTGGCTCGTTCGCGACGCCGAAGAGCACGAAGCCGGCATGCGCGAAGCTGTCGACGAGAGCCGTGTACGTCTCGTCGGTGCCTTGCGGGTACAGGATCGGGTCGGGCGTGTTCGTCCGGTCCGAAGGAATCCCCGTGGCCTCGGGATCGCCGTCGATCGCATCCTGCCCGATCATCGATGCATGGCTTCGCACCGTCACGAGCACGTAGACTCCGGCACGGCCGGCGGCTTCGATCGCGCTCGTCATCGGAACCTTGTACCGAGCGGGATCGAGGGTCCAGCTTGCCTCTTCGGGACAGCTCGCCATCCAGAGCGAGATGCGCAGGAACGTCGGTCGCCACTCGCGAATGAGGCCCGTCACCAATGTGCCCAGGAGCGCGCCGGAAGAAGCGAGATCGAGCCGGCAATTGAAGCCGCAGAGAAAGACGTCGTCGACGTTGACTCCGCGTCCGACCCAAACGGCACCGCCCCCTTTCCCGTCGGACACGAGGATCCGTCCGCCCTTCGTATAGAGCCAGCCGGCGGGGCGAGGCATCGCGGGCAGCGAGGGAGGAGCCGGAGCGGTCGTCGCGGCGGCACCGGAATCCGCCCGCGCTGAGGTACCCTCGGAATCGCCGTGACGGCACGAGGAGCAAGCGAGCGTCGTCGAGGCGGCGACGCACGAGCTCACGATCCCCAGGAACCGACCGACCCGCAGACGGCAGGCGAGCGCGAAGAGCAAGATGGACCCCCTCACGATTCGGCCCGGCGTCGTCGTCCCCTCGCAGGCTCTCCGCGCCCACGCGGTCCGTTCCGGCGGTCCGGGGGGCCAAAACGTCAACAAGGTGGCGAGCAAGGTCGAACTTCGGGTGGATCTTACACAAGTCGTCGGTCTCGACGACGACGCGCGGGCACGCCTCCAAGCGCTCGCAGGCCGCGCGCTCGACGCGGAGGGGTTCTTGTTGGTCACGAGCCAGACGTCGCGTGACCAGCGCGCCAACCTCGAGATTGCGCGCGAAAAAGTGCGCGCTCTCGTGGAGCGGGCCCTCGTGCGGCCACGAACTCGCCGAAAGACGAAGCCCACGCGCGGGAGCGTGCAGAGGCGTATCGAGGAGAAGAAGCGCCGAGGGCGCACCAAGGCGGGCCGCCGCGAGAGCACGGACTGAGCCCGGGATCAGGAACGGGCCGCCTCCGCTTTCGCGCGAAGGAACGCGCGCCAGCCTCCGTGCTCGGAAATGTCCGCGGCGTTGTCGATCGCTTCTCGTTCGCAAAGAAACCCGTGCACCAGCTCACCGGACGCGAGCTCGATGGATCCGATGCACATGGGACGCGGCACCTGGCTCACGAACGCGCCGAACGCACGCACGGTGAGCGACCAGACTTCGACTTCGATCGCCCGCCCGCGGCTTCGTTCAGCGTCGGGAACGCGCTCGAGCCCCGGCTTCGGGGGCACCGTGCCTGCGAGTGCATAGAGGCGGTACCGCGGCGCGGTGACCGTGGCGCTTTCGAGCTTGCCGCCCAAACCCACGAGCTGGTGGTTGAGCGGCTGCCCGCTAAGGTGCGCCCCGACGACGACGATGCGGACGTGATCTCCGAAGGCGTTCGGTGCCGCGACCGCCGGGGCTTCGACCACGCTTTCCAGCGAGACTCCCGTCGCCCCCACCGTCCCACCCACGGCATGATGGAACGCGCTTGCGACCGCGATGAGCGTGGGATCGCTCGAATGAGGCCCGAAGAACGTGACGCCGGTCGGCAGGCCGTCGGCGCGAAATCCGTTCGGAACCGACACCGCCGCGAGGTCGAGCAGATTGGCGAAGGTCGAATAGATCCCGATATTCGAGTTGTATTCGCGCGGGTGCGCGAGCACGGCTTCGACCGAATAGATCGTCGGCGCCGTCGGCAAGACGAGCGCGTCGAGCGATTGCCAAGTCGGAAGGAGCGATTGCCGAATCTCGCGGAGGCGGTACGTCGCGCGATAGGCATCGACCGCCGTATAGGTTCCCGCGCCGGCCAGAATGTCCCGAATGACGGGCAGGAGCGTGTCGCCGCGCGGGTCGACCCGATCGAGGAGCCCCTGCCCCGCGACGAGCCGTTCGGCGACGCACGCGGCTCCGTAGAGCATGTCGCCGGCCTCGCGCAGCGGGCGGAGGTCGACCTCCACCCAATCGACGCCGAGGCTCTCGAGGCGAGCGAGCGCCCGGTCGAAAGCACTCCGCGCTTCTTCGTCGCCGAAGAAGGTCAGTTGCGATGCCGGCGGGACGCCGATGCGCCATCGCCGCGCGGGCGCCGGGGCGAAGTCGAAGCCTTGCGCATCGACCCGTGAAAACCCGTCCAGCGCGTCCCACTGCCGGGCGGTGTTGGCCACGGCGCACGCGTCCATCACGCTGAGCGCGAATACGGAGACGCAATCCAGCGAGCGGCACGCCGGCACGACGCCGCGCGTGCTCAGCGCGCCGCGCGAAGGCTTGAGGCCCACGAGGTTGTTGAAGCCCGCCGGCACGCGACCGGATCCGGCCGTGTCGGTACCCAGGGCGAAGCTCACCTGCCCCGCCGCGACGGCCACCGCGGACCCCGAACTCGAGCCGCCGGGGATCATCCGCGCGTCGAAAGGATTCGTGGGCACGCCGTACGGCGAACGGACCCCCACGAGACCCGTCGCCAGCTGGTCGAGATTCACTTTGCCGACGACGATGGCGCCGGCATCCACGAGGCGCTGGACCACCGGCGCCGAAGCGCTCGGGGTGTACGCAAACGCCGGGCACGCCGCGGTGGTCGGCATTCCCGCTACGTCGATATTGTCCTTCACGGCGAACGGGACGCCGAAGAGCGGGAGCGATTGTCCGGCCTTCGATCGATCGATCGCGCGCGCGGCCGCCGCATGCATGGCGTCCGGCCCGGAACGCGCGAGCCACACGTGGCGAATGCGATCGCGGTCCCGATCGATCCGCGCGCTCACTTCGTCGATGACGTCGTGCGGGCTGACCGTGCCGTCGCGGTATGCCCGCTGCAACGCGGGAAGAGCAAGACTCTGCGTTTCGAGGTCCATCGAGCGAGGATTAGAACAGATGGAGCAGACAAAGAAGCGGGGCGCGCTGCCCGTGCAGCCGCCCCGCCTCGCTACATTTCGTGCTGGTTTCGGATTACTTCGTCGCCACGATCACGCCGAGCGTGGACGTGAACTGGTACTTCTGCAGCGCGGGGCCCGTCGGGAACAAGGTCGCTGACGGGAACTCGCCCTTGTCCGAGACGTCGATGCGGTTGTCCAACATGAGCGTGAAGTGGCTCGCGATGACGTCCGACAGCGTCAGCGTCGCCGACTCGACGTTCACGGAGGGGCTGCCCGCCGCGCCGCCGATGCCAACCACGTCGCCGTGGGAGTCATGGAAGTACTCGCCGCGGACGGTGACCTGGAAGGGATCGGCCACGATGTAGCGGATGGCGATGTTCGCGCCGTACCAGCTATCGGTGAAGTCGTTGCCGGCCGCGTCGATGAATTCCTCGTTGTCGTAGTCCCCGTTGACGAGGAAGCGGAGCTCCTTCGTCGGGTTGATGTCGGCGACGAAGTCGACGAGGTTGCGCCAGCGCGAGTTCGCGCCGATGACGTCGTTCACTCCCATCCCCGCCGCCGGCGCGGGAGGAATCACGGGAGCACCGCCGACGGAGACGTCGGCTTGCTCGGGACCGCCTGCATAGCCGATGTAGAAGATCGCCTGGTCCGCGGGCTTGACCATGAGCTGCGCGGCGAACGTCTTTCCCCGGTTGTTGTCGATCGTGTTGTTCCAGCCGTTCGCCGCGATGAGCTTCACGTCGATCATGTCGATCGGCGCGTAATCGAGCCGGAGCCCGGTGAAGAACAGCGGCTGGTTCAGGGTGAAGAGGAGGCTGCGCGTGTACTCCATATTGAGCTGCGAGTCGGGCACTTCGGAGCCGAACGGCTGATCGAATTTGCCGATGTCGAGCGTCCACTTGTCCGCGGGCTTCACGGTCGCATACGCCTGGCGGACGTTTTGCATACCGAAGTTGTTGTCGGCCGTTCCCGAGCCGGCGGCCGCATTGTAGATATTCGCTGCCGGACCGAAACGGAGGCTAATCGTGCCGCCGATCGGGTCGGCCGCGTAGCTGCCATTGAGGCCGATCCAGTTTACGGAGAAGCCTTGGGCCTGATCGAACTCGCGGAGCGGAATCCCGTATTGCGGTTTGGGCTGATTCCAGTTGATCGCCCCGTAGACGTCGACGAACGCGTCCCCGGAAAACTTGTCCCACCAGTTGCCCGGCGGCGTCGCCGGAGCTCCAGCAGCCGGAGCCGCGGGGGCAGCCGCAGCCGCGGGAGCCGCCGGTGCCGGGGTTGCCGGCGCGGGGGCCGCAGCCGGCGGCGGCGGCGCGGGGGCCGGCGGCGGGGGGGGCGCTGGAGTGGCTGCCGCGGGTCGTGGGGCCGCGGGCGGTGGGGGTGGGGGGGGCGTTTGCGCGGCTGCCTGACCTGCTTCCGCCAGACCAGCGACCATCAGCAGTACGGCAGTTGTGAACGTTCTCATCAGTTGACCTCCGCATGAACGCCGTCGCTGCTTCCCGCGAGCCGCGGCGAGGCCGGGGCTTTACTCGGGACACGTGGGGAGCAGTCGCCGGTCGTCCTCCTAACGAGGCTGGTACCAATGAGCCCATTTCATGAACGTTTCCTATTAACTTTTTTTTTAGACCTCTCCCCGAACCGACGAAGAACGAGCGTTGTCAATACGCATTTCGATTGCGAGTTGCGCATTGAACTGCGCAGCCCATCTCGAACCGCGTACGAAAAGACGCACTTGCTCGAATTCTATCTATCTCCACACGATTTCAATGCGCTAAGGCCGCCGGAGAGGCAAAGACGAAAAGAAACGTTGGGGCACCGGGACGCAGGGCGCGGGACGACACGCGGACCGGCGCGGGACGACACGCGGACGGCGCGGGACAGGGCAGTTGGCTCCCTGCGCCTCGCCATCGCGTTGATAAGACATTGCTATGCATCGCCGGTCGCGGAGGAACGCGCGTTGCTCGTGGAGCTTTCATGCTCGCCCCTCCCTTCACGCGTCATCTGTCCTCCGGTGGTCGCTCGTGTTCGCGCCCATCCTCCGTCGCGATCGCGTTTCTGGGCCTGGTGCTTTTCGCCGTCACGAGCTCCTTCGGATGCCTCGGCTCCGGAGCCGCTCCGTCCGCCGATCCCTCGGCGGATCCGATCGACGAAGACGGCGATGCGGGTTTCGTCGTCGATCTTCCCGCGTTCGACGGATCCTGGATGCTGCCGTCGACGGCCCCGGATACGTCTGTCGCCCCCGATCGGCCGCCCTTGGCGCTGGACGCCACGACGCCGATCGATCCAACCCCGGCGATCGCGACGACCGATGCGACCGACGCGACCGACGCGAGCGAACCGACGGCGTCGGGCGACTCTTCGCTCGGGAACGGGTGCCCAGCACCACCCGGCCCCGGCGACCTCGCCATCGACGAAATCATGATCACCTCCGTCGCCGGGAGCGGCGACGACGGCGAGTGGGTCGAAGTTCGGAGCACCCGAAGCTGCTGGCTCAATCTGGAAGGCCTTCACGGCGAATGCCCGGACGGCGCCAACGTGCGAACGTTCGACGTCGGAAGCGCCATGTCGCTCCCGCCTTCCGGCACATTCGTCGTCGCGGACTCGAACGATCCGGCCGTGAACCACGACTTGCCGGGGCAGCTCCTCGTATGGGCGGGGCACACCGGCGACGTTTTGCGAAAAGCCGGCGCGACGATCACGCTGACGATGAACGGAGCCATCGTCGACTCCGTGACCTACCCGTCGTTGAAGCTCGCCGTGGGTCAGTCCCTCGCGTTCCCCAGCGACTGCGACGCGGCGGCGCGATCGGATTGGACGGAATGGCAGCCCTCCGTCGCGTCCTGGTTTCCATCGTTCTTCGGAACGCCGAACGCGCCGAACGACGACGTGCATTGCCCGTATCGGCCGCCGGGAGTCCCACAAGAGGCAGGCCCCCTGGAGGAGGACGCGGAGACCGGCGACGAATGAGCAGCCCGTGCCCTAACGCGACGGCGAAGAGCGCGCCCGACGTTCCTGCGAGCGCAAAAGAGTGGCGCGGAGCTTGATTCCGTTCTCGACGGCGTTCGCGAGCTTTTCGAGAGCGACGGGCTTCAAGAGATACCGCACGGTCCCCATTTCGCGAGCACGGCTGTACATGTCCGCGTCGAGCTGGGCCGTCACGAGGATCACCGGGACATCGGGCCACTTGCCCCGAATCTCGTTGAGCAGATCGAGGCCGCTCATGCCCGGCATGCACACGTCGCTCAGCACGAGATCCACGGACCCGCCGCGGAGCAGCCGGAGAGCGTTCGTCGCGTCCGGTGCATGTTCCACCCGATACCCAGCCGCCACGAGCGCCCGCACGTAAAGGCGCGCGAGCGCCAGCTCGTCTTCCACGACCAGTACTCGCGGAGGATCGCCGCACTCCATGATGCGATCCTACGTCTCACGCGCGTCCTTGCTGAAGTCTACAAGCGCTTGTCTCCATTGGCACAGCACTGCCCCATGCGCGCAGGCTGCGCGAGCGGGGGCAATGATGTAAGGAAACGTTCGCTTCTGTTTTTCCCTGACTTTCCCGCTCCCTTCACCGTCCAAAGGTCAACACATGCGCACACCCGCCAAACTCACGCTCTGCCTCGGTCTCGCGTTGGCGTTTGCGACGACGGCCGCCCTCGCCAGGAAGCCCGTCACGAAGCTCGGGCACTGGATGAACGACAACATCAGTTCGAACATGGGCGGGGACGCAGACGGGTTCGCCCAGATCAAAACGAACATGGCGCTCGTCGTGGGCAAGCCGCCGCCGAACGGCAGCTACCCGAAGTGGGCCGCGATGGCGAAGGCGACGATCGCCGCGGCCGACAAGGGCGACCTCAAGGCGGTCAAGGCGACCTGCAAGACCTGCCACGACGCGTACCAGGACCAGTACATCAAGGAGAATCTCAACGCGCCGTTTCCGTGATCGCGGTGCCACTCTGATGGCGATGGCCCTCGCTCGCGCGCCCGCCGGCAGGTGCCGTTCCGGCGGGCAAAGCCTCGGATCCGCTGGCTGCGCGTAGCAGTCCTGGCCCGCGGCGACGCTGTGATAAAGGGGACGGCATGAGCGCCTCGAGCCGATATGTCGTGCCCCTTCTCGTGGCCACGTCCGGTGCTTGCCTTCTGGCGGCAGGCTGCGACGAAAAGAAGCCCTCATCGGAGGTCGCGACCGGTTCCGATGGAGGAGCCAAACTCGACAAGTACGCCACGGCGGACTCGAAGCTCACGAAGGCGCTGCAGGCCGCGGAGAAGGCCACGCCCGCAACCGACGAAGGCCCTCCGCCCGCGGGCGTGTTTGCACCCGGCGTCGCCGACCGGCGCCATCCGGCGTCGACTCCGGGGAAGGTCGAGTTGCTCACCGAGGGCGACGAGCCCCGCCTCGTGCTCGGCGCTGCCGCGGACGCTTCCGCCGGGAGCTCCCTTCCGCGCATGTACGGGCCGGCGGTCCTCGAAATTGCCGTTCAGCTCGGGCCGCGCACTGCGTTGCCGACGATCGACATGAGCCTTCTGCTGGGTGCTGCCAAGGGAGACCCAGGCGGCCCGGAATGGATCACGGCGAGCATCAAGAGAGCGCTCCCTTCGCCGGATCAGGCCGGGGAGATCGGCCCGGATGGCGCACGCGAAATGGCCTCGCTCGAAGGGACGCAGCTGCTCCTCAAGATGACGGACGACGGGCGCGAAAGCGACGTGCGCGAGGTGCTCGGCAAGGGCGCGCGCGAGGAGCTGGACCGAGTCGCGAAGAATGCGGCGGAAGCGCTCGTCTTCGCGACGGTGCCCGCCCCGCCGAAAGCCGTGGGCGTCGGCGCGCAATGGATGGCCGAAACGCGTATGACCTGGTCGGGGCTCGACGTCATCGCGTACCGCGCGTTCAAAGTGAATCGGATCGACGGCAACCGCCTGGATCTGACGGTCGACGTGAAGGGCTACGCGACATCGAGCGACATCGATCTCCCCGGTGTTCCGCCGGGCTCGGTGCTAAAGCAGTTCGACGCACGTGC
>DATHQY010000353.1:0-2207 GCA_035482215.1 Polyangiaceae bacterium | reverse complement strand
GAGCGCTGACGCCATGGTCGTCGTCTTTCAGCGCTTCGACACGGTCGCGATGACGTGCGCCGCCCTCGTGCTCTGCGCCGAGGACGTCCGCCGCATGAGGCGACTCCGGCTTCCGTGGGTCGACGTCGCTCGTGCGTCGTTGTCCGTCGCGGCCGCGGCAGCCGCGGTCTTCCAGGGTACCCGCATCTCGCCGCGCATTGCCGAGCTGCATGCTTCGGGCGCCGTACGAGGCTTGGGCGATGCCGGAATGGAGCTCGCACGCACGCACGACGTGGCGGAGGCGTGCGGAAAAGCCCAGGCGGTGCTGCTTCTCGTGCTGATCGTGCTCCACGTCGTCTCGCTGAGCGCCGAGGCCAACAAGGGCAACGCAGCCGCTTCGCAGCGCCACGCGCACGGCCCCGAGGGCGCCGCTCCGCGGTAGGCGTGTTCGCTGCGGAAACGGACCCATGGCATACTCGCCCGCAGCTTGAACTGGCATTGGCTTCGCAGTGTTGCCCGCGCGCTCCGGGGTCGTGGGGGAGACGCGTCGCTTTGGGTACTCCTCCTCGGCGTGCCGTTGGCGGGCGGGTGCGGAGCTGTCTCGTCGAACAATGGCGGCGGGTTTGCGACCGGGCCCACGGACGGGCAGAGCCCCGACGGCGCCATCACCGGCCTGCCCGGCGACGGGAGCGCTTGCACTCCCGGGAACGTCGCGACGTTCGTGCCTAGCGGCAACTACCACTCCGCGAACCCCGTGATTGGCGCGTGCACGGACGATCAGATCGGCCAGTATTTCGACGCGTGCTTCGGAGCGTCTTCGTCTCCCGCCTCGTGCGCCACGTTCACCCAGGCCTCGATCAATGCGAGCTGCTCCAGCTGCATCGTCACGAGCGCCAGCGCGACGGCGTACGGGCCGCTCGTGAGCACGGGAACGCTCGTCCAGAGCAACGTAGCGGGGTGCATCGAGCTCACCGAGCCCTCGCTTCTCTCGTGCTCGAAGGGTGTGCAAGCGCAGGCGGCGTGCGAGGGGGCGGCATGCGCGGCCAATTGTCCGGTGAACGTGAGCGAGCCGAGCACGCTGGCGGCCTACAACGCGTGCGCGGCGGCGGCGGCGAACGTGTGCGCCTACCCGGCGGAGTCTTGTCTGGCCGTCACGGACGCCGAGGCAGGGGCTTATACCGCGTGCCTCGCGAGCTCGTTCGCGGATTTCTACGACTATGCCGTGCCGATCTTCTGCGGTCCGAACGCGTTGCCGCCCCCTCCGGAGGAGGACGGAGGGATGTTCGAAGACGCATCGGCGGCGGACGCGGAGTCCGGCCTCCTCGATGCATCGGTCGATGCCGAGCGGCTCGACGGATCCCCTGTCGACGGGGCCGACGTCGACAAGGGTGACGCCGCACACGATGCCTCCATCGCGACCGATGCGGGGCGCCCGGCGGACGCCGGGGTCGACGCCACCGTCGCCTCCAACGACGCCGGCAGCGAAGGGGACGCGTACCCCGCGGTTTCGGACGCCGACGCGCAACCGGACGGCGCCGAGGGCGACTGATGGGGCCGAGCGCTCCTTCTCCCTTGTTCGACGCCGACGACCCGGATATCGCGCTCCTTCGTGTGCTGCGCGATGACGGGACTGCGGACCCGGCGACCGACCCAGGCCTGCCGCATGGCGTTCTCCTCCGGGGCTATCGCGAGATGCGGCGCCTCCGCCTGCTCGACGCGCGGATGACCACGCTGCAGCGCCAAGGGCGCATCGGCTTTTACGGCGCGGCTACGGGGCAAGAGGCCGTCCCCATCGCCACCGGTCTCGTGCTGGGCCAGGAGGACTGGGTGTTTCCCGCGCTCCGCGAGCAAAGCGTCATGCTCGTGCGCGGGTTTCCCCTGCGCGCGTTTCTCGCCCAAGTCTTCGGCAACGCGGCTGATGTTCTCAAGGGCCGCCAGATGCCGAGCCACCATTCGGCCAAAGCCGTGCATCAGGTCAGCTGGTCCTCTTGCATCGGAACGCAGTTGCCGCATGCCGTCGGCGCCGCCTGGGCGATGCGCGCGCGCAAGACGGGCGCCGTTGCGGTCGCGTTTTTGGGCGACGGTGCGACCAGCGAAGGCGACTTCCACGCGGCCATGAACTTCGCCGGCGTCTGGCGGGTGCCGTGCGTCTTCATCTGCCAAAATAACCACTGGTCGATCAGCGTGCCCGCGTCGCGGCAGACGGCGTCGCCCACCCTCGCGATCAA
>DATHQY010000352.1:0-9047 GCA_035482215.1 Polyangiaceae bacterium | reverse complement strand
CGCGTCGCTGACCGCCTGCGCGGCTGCGGCGGCCTGCGCACGCGCGGCGTTCTCCGCTTTCTCGGCCATCTCGACGAGCCTCGCCGCACGGCGGATGCGGGGCTTCACGAGCGCGCTCCGATGGCGGTCTTCAGCGCGGCGAGGGAGGCCGCGCGGGCGATGGGCTCCTCGGGCTTCTGGCGAATGAGGTCTTCGATGCGCGGCGCGACCTGGCGCGCGAGGTCGATGCGGGGGTCGCTTCCGGACACGTAGGCTCCAATCTGGATCAAATCGGCGGCCTCCGCGTACGTGGCGAGCGCGTCGCGGCCCTTGTTGGCCGCGTCGATCTGGTCGGGCTTGGCGATGTCCGAGATCAAACGCGAGACGCTCCGAAGGACGTCGATCGCGGGGAACAGACCCCGGTCGGCGAGCTTGCGCGAGAGGACAATGTGACCGTCGAGAATGCCGCGCACGGCGTCTGCGATCGGGTCGTTCAGATCGTCGCCTTCGACGAGCACGGTGTACACGGCGGTGATCGATCCCGGACCCGCGTCGTTGCCGGTCCGCTCGAGGAGCGCGGGCAGCGCCGAGAAGACCGTGGGCGTGTAGCCCTTCGTCAGCGGCGGCTCGCCCGCGGCGAGCGACGCTTCGCGAAGCGCCATCGCGTAGCGGGTGACGGAGTCCATCACGAGGAGCACCGATTTGCCCTTCGCGCGAAAGTACTCGGCGATGGCGGTCGCGCGGAGAGCGCCGCGCGCGCGCACGAGGGGCGGCATGTCGCCCGTGGCCGCGATGACGATCGAACGCGCGAGACCCTTCTCGCCGAGCGCCCCGCGCACGAAGTCGCCGACTTCGCGCCCGCGCTCGCCGACGAGGCCGACGACGATGATCTCCGCGTCCGAGTGCTTGCAGAGCATGCCGAGGAGCGTGCTCTTGCCGACGCCGGTGCCGGCGAAAAGGCCCACGCGCTGGCCGCGGCCGAGCGGCAGCATCGCGTCGATGCAACGCACGCGCGTCTCGAGCGGCGTGTGGATCGGTCGGCGCGTGTATGGGGACGGCGGCACTTCGTAGAGCGAGACGCGCGCGTCGGTCTCCGGCATCGGGCGGCCGTCGAGCGGGCGACCGAACGCGTCGAGCACCCGGCCGAGCAAGGCATCGCCGACCGCGACCTTGTCGGCTTCGGGGGTCGTTCGCACGCGGGCACCCGGCACGATGCCCGTCGTCGGCCCGAGCGGCGCCGCGAGGAGCCGGCCCTGGCGAAAACCGATGACTTCCAGACCGAGCTTGGCGTCGCGCGTGCGAATCTCGAGCTGGCCGCCGATCGGCGCGACGAGGCCTTCGACCTCCACGAGGACGCCGACGACGTCGCGCACGCGCCCTTCGGGACAGGGACCCGCCGCCGCCCGCGCGCGCAGGATGTGCGCGCCCAGGTCCACGCGCAGCGGCGGGACGTCGCTCATGACGAGGTGGCTCCGAGGGCGGTCGCCACGGCTTGCAGGCGGGCTTCGGCGTTCACCGGCACGATGCCTTGCGGCGTCCGCACTTCGATCACGCCGGGCGCGAGCTGCGCATCCTGGAGGACCTCGTGCGGGACGCCAAGCTTGGCCCACGCTTCCGGGGAGACGTCGCTCGCGACGTCCTTCGCGACGGCGATCACGACTTCGTCCTTCGCCGCGAGCGCGTCGATCGCTTGCCGCGCCCAGTGGACGACGAGGTCGGGCTCCGTCGCGAGTTCGCGGGCGACGACGCGTTCGGCGATGACGACCGCCAGCTGCACGAGCTCGCCCTCGCTCGCTTCGAGGATCTGGCGGCGCAGGCGCGCCATCGCGGCCGCCATCTCGGCGACTTGCGCCCGCAGCGCCGCGTTGTCGTCCGACAGCTGCGCGATCACCGTGGACGCCATGATGTCGACGACGGGCGCAATCGAGATGATCTCCGACGCCGGCAGCGCCGCGGGGGCGGCCGACGGCGCGGACGCCGTAGCCTCGGGCGGGGGATGGGCCGATGGGGCGGACGGGATCGGCGTGGGCGCCGCCGGCGCAGGCGGGCGCGTCGACATCTTTCGAGCCATCCACGATGGCCTTCGCGTGATCACAGTTACCTCCGGAGTCCACACGCTCACGGCGAGCGCGTCATGATTCGATTTGCTCATTCGCCGCCCCGTCCGAGATCGACGCGGCCTTCGGCTTCGAGCCGGAGCGCCGCTTCGACGATCTCGCGCTGGGCGCCTTCGAGATCGGTTTTTTTCACCTTGCCGAGGAGCGACAGGTCGTCCTTCAAGAGCTCCGCGGCGCGCGACGAGAGGCCGCCGAAGACCGCGTTCATCAGCTCTTGCGACGCGCCCTTCAACGCGGTCGTAAGGCGTTCGCTCGGGACTTCACGCAGGAGCTCGCGCATCGACTTCGGATCGATACGGCGCAGATCCTCGAAGGTGAACATGGCCTGGCGCACATCCATGGCGAGCTTGGCGTCATCGCCTTCGAGCGCCTGGAGCACGCCGTCGGCGGTCGCACGGCCCGCGGCGTTCAACAGCTCGGCGGCCTTGGCGACGCCATCCACGCTGACGAGGGTGGAAGCATCCGACTCCGGCAGCTCGTTCACGAGAGCCTGCGCAACGTCCTCGAGCACCTTGGCGGGAAGCTCCGTCATCGTTCCGACATGGCGAACGACGGTGGCTTGACGGTCGGGCGGCATCGCACCCAGGATCTCGGCGGCCTTGGTCGGGTCGATACGAGCGAGCACGGCAGCGGCAAGTTGCGGAGGCTCGCGCTCGAGAAGGAGGGCGACGTCCTCCGCTGGCGCGCCTTCGAGGCGCGCGAGGGGGCTCGTTACGCCGTCCTCGAAGATCTCGCGTGCACGCTGCTCGCCCACGGCGCCCGCCGACAGACGGCGCAGGTAAGGCAGGCCCCCACGAGGGACGGCAACGGCGCTCTCGGAGCGCTGGAGGAAATCGCGAAACGTTTCGTCGAGCGCGCCCGCGGGCACTTCCCGCATCGTCGAGGCCACCGCGCGGAGCTTGCGAAGCTCCACTTCGCCGAGCTCCCGGACGACGTTCGCCGCGACTTGCTCGTCGAGCGAGAGGAGAAAGAGAACCGCCTTCTCGGCATTGGTCGTGCTCACGAGCCTACCTAGAGCAAGGGTGATGCCCGTTGACCGAACGAGCAGGTGTCACGCCTTGGCGGACTCGCGCGGCTCGGGCGCGGACGTCCCGAGCCAGGCGCGGAGAACGAGCGCGGCGGTCGCGGGATCCTGCGCGGCACGCGAGTGCGCGCGCGTGCGGAGATCCCCCGAATCGAGCGCCGGGAAGGGGGCAGCTTCGAGAGCCGGCGCAGACTGTCCGGATTGCGCGGCCGCGAGCTCCAGAACCGGGGTGGCCGGCACGGGGCGCTTCGAACGGCCGCGCCGCGCGCCGACGACGACGACGACGACGAGCACGAGGACGCCCGCGGCGTACGGCCCGTAGCGTTTGGCCATCTGGATGCGCGTGAGGGGCGCGACCGCGACGGGCGCAGCATCGGCCGTGCTGTCGAGCGAGTCGACGAACGGAATGGATTCGACCGTGACGACATCGCCGCGCGCGTCGCTCGCGCCGGCGGCGCTCCTCACGAGGAGCGCGAGCTTGCTCATCTCTTCGGTCGAAAGGGGCGTGGTTCCCTTGCCGGCGCGCACGCCGTCGAGGACGACCGCGACCGTGAGCCGTTTGAGTGCGCCGCCGACGCTCACGCGCTTCTCGGACACGTGGTCGATCTCGAAGTTGCGCGTATGCGATTCGCGCACGTTGCCGGCGGCGACCGCGCTCGGAGGGGCCGGTGCGGCGGAAGGTGCGGCGGAAGCGGAAGCCGCGGCCGAAGCCGAAGCCGACGGAGCCGGCTTGGCCGCACTTCCGCGGCCCGCGCCGCCCGGGAGATTGCTCTCGGCGCCCGGGACGCCCGCGACCGATTCGCCCCCGACGTCGCCGCCCGCGTGTTCCGTCGACTGCTCCTCGCTGCGCAGGGCCGACTTGCTGGGATCGAAGTGCTCTTCGAGGTGCTCCACGCGGGCCGAGTCGATCTCCGCGGTCACGCGCACGTCGGCGTGGCCGGTGCCGACCACCTTCTCGAGCATTGCCCGCACGCGGTCTTCGACGGAGCCTTCGTAGGAGCGCGCCGCCGAGCGCGCGTCGTCGTCGCCGCCGAGGTCGTCGTCGCCGCCGGACCCTTTGCGCGGCTTGTGGAGCACGATGCCGTCGGTCGTGACGACGGCAATGTGATCCGGCTCGAGGCCCGGCACCGCCGCAGCCACGAGGTGCACGATGGCGGCGACTTCGGACGAACCGAGCGCGCGTCCCGAACGGAGGCGAAGCACGATCGACGCGGACGCCGGCTCGCTGCGGGTGACGAAGACCGATTTCTCGGGGAGGACGAGGTGAACGCGGGACGACTCGACGGCGCCGATCGTCGCGATCGTGCGTGTGAGCTCGCCCTCGAGCGCGCGGCGGTAAAGGACGCGCTGCTCGAAGTCGGTGGCGCCGAGGCGCATCTTGTCGAAGCTCTCGAACCCGACGCCGCCGCCGTGCGGCAAGCCCGCGCCCGCAAGCTCGAGGCGAAGCTCGTGCACCTTCGATTCCGGTACGTCGATCGCGGCGCCGTCGCCCTCGATGCGGTATTCGACCTTCAGCTCCTTGAGCTTGGCCGCGATCGCGGCGGCGTCGTCGCGATCGAGCTGCGAGAAGAGCGTCGTGTACGGTTCGTTGGCCTTGTTGAACGCGATGAGGGCCGCACCGGCGAGCGCCAGCGCCGTCGTCGCGATGAACATCACCCGCGCGGGCCGCGAGAAGGCGTAGAAGATCTGCCTGGCGCGCGCGAGGGCATCGCGCACCGGCGCCGGGAGCATGCTCGTCAGGGTGGCCGGGGTACCGGCGGGCTTGGGGTCAGACACTTGTTCGCCACAGCTCCTGGAAGGCGTCGAGAATCTTGGTGCGCACCGAGCCGACGAGCTTCAGCGCGATGTCGGCTTCCTTGACCGAGATCATCGTACCGTGGAGATCGTCCATCGCGCCCGAAGCGAGCGCTTGCACTTTCTGGCTCGCGTTGAAGTCCGCCTGGTTCGCCTCCTGGAGCGCGCCGCCCAGGACCGCGCCGAACGAGTCGACCGCGGACGTTCCCGACGCGCCCGTTGCCTCGGTCCCCCCCATCGTCGGGGCGATGGAGTCTACGCCCTCCGACGAGAAGGTGAGAGGCGCGGATTCGATCGGGGCGATGATCATCCCTACGTCCCGATCTTGAGCGCGGATCGTGCCATCGCTTTGAGCGACTCAATCGAGGTCACGCCGGCCTCGTAAGCCCGCGAAGCAGTCATCAGATTGACCATCTCCGTCACGACGTTGACGTTGGGGTACTGGACGTAACCCTGCGTATTCGCGTCGGGGTGACCGGGGTCGTACACCATCTCGCCCGGCGTCGTGTCCGGCTGGACGCCCGTGAGCTGCACCTCGCGCATTGCGCGAAGTACGGGATCACTGCTCGTCGGCGCGACCTCGGTGGCCGTGAAAACCGGGTCGAGGCGCTGGTAGGGCGTCCCGTTCGCGGTGCGGGTGGTGCGAGCGTTCGCGAGGTTGCTCGCGATGACGTTCATACGCCCGCGCTCGGCCGTCAGGCCGGACGCGGCGAGCTCCATGGCGCTGTAAACGCCGCTGACCGAATACGGCTTGCTCATCCGCTCTTCCCGTCGTTGGCGGCCCACGAGAGGCCGGAGAGCTCGTTCTGCACGAGCGATGCGAGCGTGTCGTACCGGAGCTGGTTGGTCGCGATTTTCACGGCCTCGCGGTCGAGGCTCACTGCGTTTCCGTCGGTGCCCGTCGCTTGCGCGGAGGCGTCGGTCACGACCTTGAAGGACTCGCCGTTCGCCGAGGCATGCGGCCCGATGTGGCCCGGATTCGTCGTCGCGAGCGCTGCGTGGAGCTCGCCCTCGAACGAGCTGCCCGCGGCGTTCGTGCGTTCGAGGTCGAGCGGCTTGTAGCCGGGGGTGTCGACGTGCGCGAGGTTCGCGGTCAACAGATTGTGTCGCGCGAGGTGGTAGTCGAGCCCCGCTTGCAGTTGTTCGACGCTGCCGAGAATCCGCATGACGCGAGGACTCCCCATCACGAGTCGTGCCAGCTTACGAACGGAGTTGGCGTGACCGTTGCTCCCCTCACGGCGAAACCGCGAACCGTGCGGTTCCCTCCTCGCGAGTGCGAACGAGACGAGATGCAGGAGCTCCCGTGATCAAGTTGACCCGTCTGAACAACAACGTCGTCGCCATCAACCCGGACCACATCGGCTGGGTGGACATGACGCCGGATACGACGCTCTTTCTGATCGGCGGCGAGAAGATCATCGTTCGCGAACCGCTCGAAGTGCTTATCGAGCTCGTCGTCGAGTACCGGCGACGCGTGCGGAGCGGCGAGGGCAATCCCATCCCGCTCCCGCTGGACGGCGACCCGCCGCGCGTCGGCAGCATCCCTGCGCAGCGCCGTCTGAGTGAAGTGCCCGGTCTGAATCGTTCGCGCGGAGGCTTCTGATGGACTTCGGAGCGCTCATCGGAATCGCCATCGCCCTCGGATGCATCATCGGCGGCAACGCCATGGAAGGCGGCCACTTCGCCTCGATGCTCGGCCTGTCGGCCGCCATCATCGTCATCGGGGGCACCATCGGCGCGATCGTCGTGCAGTTCCCCTTCGCGACGGTCGGCGGCGCGGTCGGCGCGGTCGGGCGGCTCTTCAAGAAGCCCGCGGTCGATGGCGCGAAGCTCGTCGACGAGATCGTCGACTACGCGAACCGCGCACGGCGCGACGGCATCCTCGCTCTCGAGAGCGTGGCGGCCAAGGCGTCGCACCCCTTCTTGAGCAAGGCGCTCATGATGGCCATCGACGGGTCGGACTCCACGTCCCTGCGATCGACGATGGAAATCACGATCGGGCAGAAGGAAGAACACGGCGAGGACGCCGCGAAAGTGCTGGAAGCTGGCGGCGGCTACGCGCCGACGGTGGGCATCATCGGCGCCGTTCTCGGTCTGATTCACGTCATGAGCAACTTGAGCGACATCGCGGCGGTCGGCGAAGGCATCGCCGCGGCGTTCGTCGCGACGATCTACGGCGTCGCCATCGCGAACCTCATCTTTTTGCCGATGGCCGGCCGCATCAAGATGCAGGTGCGCGACGAAGTGCAGATCATGGAAATGATGCTCACCGGCGTCCTCGCGATTCAGGAAGGCACGAACCCCAAGCTCGTTCGCGAGCGTCTCTCCGAGTTCGTCCACAACGCTCACGGCGACAAGAAGAAAGGTGCTGGCCAGTTGAACGAAGCCAGCGCGACGTAAGCCATGGCCCGCAAGAAAAAGCACCCGGAGCACGTCAACCACGAGCGGTGGCTGATCAGCTACGCGGACTTCATCACGCTTCTCTTCGCGTTCTTCGTCGTCATGTTCGCCGTCTCCCAGGTCGACACGAAGAAGCTCGGCCACTTCACGGAAGCCTTCTCCAAGGCCGTCGGGCTCGACGTCTTCCCGATGAGCGGCGAGAGCGTCCTCGCCGGCGGGACGAGCACCGACGACGAGCAGAAGGACACGACGACCGAAGAGCAGGGCCTCATCGAGATGAACGGCCTGCGGTCGACGCTGCGAGCCCTCTCGCAGAAGGACGCACTCAAGGGCCTGCAGATCCTGAGGGTGGGCAATCAGCTCGTCCTGCGCCTCCCGGAGAACCTCTTCTTCGACACGGGCGACGCGCGCGTGAAAGAGACGGCAACGCAGATTCTCAAGCTAATTTCCCCCGAGATCAACGCGCGCACGAACCTCGAAGTGCGGGTAGAGGGCCACACGGACGACCGGCCGGTCACCTCGGGCCGGTACCGTTCGAACTGGGAGCTCTCGACCGCGCGCGCTGAGACGGTCATGCAAGTGCTCGTCGATTCGGGGTTGCCGAAGACGCGCGTTTCGATCGCCGGGTACGCGGAATACCGACCGGTCGCCGAAAACAACACGGACGAAGGCCGGAAGCAGAACCGCCGCGTGGACCTCGTCGTGACGGCAATGCCGATCCAGGGGACCGACCCGGCCGCGGCGGGCAGCGCCGAGGCTGCGGAGGACAACAAGGACGGCAACGAGGCCCCCGCCGCCGCCGAAGGGCAGAGCGCGGAAGCAGCGAAGCCCGCGGAAGCAGCGAAGCCCGCGCCCGAAGAAGGCGAAGCCGCCGCCGAGAAGAGAGCCCCGCGCAAGCCCGGGGAAACGGAACGATGACGCGTGCGTTCTTCCGGATCGCGCTCGCCGCCGTCACCCTCGCGTGCAGCCTCACGGAGCCGATCCCGGCGCACGCACAGCAGTACCTCATCGGGGCAACCGGCGCCGTGTCATCGGGAATCGAGGGGGGCAGCGTCGGGCCCTACAGGACCCGGACGCGTCTGCGCCTGGGCGGCGACGTCCGCATCGACGAATTTCCCGACGACATCTTCGAAGTCGCGCTCGACGCCGAGCTCGAGCCACGGAGCAGCGTCGGCGCCGACTTGCGGTATGCACGCGCGGCGAGCGACCGCATCTTCTTCGATGCGGGCATCATCGGCATTCTCGCGCCTTCGTCGCTCTACGGAGTGGTCGGGGGTGTCACCTACCGCCTCCCCCTGGGGAAGAAGGCGCAGATCACGCTCGGTCCCGAGGCGGACTTCTATTTCCTCGGCTCGGACCTACCCGACGGTACCGTCGTCTGGGAACTTCGATTTCAGGGAGGCTTCCGTGTCGACCTCTAGAGACCCGTCGGTCCCGTCCTCCAGCGGCGCGGCGGTCGTGAGGCTCGCGACGGCGTTCGCGATGATCTGGATCGCGGCGCGGGTGCTGCTCGCGTGCGATGCCACTTCGGACGGCGCGTGCCTCCGTTTCAGTGATTGCGCCAGCGGACTGACATGCGCGAACGGCGAATGCGTGACGCCCCCGTCGGGCGACATGGACGGGAGCGCGGCCTCCGGTTCAAGCTCGGGGTCGACCACCGGCACGAGCGGAGCCCAGTCCACGTCCGGCGACACGACGGGCACCGGCGACGACGAGACCGACGAAAGCGACGA
>DATHQY010000351.1:0-6551 GCA_035482215.1 Polyangiaceae bacterium | reverse complement strand
GTGAAGGCGTCGCTCTGCGTGAGGACCGCCTCCTTCGACACGAGCTCGGACACCTTCGTCCACCGCGCGCCTGCGCCCACTTCCTCGGCGGGAAACGGCGCTGCCATATCGCGGAGCGTCTGGCGGATCTGCTCGACCATTTGCCCGGTGGCCTCGGCCGCGGCGTGCGCGCGCGGGCCGGACGCGTCCGCGTCCTCGGGATCGGTCGTGACGCCGCGCGAAATGCCCTGGGAATCGACGATGCCCGCGCCCGACAGGTGCTCGACCGCGGCCACTTCCGCGCGCATGCCCTCGGCGATCTGCGCCGGCGAGGACCCCGGCGACGACGTTGCGCGGACGACGTGCCACGCATACGTGAGGAGGTCGCCGTCCGCCGACACGTTCTGGGGTTCGACCGCGATGACGATGCTCACCGGCGGCAGGGTGATGTCGGCCGTACCGGCGTCGCCGACGCCTTGCGACAGCGTCGTCCGGAGCTCTAGGTGGAGCGCCTCTTTTTGCGGTTTCGGCTCGACCCGAAACGAATACCGGCAGCGCTTGCGTGGGGGCCTGCCGGCGTCGACGAGCGTGACCGTGGCGCGCGTCGGCTCGGGTCGCGTCGCGACGGCCGGTGCGCGCGCGGACGCCGCCGCCGGGCTGTCCGTAAGGCCGTTCCCGGTTGTGGGCATCGGTGCCGGGGCCGAGTCGCTGGAGGGCTCGTGGCCCGCGGCAGGGGAGTCGGTCGACCGCGAGCACGCGGAGGCGCCGTACGGCGCCGCCGCGGTCAACGCGACCAGTCCCATGCTCGCCGCTCTCGTCGCCAGACGCATCGACGGACCTCGACTCAACGGGCGGTGGCTTCACGCGACGTCTCGCGCGTGAGCTCGGCGCGGACGCGCGCCCATCGCGAATAGAAGACGAGCGTCGACGCCGCGAGCACCGCCACGACCGCGATGAGCGCCACGAGAGACGCTTGAAGCACGCGGAGTGACGTGCGCGCGACCGCGATGGGACCGACGTGCCCCATGCCGATCCCGCCGGACGCGCTCGCCGGGCTCGGAACGTCGCGCGCGAGCATGACGACGGACACGTCGGCCGGGATAAGACCCGCGACGCCTCCCGCGACGAGCCGCGCCACCGCGTCGGCGGTAAGCGGCGGCGTTGCTCCGCGATGCTCGATCAACACGCTCGCGCTCCCGCGCGCCGGTGCGGGCCCGGTCAACTCGAGGCGCGAGTCCGACGGTGGGACGCTGAGATGCACCCGCGCGCGGAGCACGCCCTCGATACCCTCGAGCGATCGCTCGAGGTCGCCCGCGGTGCCGGCCACGAGCGCGGCGCGCTCCGTCGCCTCGCTCGGAACGAGCGACCCCTTGGTCAGCGCATCGAGGACGCTGGCAGGCTCGGGCCGCGGCAATTGCTCTTCGCGCATCGCCGCCAGGGCGCGCGGCACATCGTCCCGCGTGACATCGATACGCCACTTGCCTTCGGCCGACGGGTCAGCCTCTTTCGTGGCGTCGATATTCGCCCGATCGAGCGCGACGAAAACACGATTCGCTTCGCGATCATCCAAGTTGCCCGCCACCGTCACCGCGCACCCGGCGCCGAGCGCGCCTGCACACCCGAACGCGACGAGTCTCGCGAGCGGCGCGACGCGCATCCGAACGACAAGCGCGCACACGGGCCCGGCGGCGGCGAGCGAACCCCAAAGCCCGGCGGCGACCGCCGTGGCGGCGGCGGCGGCGGCGGCGAGGAGACCATCGAGACGCATGCGCGGCTGCCGTCGTATCGCCGAACCGCGCGCGTCTCAAGCGCCTCGCCGGGCGCTCGGCGGCCGCCTCTCCAAGCGCCAGGCCAACCGGCGGAGGGGCGCGGCGCCGACTCCGCCGTGCCCGTAGGAGTGAAACGATTGCGAAACGGGAAGACCGGTGCTACGGAGCAGTAGCGCGATCTCGCACGCTCTCGGCGTCGACACGGCACCAAGCCGTTGCCGAGAGGCCCGAATCGCAGAAGGGTCCGGGCGCTGCCGCCGGTCTCGGCTGTCGCAACAGCTTCGCGCGAACGCGCAGCATTCTCCGGCATACCGTCCTCCCTTCCCAGAGGCCACGGCCACCCCGCAAAAAATACGTCGAGCAACGGAAAGGGCACGCTTGGCGCGTGCGTCATGTCTTTGGCATCACCTTTTACCGAGGCACTCTCCACACTCAATGATCGAGCGCTGCGCCGCCTGCTGGGGGCCCGCGCGTATCTCCGCGGCTATGATTACGTGCGCCGGCACGCGGTCGAAAACATCGTGATCGAGGATGCGGGAGCACGCGGAAACGTCCGCGGCACCGACGCCGACCCGTACCGAGTCACGCTCCAGCTCACACCGAATGGCTTTTCCTCGAGTTGCACCTGCCCCGCTTACGCCTCGAGCAACGGCGGCCATTGCAAGCACGTCGCCGCGCTTCTCATCGCGCTTCGCGATCAAGCGCGGGGGGCGCAACCTCGCCCGGCGGCCGCTGCACCGGCGCAGAACGGTGTGCATTACACGGTCCACGGAGGAACGGTGCATGTGGCAGGCGTCGACGGTGAAGGGCGCCGCAGCAAACGGGCGCGGGCTCGCGCGATGAAAGCCGCGCAGCACGCGGCCCTCTCCGCGCGGGGACTCGTTCCGCCGACCACCGGCCCATCGGTCGCGTCGGGCGTCGACGCGTGGATGCCGGAGCCGATGCCCCCGGCCCCGAAGCAAATCGAATATCGCCTGCAAGTGAAACAGGTCGGGCACGGGCAGAGCACGGCGGGCGCGCTCACGATCACGCTCCTCGATCCGGACGGTCGCGTTCCTCTCTTGCCCAGTGCGTTGCTCCTCGCGCAAGACCAGCACCCGACGCCCGATCGCGATGCGATTCGGCTCCTCGCGCGCTTCGAAAACCAGGGCCCGCGCCGCGTCGGCATCGACGTGCGGGGCGAAGACGCGAGCGATCTATTGCCGCTCTTGCGGGGCCGCCGCGTCATCGTCGAGCCGCAGATGATGGAGCTCCGCTTCGGCGACGAGCCGTTGCGACCGCGCTTCGATCTGGAGCTCGCCAACGACGGGACGTCGATCCTCGTGCGCACGTCGTTCCAGCGGCAGGGCGATCCGCGGCGGTTCACCGTGTCGAGCGGCGCCTGGTTCGAGGGCAGCCCGGGCTGGTACGTGGACGCGCAGGAGGGATGGGCGCGCCCGATCGACCGCCGCGTGTCTCCGGCCGGCGTGCGTCGCCTCCTGCGTCTGCCGGCGATTACCGAGCCGGTCGAGCGTTTGCCGGAGCTCGTCATGCAGGGCCTCCCGCGCGTGGCGCTCGAAGTCGGCGCGGAGCTGCCGGACCTCTCGCAAGTCGCCGAGGTGGTCGACCTCGTGCCGGCGTTCCGCGTCTCCGCGGGCGGCACGCTCACCGAAGCACAAGTGAGCTTGCGCGCGGCGTACGAAGACGTCGAGATCGACGTGCGCGCCGACGGGATGACGCTGCCCGTGATCGTGAAGCCGCCGGCGCCGGGAAGCGGCAAGCGCGCCCGCTGCATCCGCTGCGACATCGCCGCGCAGCAAATCGCGGCGAGCAAGCTGGCAGAACTGGGTCTCTCGGCCGCGGAAGACGGCAACAAGTTCGTCGCGCGCGGCGACGAGGCGATTCGCTTCTGGACGGAAGGCATCGCGTCGCTGCCGGAGACCTGGGACATCTTCGTGCCGGACGATCTGGTCGAAGTGAACGTTCGCGACGAGGCGCTCACGGCGAACGCGCGCGTGTCGAGCGGCGTCGACTGGCTGTCGCTGCGCCTCAATTTCGAGAGCGAAGGCGTGGCCGTCACGCAGGAGGAGCTCGCGCGCTGCCTTGCCGAAGGGCGCCGGTATGTGCGGCTCGCGGACGGTTCGTTCGCGAAGCTCGATCCGTTGAAAGTGCGCGAGGTGCTCCTTCGCCAGGCCGAGATTCTCGCGACGGGTGGTGGCAACGGAGGGCGCTTGCCGCTCTCGCAGGCCGGCCGCGTCGAAGACCTGCTCGCGCAAGTCGGGCGTGCGAGCGTCTCGGGCGAAGCGAAGGACATCTTCAAGAAGCTGAAGGACATCGACGAGATCAAGGGCGCGAAAAAACCGCGCAACCTCAAAGCGAACCTGCGCCCGTACCAGGAGCAGGGCTTTCACTGGCTATGGTTTCTCCACGAGATCGGGAGCGGCGGCGTTCTGGCCGACGACATGGGTCTCGGAAAGACCGTCCAGACCCTCGCGTTGCTCCTCGCGGTGAAGGCCGCGGACGAGAAGATCGAAGGCCGCCGAAAGCCGTTCAAAGCGCTCATCGTCGCGCCGACGAGCGTCGTCACGAACTGGCTCCGCGAGATGGACAAGTTCGCGCCCTCGCTGCGGCACGCGCTCTGGCACGGGGCCGAGCGCAAAGAGCGGCAGGACGAGCTCGAGGACGCGGACGTCGTCGTGACGAGCTACGCGCTCTTGCGTCGCGACGAGGAGATGCTGAAAGAGATCCCCTGGCGCTACGTGATTCTCGACGAGGCGCAGCAGATCAAGAATCCGCTGAGCGCGACGGCCCGCGCCGCGAAGCGCCTGCGTGCGGACCGGCGCCTCGCGCTGTCCGGCACGCCGATCGAGAACCGATTGAGCGAAATCTGGTCGATCTTCGATTTCGTGAGTCCGGGTCTTCTCGGCCCGCTCGAGAAGTTCGAAGAGCGGTATTCGCGCCCCATCGACGCGGGCGACCGCACCGCGGCCGAGCGGCTCCGCGCGACGATCCACGCGTTCATTCTGCGTCGCACGAAGTCCGAAGTGGCGCGCGACCTGCCCGAGAAGATCGAGGCGGATCAGTTCTGCGAGATGACGGGCGAGCAATCCGCGCTCTACGGGGCCGTGCTCAAAGAAGTGCGCGCGCAGGTCATGGGCGAAGTCGAGCGGCAGGGCATCGGCCGGAGCCACATCCAGATTCTCGCGGGCCTCACGCGGCTTCGGCAGGCGGCGTGCGACCCGCGCCTCCTGGGGCTGCCGCGCGAGTTCGGCGACGAAGACTCGGGCAAGCTCGTGGCGCTCCGCGATCTCATCCAGACGAGCATCGCGGGCGGACACAAGGTGCTCGTCTTCAGCCAGTTCGTCAGCATGCTGCAGCTGATCAAGCGCGCGATGGACGAAGACGGCGTTCGCTACGCGTACCTCGACGGAAGCACGAAGGACCGCCAGTCCGTGGTCGAGACGTTCCAGCACGAGAACGGCCCGCCGGTGTTCCTCATCTCGCTCAAGGCGGGCGGCAGCGGCTTGAACCTCACGGCCGCCGACACGGTCATCCACTTCGACCCGTGGTGGAACCCCGCGGTCGAAGACCAGGCGACCGACCGCGCGCACCGCATCGGGCAGACGAAGGTCGTCACGACGTACCGCCTCATCGCCAAAGGCACGATCGAAGAAAAGATCATCGAGCTCGGCGAGAAGAAGCGCGAGCTCGTGGGGGCGGTCCTCGCGGAGGACATCGGCGGCGCGAAGAAGCTCACGAAGGGCGACCTGGAAGACTTGTTCAAATTCGACGATTGACGCCCCGCGCGAGGGAGAGGAACGGCAAATGATCTGGCTATCGAATTCGACGCTCGCGCGGCTGCGCGATCAACTGCGCGAGCGAGGCCAGAGGCCGTCGCTCGTCCTCCCGAACATGCAGAAGCTCTCGCCCGACGCCGCGGCCCTCCTCGCGACGACGACGGAGTACGGGCCGCTGTGCGAAGCCATGTACCTGATGATGTCCGCGGACGGGCACATCACGAACAACGAGCGCGACGTGCTGAAAGGCGCGCTCCGGAACCTTTCGGACGACGCGGTGCCGTCCGCGCACATCGAAGCGATGCTCGACGCGGCGAGCCGCAGCGTCGCGGAGTTCGGCCGGGACGCGCGCTTGGCCGAAGTCGTCGACCAGCTGCGAGACGATCCCGCGCGGGCCGAAGTCGCGTTCGTCCTGGCGGCCGCGATTGCCTTCGCAGACAACGCGATCGCCGACGAGGAAAACGAAACGCTGAGCCGCTTCGCCGAGGGCCTCGGCATCGACGAAGGGCGGGCCGACACGTTGCTCGACGGCGTCGAGGCGGACCTGCGCGGCAAGCGATGAGCGAAACCGAACGGGTGTAGATTGGGGCTCGTCTCATGGCGCTGCTCCGTCAATCCGCCCGCGGTGCGTACACGGTGCTCGAAGCCGACCACCTCGTCGGCCGCTCGCAGCGCGCGGCGCTCCGCCTCGACAGCCCGTTCGTCTCGGCCCAGCACGCGACCATTCGTTGGGTCGGCGGCGCATGGGAAGTGCGCGATCTCGGCAGCCGCAACGGCACGATCGTCAACGACACGCCGCTCAAGCCGGGGCAGGCCATCGCGCTGACCCCCGGCTCGCGCATCGCGTTCGGCCACGCGGACCAGTCCTGGGAGCTCGTGGACGACTCGCCCCCGCGGCCCATGGTCGTGCCCCTCGACGGGGACTTCGCGCCGCTGTTTCTCGACGGAGACATGCTGGCGCTCCCCACGCAGGACCACCCGGCGGCTACCATCCTGCGCGGTAGCGACGGAGCGTGGCGACTCGAAC
>DATHQY010000350.1:0-7665 GCA_035482215.1 Polyangiaceae bacterium | reverse complement strand
GACCGAGACGATCGAGACGGACGTCGTCCTGGTGGCGGTCGGCATGCGACCGAACGGCGCGGGGCTGGGCCTCGAGGATCTTGGCGTGAAGGTCGACCGGGGGTTCATCCCCGCGGACGCCACGGGTCAGACGAACGTGCCCGGGATCTACGCGATCGGCGACTGCTCGAGCCTGCCGATGCTCGCGCACAAGGCGACGAAAGAAGGAGAGGTCGTGGCCGAGGTGATCGCGGGCCACAAGGCCGCGAAGGACTGGGTCGCCATCCCGGCGGCCATCTTCACCGACCCGGAGATCGCCACCGTGGGCCTCGGCGAGCTGCAGGCGAAGGAGAAGGGGATCGAGGTCCGCATCGGCAAGTTCCCCTTCAGCGTTCTCGGCCGGGCGATGGCGGTGAACGAGACCGACGGCTTCATCAAGGTCGTCGCGGACAAGAACTCGCACGAAGTCCTCGGCATCCACATCGTCGGCCCGGAAGCGACGGACCTCATCAGCGAAGGCGCGTTGGCGCTCGAAATGCACGCGTTCCTCGAGGACATCGGCCTCACGATGCACCCGCACCCGACGCTCGGCGAAGGCCTGATGGAAGCGAGCTTGCACGCGTTGGGGCAGGCCGTACACATCATGAATCGAGGGTAGGTTCGTCATGGCAACGTCCGCGCTCACGGTCGACGTCTGGTCCGACATCGCGTGCCCCTGGTGCTACGTGGGCAAGCGCCGCCTCGAAGCGGCGCTCAAGCGGTTCGCGCACGCGGGCTCCGTCTCGGTGAGGTGGCACTCGTTCGAGCTCGATCCGTCGGCGCCACCGTCGCGCAACGACGGCGTCTCCCACGCGGCGCGCCTCGCCCAGAAGTACGGGATGTCGCTCCAGCAGGCGCAGGCGCGGATCCAGCAGCTGACGCAAGTGGCGAAGGGCGACGGGCTCACGATGGCGTTCGATCGCGTGCAGCCCGCGAACACGTTCGACGCGCACCGCGTGCTCCACCTGGCGGCGAGCAAGGGCGTCGGCGTGCAGAATGCCGTGAAGGAGCGCCTGATGCGCGGGTACTTCACCGAGGGGGCGCTCGTGTCGGACCCCGCGGTGCTGGCGCGGCTCGCCGGCGAGGCAGGCCTCGATGGAGCCGAGGTGGCCGACGTGCTGGCGAGCGACGCGTTCGCGGCCGACGTGCGGGCCGACGAAGAACAGGCGCGCGCGCTCGGGATCCACGGCGTCCCGTTCTTCGTGCTCGGCCAGAAGTACGCGCTCTCCGGAGCCCAACCTGCCGACGTGGTGCTGCGCGCGCTGAACGACGCCTGGGCGGCGCGAAGCGAGACGAGCGCCGCCGAAGGCGCGGTCTGCGGGCCGGACGGCTGCTGAGGGACAGCTCTCCAGCGACAGGTGCTGCCGGCCCGCTCCGTGGCCCGGCGCAGGGGACGCAGCGGGCGGACGGCGCCGCTACCGGCGTCCCTTGAAGCCCATCATGTTCTGAACGACGGCTTCGCTCTGTTCGGCGACCTCCGCCTGTTCGCGGGCGCGGTCGGCGCAGTCCTCGCAAAGCTTCTTCGACTTGCCGGCCACCTTCACGCTCACCAGCGTGTCAGCCTCGTCGCCGCATTGTTTGCACGTCGGCATGCTCGCATCATCCTTTCGTGGGCTCGTCTTCGTATTCGCGTGCCGTCGAGGGAACGGTCGGCGATTTCTCCGTTTGCCACTGCGCGATGAGCTCGTTCATCGCGCCCCTCGCGAGGGCCTTGAGGTCGCAAGGCCGGCGGCTGGCGTCCACGACGCCGCGGAGCTCCATGCTCCATGCAAGGCGCTGGTCGATCCGCATCGTACGGACGTGCAGTACGCCCTCGCGGCGGTTCAGCGTGAAGCGCGCACGGGCCTGCCCGAAGACGATCCACACGTCGTCGCCCACGACGTTCCCCGACGCGGGCAGCCGATGCGCACGTGCGAGCTCGAGGACGTAAACGACCACCTCGCGCACCCGTCCGAACTCGATCTCGAAGGCGGCGAGATCCTCACTCAGCGCTGGGACGGCCAGCGCGCGAGCCACCGCGCGATGCCAGCTCTCACTCATCATCCATCACTCTACCGGGACAGGGCACGCCAGCGCGAGAGCTTGGGCAGCGCCTTTTCTCGTTCGTGTCGTTCGTGCAGGGCTCGACGACAAATGGCTACCCGGCTCGCACATGTTGCGCCTGGACCGTACCGGCGGTCACCGCCGATCACCGTAGCGCCGGTCCGCGTCCCGGCGGCGTGGAGGAGACGTGTTAGGTTGTCGGGAGAGCCATGGGCATTTTCGATCGCATGGGGAAAGTGATTCAGAGCAACCTGAACGCGCTGCTCGAGAAAGCCGAGGACGACCGAAAGCTCATCGAGCTCAATCTCGACGAGATGGACGAACAGGTGAAAGCCGGCCAGCAGGAAGTCGTTCAAGCGGTGGCGGCCGAAAAGCAGCTCCGAAAGAAGTCCGACGACATGCGGGCAGACGCCGAGCGCTGGGACAAGCGCGCCGAGCTGGCGCTGAAGAGCGGCGACGAGGAGCTCGCGCGCGAGGCGCTAAAGCAAAAGAAGCGCGTGTCGGCCGAGCTCGAGAACGTAGAGAAGGCCCGAGCCGAGCAGCGTGATGTCGCCTTGCGCATGAAGGACGACCTCGAGCGCATGAAGCAGAAGCTCGGCGTCCTGCGGTTGCGAAAAGGCACGATCGCCGCCCGCGCCGTGCAATCGCAGGGGGGCTCCGAATCGCTCGGTGCGAAAGGGCGATCGAGCGCGTTCGAGAACTTTCGGCGCATGGAAGAGAAGATCGAAGGGCGCGAGGCCCAGGGCGCGGCCATGGCCGAGGTGGAAGACGCGCTCGGCCGCGGCAAGCAGGCAGAAGACCTCGAAGCCAAGTTTCGTGACCTCGAGCGCCAAACGGGCCAAACGGGACCGGGCGGCGCCTCGGGCGGAAGCGACGTTGAAGACGACCTTGCCGCGCTGAAAAAACGTATTCGAATCTGAGGGTTTCCCGCACGGGGCGGCTGCACCGCCACGGAGGCGCCCGCCTACGGCCGCCCTTAAGGAAGACGGCGGATCGCCCGTTCCCACCGTTGGTCCATGACACGAGCGCGCGCGTACTCTCGCGATTCCCGAGGGCCGGCATCGAGCCGATCGTCGCGGGTCTCGGGGCGCCCCCGCGATGCGGCCTTACCCAAGGCGGGCGAGATCATCGCCGGCAAGTACGAAGTCGTGCGCACCCTCGGCGAGGGCGGGATGGCGGTCGTGTTCGAGGCGCTTCACTTGCGCCTCCGGCAGCGGCTCGCGATCAAAGTGCTCCGGCCCGACATTCCCGAGTTCTCCGAAGTGCTCGCACGTTTCGAGCGGGAGGCCCGCGCGACCGCGCAGCTTCGCTCCGTGCATACGGCGCGCATCGTCGACGTCGACACGCTGCCGAACGGCCTTCCCTACATCGTGATGGAGTATCTCGAAGGGCTCGACCTCGATGCCGCGCTGCAGGCGAGCGGTCCGATGCCGGTCGAGCAGGCGGTCGACATCGTCCTGCAAGTCACCGACGCGATGAGCGAAGCGCATTCGCTCGGCATCGTGCATCGCGACCTGAAGCCCGCGAACCTCTTCGTGTGCCGGAGCCGCTCGGGGGACCGCCCGCTCATGAAGCTGCTCGACTTCGGCATCTCGAAGATCACCGAAGACGACGAGAGCGGTCGCATCACACAAGCGCACGCATACTTTGGGACGCCTTGCTACGCGGCGCCGGAGCAGCTGCGTTCCGCCGGCGACGCCGATGCACGGAGCGACGTTTGGTCGCTCGGTATCATTCTGTTCGAGCTCCTCACGGGCCGGCCGCCGTTCACCGGCGCGGCGACCGCGGTGATCGCGCGGGTACTCTCGGACCCGATTCCTTGGCCTCTCGAGCTCCGGCCCGACCTGCCGCGCGACCTGGCCCGGGTGATGCTGCAGGCGCTCAAGCGCGACCCCGCAGAGCGCTTCCAGAGCATGCGCGAATTCGCGCAGGCCCTCGCACCCTTCGCTCCGGCCGATCGATCGGGCCAGTCGCTCGTCCGGCCGAAGGGGCGTCTCGGCGAGATCCTGGTCGCCGATGGGCTCATCACGCAGGCCGATCTCGACCGCGCGCTCGACGTTCACCAGAAGACCGGCGTTCTGCTCGGGCGCGCCCTCATCGACCTCGGCCTCGTCGCGCACGAAGACCTCCTCGCGGCGCTCGCCAAGCAGCAAGGTATTACGACCCCGCCGGCGGCGGTGACCACGGTGCGGCCGAAGCCGAGTGGTCGCGACACGGCGGGGGGGCGAGCCGCGGCGAAGGTGCCCGCAAGCGCCCCTGCGAAGAGGACGCTCCCGAAAAGCACGAGGCATATTCTTCTCGCGCTGGCCATCGCGATCCCGCTCGGCGTTCTCGGGGCGCTCGCGCTTCGCTCGGCGGTCACGCGACCGCACGTTCGTCCGAACACCCCGTTGACAGGCGCTTCGGCCGATACACACTGAAACTGCGCGAGGCGTTGTGCCCGCGTCCAGCGCGGCCTTCGGGCCACGCCGGTTTGCCCGCTGGGAGCGAGAGCCCCGGCGAGAGGTTACGAAAATGCATCCTGGTTTGGTGGCATGGTGGCACGCGCATAGGCGCGCGTCTTGCGACGACGGTGTGGAATGTGGCTCGTTCGCGGGCCCGGGCGGGTTCGGAGGCCATCGCGGCTTCCCCGGTCGACACGGCGGGCGTCACGGCCCGCATGACCACGGCGATGGCCATGGACACGGCCCTGGCGAGGGTCACGGGCACGGCCACGGTGGTGGCGAGGGTCACGGCGACTACTTCGGGCTCGGTGGGTTCGGCGTGCGGAGGCCTCTGCGCTTCCTGGCGTTCAAGCTCGAGCTCGACGATGCGCAAGTGACGGAGCTCGCGACGGTGCTCAACGAGTTGAAGACGGAGCGCGCGCAGGCGGCGGTGGATCACCGGCGTACGACGTCGGCGCTCGCAGACGCGGTAGCGTCCGAGACGTTCGACGAGGCCAAGGCGAAAGCCGCGTCCGACGAGCGCGTGAAGAGCACCGAACGGCTCGAAGGCGCGGTGGCGCGGGCGATCGGGCGCATTCATTCGCTCCTCAAGGCCGAGCAGCGCGCCAAGTTCGCCTACTTGCTGCGTACCGGCGCCCTCAGCATGTAGCCGAAAAGAGCACGGCGGGCCGCGCTTGGGAGAGCCTGTGCTAGACCCGCGCGATCCGCCGTGAAATTCGTCGATTCGTGCAAAGTCAAAATTGTCGCTGGGTCCGGCGGCAATGGGTGCGTGGCCTTCCGCCGTGCGAAGTACGAGCCGCACGGCGGGCCATCCGGTGGAGACGGCGGGAAAGGGGGGGACGTCATCTTCGTCGGTGACGACGGCAAGACCACCCTGCTTGACGTGGCTCTGTCGCACAAGCTCGAGGCCGAGAGCGGCGAGCACGGTCGCGGAAAGGACCAATACGGCAAGGGCGGCGAGGACCTGGTGTTCCCCGTGCCGGTCGGCACCCAAGGCTTCGACGCGGATACGAACGAAGCGCTCTTCGACGTTGACGCTGTGGGTAAACGCGTCGTCGTCGCGCGAGGCGGGCGTGGCGGGCGTGGCAACATTCATTTCTCGACACCTCAAGACCGCGCTCCACGCCGCGCCGATCCCGGGACTCCGGGCGAAGAGAGGAACGTCCGCCTCGAGCTGAAGCTCATGGCCGATGCGGGCCTGCTCGGGTTCCCCAACGTGGGCAAGAGCACGTTCATCCGCGCGGTCTCGCGCGCCCGGCCGGCAGTCGCGGACTACCCGTTCACGACGCTCGTGCCGCACTTGGGTGTGGTCTCGATCGACATGGAGACGAGCTTCGTCATTGCCGACATCCCCGGCCTCATTCCCGGCGCGGCGCAAGGCGTCGGGCTCGGCGTTCGATTCTTGAAGCACGTGGAGCGAACGCGTGCCTTGCTGCACCTCGTGAGCCTCGACCCGGGCGAAGGGCGCGATCCCCTCGCGGACTACGACGCGATCAATCGCGAGCTCGAACAATTCGATCCGGTGCTCGCGAAGCGACCGCAAGTCGTGGCCATGAGCAAGGCCGACTTGCCTGACGTGCGCGAGGCGTGGCCTCGCCTCAAAGAAGCCTTCGCCGAGCGCGGTGTCGATCTGAAGCTCGTGTCGGCGGCAACGGGCGAAGGGGTGCGTGAAGTTGTGACCGCGCTCTACTCCCTCGTCCGCGCCGAGACCAAGCCAGCCACTTGACATGGCCGACGGCGGCAACAAGACCGAAGAGGCAACGCCGCAACAGCTTCGCAAGGCGCGACAGCGAGGCGACAGCGGCGCGAGCTCCGTCGCTTCGCAATCGGTTGCGTTCATCGTCGCGGTCGTCGCTGCCCCGGCGGCGCTGGGCGCGCTTGCGCTGCATGCGGTCGTTCATTTGCGACAGGTCATCGCGCGCACGGCGCAGATCTCGCTTGCGGGGTCCGGGTCGATCGACGCGCGCGATCTCGTTCCCCCGTTGCGTTTGGCGGTCGAGTGGCTCACCCTCGTGACCCCTCTATTGGTCGCGGTCGCGGCGGCGGCTGCCTTCGTACAGCTCGTCCAGACGGGCGGTGCGATCGCGACGGCGCGAATGACGCCGGACTTCGGGCGGCTCAATCCGTTCACTGGCGTCGCGGGCCTCTTGTCGTGGTCGCGTGTGTTTTCCGTCGTGCGAGCGCTCGTCGCCGCGGCTCTTTCCGCATGGCTCGCCTACGCGATGCTGCGTGGGCACGGAGCCGACCTCGCGCACACGACAGGCCGGATCGGCGGCGCCACCGTCCTGGCTCGAGAGATCGTGGTCGGCCTCGGGTGGCGCGTCGGGGGCCTGGGCTTGCTCCTCGGTTTGCTCGACATCCTGGTGACGCGCAGCACGTGGAAGCGTCGTTTGCGGATGACCCCCGACGAAGTGAAACGCGAGCGGCGCGACGCCGAAGGCGATCCGGAGACCAAGGCGGCGCGCGCCCGGGCGCACCAAGAGATGCTTGCCCAGGCGACGATCGCGAACGTTCGCGATGCGACAGTGGTCGTCGTGAATCCAACCCATCTCGCGTGCGCCCTCCGCTACGACGAGCCTGGGGGAGACGTCGCGCCTGTCGTCGTCGCGACCGGCGAAGGGGACTTCGCGGAACGGATCATTCGCGCGGCGCGCGACTATTCGGTGCCGGTGCTCCAGAACGTGCCGCTCGCGCGGGGCCTCGTCGAGCTCCGCGTCGGCGACACGATCCCGGAGGCGCTCTACGAAGCGGTCGCAGAAGTTCTGGGCGTCATCGCACGCGGTTAGCGGCGTCTTCCGAAGCGTCGATGTGCAAAATCGGCGCTCGCATTGAGCAACCGCGCTGCCTTTCCGGAGAACACCCGGGGCGTCCCCGGCGCGTCCCCGGACACCCACCGGCGCCTGAAGACGGCCCCGCGCGCGAGATCCCGGCTATAGGCACTTCATTGCCAAGGCAATGGAAGGCCTATAGAAGAACCATTTTTGCGCGGGTTCGACGGTGCCGCCGGTGCCGACCGCGAGTTCGGGAGGCGTTTCGTCGCGTTGGCACGAGATGTGTTCTGGGGCTGGGCATGCACCCCGTGTTCTTCGGTTTGAAGCGCGCGTACTACGCGACGCTGGGCCTCACGCGACGGACGCTCCGAAAAATGGGCCTCACGGCG
>DATHQY010000349.1:0-23950 GCA_035482215.1 Polyangiaceae bacterium | reverse complement strand
GACCTACGGCCCTTCAAAGAGCCATTCTAGAATTCGCGCGGAATGCTTCGGCGCGGCGAGCTCCTCCCCGGCATGTTCAGCGTCCGATCGAGCGGCGGGTGTCCCGTGGAGAACCAGCGCGTGCCAAGGCGCCGGAGTCGGGTCGGGCACGCATGTCGTCGAGTGAGTCACCATTACGCCGGGCGTCGGGATCGCGCTCCGCCAAGTTCGCGGCCTCGCCGACCACAGCGGCGTCCAGCGCGCCGTCGCGGGCCGCGCGCTCAGCTAGACCCGTCAAGGCGTAGCCGCGGAACACGGCGGGCACGTCCCGTAGCGGTAGGACGAACCCGGGATGCCACGTGAGCGGCCAACCGAACCGCGCGCTCAACTCGCGGAGTGCGTCTCCGACCGCTCCGTCGTTGAACGCAGGGTCCGCGACCAACTGTCGAACGTCGGTCTGCAGGTCAATCGGGCCATGAATCTGTGCTTCGATGAAGCTGTCCAGGGCCTGGCTCAATGGTCGTCCAACCCTCCTTTCGCACGCTTCCGTGTCGGTCTCCAGACGCGCGACGAGTCGCGAGGTCGGCGGCCTTCTCCAAGAAGACGGGGGCCCAGCCGATCGCCAGGACCTGAAGCCATCGAGGGCGTGAGCCCTCTCTTTGCTCGGCGCGCGAGTATGCGGCCGGGGGAATGGACGCGAACCGATAGGTTTCTCCTTTACGCCGCGGGCGAAAAGTCTTCGCGGAAACACAACCTGTTGCACGGGCAGCAGCCGGAGCCGCCGCAGATGCGGGCGCAGCAACGGTCCGCGAGCGCCTGCAGGCGTTCTTTCCTTGCTCCGAAGCGTGAGGCCCGTGCGGGTTATCCCCTAGACTCAGAGGGGAGCCCGCCGTCTGACGCCCACGTCGGGTCTACGACGACTCGTCGCGGCCGGGCAAAGCATCCAGAAACGCATTCGGGGACGGCCGCGGCCGCCTATTCGCATCACAAATTAGATTGCCAGGTAACCTCATAGTTTGATCGAAAGCGCGGATCGCTGGGCCGCTAATCGGTGACATTTGGCAATAGGCACTTGGATTGCACTCGAATGCATCGGAAATTTCGGGTCCAGAAGCCGTCATCGAGCGTCGATACCCCCAGGGAGATTCATGTCACTCAAGATGCGACGTCGAGCCCCTATCGTTGGGCCGAAGGCGAGGCGTGGGCGAGAACTGTCGTCTGTCCTCCTCTTCACGCTTTTTGCGGCAATCGCGGGGATCGCCTCACCGGCTCGTGCGGACGACGCCGGACCGGAGGATGGCTCCGCAAGCGACGCGGCACTCCAGGACGGATCCGCGCAAGGGGCGGGGCCGCAGGACGGTTCCGCGGCAGCTCATTCCGCGGACGCTGCGGCCGCTGCCGCGCCGGCCGTACATTTCGACGCCGGCGACGGGCTTACGCCCCTCTCCGAGCTTCCCACGTGGAGCGAGAACGGCGTCGACCAAGACGGCTTTTCGTGCAGTGCCGCGCGCCCCGCGCGGGGCCCCCTGTCGTCTTGGGCGCTGACCACGGTGCTCGTTGCGTGCATCGCACTCGGCCGCCGAGCCGCTCGCGCGCCTCGCAATGGCGGGGTGCCGCGATGAGGAAGCCTTCTCTCGCGAACGCGCTTTCGTTCTTCATGGCGCTTGCCGTCCTCGCGTTCGCGGTTACGAGCCGCGCTGACTCAGCTAGCCTGCAAGCGGATGCGGGGCCGTCGGCCTCTCCCGGAGCGGCCGGCAGCGACGCAGGCCCGTCGTCGCCGAGCGGCTCGGGGGGCGCCGCTCCCGACGGCGGGACCCCGGACACCGAAAGCCCCGACGGCGCGGCCTCGGCTGCGCAAAGCGAGGCTCTGGCGGACGGTGGAACGGCGGAAACGCCGGGCCCCGACGTCGACGGCGGGGCCCCGATTGCACCGCCGACCTCGGACCTCGAGACGATCACCGTGACGGCGCAGCGCCGCACCAACACCGTCCAGAAGACGCCGATCTCGATCACGGCCCTCAACGAAGACACTATCCGCCAGCAGCGCGTCAGCACGTTTCGCGACTTGAGTGGCCGAATCCCGGGCCTTTTGGCTCCGCTGACTACGACCGCGCTGACGACGCAGACGTACTCGATGCGCGGCATCGGTGAAATCGACACGTACCCGGAGCCTTCCGTGGCGGTCTACGTCGACGACGTCTACCTGGCTCGCACGGTTGGCTCTCTGTACGACACGCCCGATCTCGAACGCGTAGAGGTCCTGCGCGGACCGCAGGGGACGCTCTACGGCCGCAACTCCGCGGCCGGGGCAATTCGATTCATCACGAAAGAGCCGACAGCGGAGCGCACCGCGACGCTCGACGTCGCGCTCGGCAATTATCAGGACGTGAACGTCAAGGCACGCGTCAACGGCGCCATTCTCCCGAACGACCTCCTCAATGGCTCCGTGTCCGTCGTGCGCCACCAGCGCCAAGGCTATACGTGGGACGTTCCGCTCTCCCAGTGGGTGAACGACATGGATATCTGGGTCGTTCGCGCGAAGCTGAAGTCCCAGCCCACCGAGCGGCTCACTCTCACGCTGAGCGGCGATATCATGTGGGATCGCTCGACGGCGAGCTACTACACACCCGTCAATCAACCGAACGGCGTGCCTACGGGAGCGCCGACGAACCCCTCCATCACGTGGTCGGACACGGTGCCCCTGAACCGGACCACGGTCTACGGAGGCTCGTTCACCGCGAAGTACGAGCTGAGCGACGCGATCACGCTGAAGTCGGTGACCGCCGTGCGCGGAATGCACGGTCCGATCTATTACGACAACGACGGGACGACCTACATCAAGGGCGACAGCTACGCCGGCTTCAACGAGAACTATGAGACGGAGGAGCTCAGCATCAACGGGGACTTCGACCGTCTGCATACGGTCGGGGGCCTTTACTACTTCAACGAGTTCTTCCACAACAATCGCCTCAGCCAGTCTGCCGCGAGCTCGTTGAACGACGTCGGCGTCATTTATCACGACGACAGCCGGCTTTTTACCCAGAGCTTCGCGGCGTTCGGCCAGGCGGACTACGAAATCGTGCGCGGGCTCTCTGCCACGCTGGGGCTCCGCTACACGGTCGATTTTCGCAGTTTCCAGAATATCGGCGAATCGCAGAGCGGGGTCCCCCTCGTCTATCCCTTGCCCGGCAACTATGATCCGAATCAATTCAATTCGCTCTTCGGTGCGGGAGCGAACAGCTTCGTGGCGAACGCGCCGACCAAGGCGTTCGGCTCGCTGACGCCGAAAGTCGGCCTGCAGTACCAGGCGACGGACGACGTCCTCACGTACGCGAGCTTCTCTCAGGGCTTCAAGAGCGGCGGCTACGATCTGCGCGCCACAACGCTCGCCGGTTCGACCACCCCCTACCAGCCGGAGACGATCACGGCCTACGAGGCGGGCGTGAAGTCGAGCCTTTTCGGTAACCACGTCACGGGCAACCTCGCCGCCTTCTACAACCACATCAGCGAGTTTCAGGTGCGTGCGACGAGTCCGTTTTCGACGCCCCCTTTGAGCTCTCTCATCAACTCGGGGTCCGCACACTCGTACGGAGGCGAGCTCGAGGTGGCGATCAATCCGTTCAGCGGCTTCACGTTCGGTACCGGCCTTGCGTACTTACAGACGGCCTATGAAACGTTCACCGCGACGTTGCCGGCGAACGTGGCCGGCCGCACGACGCTTGTCGGCCTGGATTTCCCGCTCTCTCCGAACTGGCAAGCCGACTGGAGCATCAACTACAAGCTACCCATCCCCTACCCCGGGACGTGGCGCATCGGCGGCGACGTTCCGTACGAGTCGGGTCACTATCTCGACATCTACAACACTCCGCAATTGCGTGTACGGCCGCAGGCGTTCGTGAACGGCACCGTCAACTACACGTCCGCGAGCGAACAGTGGGCGGTCGGGATATCCGCCAGCAATCTGCTCGATCTGCGCCGTCCCCAGAGTGGCGGCTACACCCCGACCAACGCGGGCCAGTACGCGAATTGGTACTACGCCTACAACCCTCCGCGCTTCATCGACGTCTACTTTCAGCTCTTGAAACTCTGATGCGGACGTCGCTCTCGAGCATCGCGTTTTCCAGGCGTAACGACCGAATTCCGATGAAAGGGTGGAGACCATGAAGCTCCGCATGTTTCCGACGTGGTTACGGCTTTTCGCGACCTCCGCGGCGTTGCTCTGCGCCGTCTTCTCCGGCCGGCGGTCGGCTGCCGACGGTACGTCGGCACCGGCGGAGCCCGTGGCCGCCGCGGAGCATGTTCGCGCAGCGACGGCTCTCGCGCGCGACGATCTGAAGACGCCGCTTTTTCTCTGCAGGGCGGACTCGGTGAACGTCGTGCGGAGGGCGCTCCAGGACGGGGCGGGCAGGTGGGTCGAGCCTACGCGCATCTTCGACAACCTCTATTACGTGGGCAACGAATTCGTCGGCGTCGTCGTTTTGCAGACGAGCGCCGGGCTAATCCTTTTCGATTCGAGCAGCAGCGAGACCGAAGCGACGCAGCACCTTCTTCCCGGCCTCGTGAAGCTCGGGCTCAAGCCGTCCGACGTGAAATACGTCATCGTCACGCACGGCCACTGGGATCACTTTGGAGGCGCCGCTTACTTGCAGCGCGAGCTGGGCGCACGCATCGCCCTCAGCGCGGCCGACTGGGATCTGATCGCAAAAACGCCGGCGACCGCTCCGGAGATCGGGGCCCATCCGATTCCCCGGCGAGACATCGTCGTCACGGACGGGCAGCGAATCACCCTCGGCGATACCGCGATAGCGCTCTATCTGACGCCCGGGCACACTCCGGGGACCGTCTCCGCGATCGTGCCCGTAAGCGAGGGCGGGCGGCGGTACGCGCTTTCGCTCTACGGGAGCGTCGCGTTTCCGCCTTCGCTCGAGCCGACGGATCGAGTGGGAGGCCTCCGCCTTTACGACGCTTCGGTGCAGCGCTTCGCGGAGGTCAGCCGCGCCGCAGGCGCAACCGGGATCCTGAATACCCACGTCTTCGCCGACGGAGGCCTGAATCGGCTCGCTCTCGTGCGCGCTCGCCAATCCGGGCAGCCCAACCCGTTTCTCATCGGTGCAGACGCGACGTCGCGCTACTACGGGATCCTTCACGAGTGCTTGCTCGCCGCAGAGGCGCGGCCCCAGGTCGCGACCGATTGGACGACGCGCGACTCGGTACGTGACCGACATTGAGCGGGAGGCCACTGCCTGAATTCGCGTCACGGGCGTTGCGCTGCGAGAAACCTGGAACGGCACGCGTCGGAGCAAAAGTGGTAGGCGTGGCCGTCGCGCGTCGCGTAGGGGGTCGAAGCCGTCACACGGATCGTCATCCCGCAGACCGGATCCGACTCGGTCCAGACAGGGGCGTCCACCTCTCGGGCGCGCGGCGCGCCCGGCGCCGCGCCGCCGAGCGACGCGATCTCGCCGACCAGCTCGTCCAGCTCGTCCGCCGAGAGCTCGTTCGCATAGGAAGGCATGGTGTCGGGATAGCCGGCGACACGCCTGGCGCTGGGGCTCACGATGGATTCGCGCACGTATGCCGCGTCGACCGGCGCGCTCGTTCCGTCTGCGAGGGCCACGTCGTGTCCCCAGATTCCGGCAAGGGGTGGAGCGATCTGCGGATTGTCGTGGCACCCGCGGCAGCCAAGCTCGCGCAAGGCGTCTCGACTCCGAGCTTCGTGCGGCGCAGCCGGGGCGTGTGTGAGTCGGCGCGCGTCGTCGGTCAATCGATGCAGGGCGTCGTCGTCGTTGCCATCGTAGATGCCCCGTACGCGACCTGCTCGATCGACGAGGAAGAACAGGCTCGTGTGCAGAATGCCGCCGTCTCCGTCAGGCTGGACGATCGCGCGCATGCCTTCGGTCAAGCGCTCTAGAGGGCCCGCTTCCGTTCGAAGGAGAGACCACCGGGTCTCCTCGGGGGCCCATAGCGCCGCATAGCGCACGAGCGCGTCCGCAGTGTCGTGGACGGGGTCGACCGAAAACGAGATGAATCGTAGGTCCGGGTCAGGCATCGCGCGCTGCAGCACGCGCATGCGGGCGGTCAGCATCGGGCAGGCGGACGTGCATTGCGTGAAGATGAAATCGGCGATCCAGACGTGTCCGAGGAGCGAGCCACCTGTGACGAGCACCGCGCGCTGATCCGTGAAGGCGAAGGCGGGAACATTCCAGAAGGCGGGGGGATGCTCCGGAGCGCCGCCGACGTCGTTTCCAACCGCGGCGCGGTCGGACCGCATCGCGGTCGCCCCCAGGAGGACGGCGAGCAAGGCTGCGGCGACGGCGAGAGCCGCACGGTGTTTTCTTGGGCGAACGCGGGTCCGCGCGGGCGCGTTCATTTCGGGGCTCGGATCATGGAGAAGAAGGGGTTCTAGTATCGTAGACAATCGCCCGCAGCGAGCGCGCGCGAGCGACGCATGAAGAAGGGCTTCAGATGAGGCTTATCTTGAGCTCGCGGGCCGCCCTCCTATTCCGATTTCTCATGTCTGTTTCACAAGACTACCGCCGTGTCCCGCGGTAGCGTCGTTCATCCATCGGCCTTCGCAGGCACAGCCCCAAGAGGACAAGACCATGTCCGATACGGAGATCCCGGACGACATCGTCGAACCGGTCGCGCCACCGCGAGCGCCCACGCTTTCCCGCCGCAACGTGCTCGGGGGAGGCGTCGCACTGGCGGCTTCGGGGCTCACGGGAGGCCTGCTCCTTCGCCGCCCGCGTACCGCGCAGGCAACGGGCGGACGCCGCAAGCTGACGGTGTCGTGGAACGCTAACGCCGTTTGCTTGTCACCCGTTCTCCTGGCCAAGGAGTACGGGATCTACGAGAAGAACGGCCTCGACGTGGATCTCGTGACCTTCGCGGGCTCCACCGATCAGCTCCTCGAAGCCATTTCGACCGGCAAGGCGGACGCGGGCGTCGGAATGATCATGCGCTGGATCAAGCCCCTGGAGCAGGGCTTCGACGTCAAGCTGATCGCGGGGACCCACGGCGGGTGCGCGCGGATGGTGGGGTCCCGGCGCGCCGGCGTGACAGACGACCCCCGAAGTCTCAAAGGCAAGATCATCGGGCTCAGCGAAGTCTCTGGAACGGGCCGCAACACGTTCTCGATTCTCTTAAAGGCGCACGGGCTGGACCCCGAGCGCGACGTGACGTGGCGAGCGTTTCCACAGCCGCTGCTCGGGGAGGCGGTGCGCAAAGGAGAGGCCCATGCGATTGCCGACGGCGACCCGATTCTCTATCTCCTGCAGAAGCAGTCGGACGGTGATTTGGTCGAGGTCCTGAGCAACTTGAGCGAGCCGTGGCAAAATCGCGTCTGCTGCGTCGTCGGCATGGCGGGCAAGTTCTTGCGTTCGGACCGCGAAGCCGCTCGGGCGCTCGCCGTCTCGCTCGTCACGGCTGCTTCGATGTGCGCGGACAATCCCGAGACGGCGGCGCGTGTGTATGCCCCGTATGCGAAGGCGAGCGTCGAAGACCTGGTGGCCGTGCTCAAGTCGCAGACGCACGGTCGTCATCCCGTCGGGACGGACCTGCGTGGCGACATCGCCCTTTATGCGCGCGAGCTTCGTGACGTCGGCGTAATGCGGGCGTCCACCGAGCCCAACGACTTCGCGAACCGAATCGTCGACGACGTCTTCGTCTGACGACTGCGTGTTCGCACCCCACCGCTCTTTCAACGGGTTCTGCCGCACACACCCGACGAGGCTGAGATGTCCGAAGCGATCCAAATCGACCGGAGCGAAGCGCCCGTAACCCTCGCCCCAGCCGCGCCGCGTTCACGGCACGCGGAGGGAAAGCTTCGCTCAGAGCTCTGGACCCACGGCCTCGTGGCCTCGGGGCTGTGGCTCTCGGCAGGTGGCGTCACCCGATGGTGGCATGACCTCACGCCGTGGTCGCGTACTTCGCTCTTCGCGGGACTCGAGGTGGGGTTCGCGGTCCTCCTCGGGCTCGCGTCTGTGTTCGCAGTTCGCACGCGGCTCGTCGCCCGCATCGCCCCGTACGGCCGCTGGCTCGAGGCGCTCGCCATCGCCGCAATCGGATGGGAGGTCCTAACGGCCAAGACCGGCCTCTTGCCGCTGCCGTTTTTTCCGCCTCCCCAGTCCGTTCTCGAGGTCTATACGGACGATGCGGGCCGTCTCGTCGAAAGCGCGGCGTATTCGATGCTGCTTCTGCTGCCGGGCTATTTCATCGGCGGCGCCGTCGGCTTCGGAGCCGGTGTCGCGATCGGGTGGTCGAAGTCGGTGCACTATTGGGGGCACCCGATTCTGCGTTTCGTCGGTCCGCTCCCGGCGACGGCGTGGCTGCCCCTCGCATTCTTCTTTCTTCCCTCGGCGCGAAGCGCAAGCACCTTCCTCATCGCCCTATCGACCGCGTTTCCCGTCGCCGTCTTGACGTCGTCAGGGATCGCCGGCGTCTCGAAGAGCTACTACGATATTGCGCGAACGCTCGGCGCCGACACCCGCTTTCTCATCGCGAAGGTCGCGATTCCTGCGGCCTTGCCGAATGTCTTCGTCGGCCTCTTCATGGGCCTCGGCACCTCGTTCGCCGTTCTCATCGTGGCCGAAATGATGGGCGTGAAGGCGGGCCTCGGCTGGTACCTTCAATGGGCGCAGGGGTGGGCCGCATACGCCAATCTGTACGGCGCGTTGATCGTGATGGCGTTCCTCTTCTCCGGTCTCATCAGTCTTTTGTTCCTCGTTCGCGACACAGTTCTCGCGTGGCAGAAGGGCATCGTTCGATGGTGAGCGCCGCCATCCTTCCCGGGGCCGTCACGCTGCCGGGCTTGAGCCTTCAAGTCCGCGCCGTCAGCCATCACTTCGTGACCGAAGGCAAACGGCTCGACGTGCTCGACCGCGTGACGTTCAGCGTCGAGCGCGGTTCGTTCACGGCGCTGGTCGGGCCGAGCGGATGCGGCAAGTCGACGCTCCTGCGGCTCATCGCGGGACTCGAGCCGCCAAGCGGTGGAAAGATCGGAGCTGACAACGTGCGCGTCGTCGGGCCGGATCCGTCCCGGCTTCTGGTCTTCCAAGATCCCACGCTCTTCCCCTGGCGCAACGTCCGCCAGAACGTCGCGCTGGGCCTCGAGGCGCGGGGACTGCTCCCGAGGGAGCGTCGCCGCATCGACGACGCGCTGCGTCTCGTCGGCCTCGATGGGTTCGCCGGAGCGTTCCCCAACGAGCTCTCGGGTGGCATGGCGCAGCGTGTGGCGCTCGCTCGTGTCCTCGTGAACGATCCGCGTTTGCTGCTGCTCGACGAGCCGCTTGGCAAGTTGGACTCGCTGACGCGCATGGCAATGCAGACCGAGCTGCTGCGGCTCTGGCAGGACCGCGGCTTCACCGGGCTCCTAGTAACGCACGACGTCGAAGAGGCGCTCCTCCTTTCGAGGACGGTGATCGTGTTCTCCGCACGGCCGGCGCGGATCGTGGAGACGCTCTCCGTGGACTTGCCGTACCCGCGCCATCGCGACGACCCCACGCTCGTATCGCTCCGCCGCGCGCTGCTCGCCAAGATGAACCTGGCCAAAGACCTGTGACGGGCAGCATCAGCGTTGCGCGAAGCCGAGCGCCTTCAGGCTCGAGCGCGATCGGGATCGGACCATGATCAAGGAACTGAGCAGGCTGGAGGTCATCACGCTCTTCGTCGAGGAACTGCCTCGGACGCGAACCTTCTATCGCGACGTCTTCGGCCTCGAAGTCGTCTACGAGGACGAATCCTCTTCGGTGTTGAAGCTCGAAAATCTCCTAATCAACTTGCTCCTGATTTCCAGAGCGCCCCGCCTCGTCGAGCCTGCCGCCGTCGGCGGCCCTGCTGCGGGACCTCGGCTGCTACTCACGATCAAGGTGGACGACGCGGACGCAATCTGTGCGCAATTAGCGCGACACGGTGTACCGCTCCTCAATGGCCCCGTGGACCGACCGTGGGGTCGACGTACGGCGTCCTTCGCCGACCCAGCGGGGAACATCTGGGAGGTCGCGCAGGATCTGCACGCCCGATGAGTCCCGTGTCGCACGCACGGGGCATCGACGAGCGCGAATAGCTACGTGACGAGTAACGCGAGCGAAAGTGTCCCGCGCGCAGGAGGGCGCATTGGCGCGGCGGGACACCGCCGCTCAACTGCCCGTCGACGTGTACCGACGGGGAGCGTTTCGCCACGTACAGGGCGTCGCAGCCGAAATCGTGGCGCACTCGGACGGTGAGCCGGTCGAGAGGGCACTCGCAATTGTCCGTGCCGAGGCAGGCTATCCCCTCTCCATCGAACATGTCACGACGGCCCAGGTGGCACGGCTGTTCGAACAGTACGATGACGATGGGCTACCGACGGACTTCGATTGAAGGTGGTGTCTCGAGGACATATAAGCGTCCGTCAAGAATCGCGCACCGCGTTGTCATTGGTCCCGTGCCGGACTGCCGTGTATGCCAGCGAGTCATGACTCCACTCGATCCCATTCGCGTAGGGCCTCTCGATTTGCCCAATCGAATCGTCATGGCGCCTTTGGGGCGCGCGCGCGCCCATCCGGTAACGCGCGAGCCGACCCCGTCGGTCGTGCGGTACTACACGCAGAGGGCTACCGCTGGGCTCATCGTCTCGGAAGCCACGCACGTCTCGGCCGACAGCGTGAGCCGGCCGGGAACTTCCGCCGTCCATACGGACGGTCAAGTCGCGGCGTGGCAAGCGGTCACCTCCGCCGTTCATGCGGCCGGGGGCCGAATCTTCCAGCAGCTTTTTCACCTCGGGCGCAAGGCTGACCCCGCCCGTCTGCCGCTCGGAGGACTCCCTCCGGCGCCCTCGGCCATCGCGGCAAAGGGTGAGTTCAGCACGCCCGAGGGGCCGCGGCCCTTCCCTGTGCCCCGAGCGCTCGCGATGGACGAGATTCCGCAGCAGATCGACGCTTTCCGTCTCGCAGCGCAAAACTCCAAGCGGGCGGGCTTCGACGGCGTCGAAGTTCACGGCGCCAACGGGTTTCTCATCGATCAGTTCCTGCGCGACGGGGCGAACAAGAGGACCGATCGCTTCGGCGGGTCGATCGAAAACAGGGCGCGATTCCTCATCGAAGTCGTGGACGCGGTCAGCGACGTGTTCGGCGCCGATCGAGTCGGGGTGCGATTGTCTCCTCACCACCGCGGGGACGGAACCGACGATTCCACTCCGGTCGAGACGTTCGGCTATGTGACCAAAGTGCTGAGCGCTCGCCGAATCGCGTACCTGCACTTGATCGAGCCCGTCGACACGGCTCCCGCCCACCAGCTGGGACCGGCGCTGCGCAAGGCCTTCCGCGGACCGCTCATCGTCTGCGGGGGCTTGCACCGGAGTTCCGCCTGGCAAGCCTTGGCCGAAGGGCGCAGCGATCTCGTGGCGTTCGGCGCCGGATTCATCGCCAACCCTGATCTTGTGGAGCGGCTTCGACGCAACGCGCCCTGGAACCCACCCGATCCATCCACGTTCTACTCGGGCGGAGATCGTGGTTACACGGACTATCCGTTCCTCGACGCGGCCCTGAGTGGCGAGTGACGGGTGCGCTCGCTCCTCGCGGAGAGGGTGCTCTGGGCCGGCACGGCGCCGCTCTCGGTGTGCATGGCGCCGCGCTGGGCTCGCGGAGTCCCGCGTTCCGTGTCGATGGCGCTTCGGTCCGCCGGCATGGCGCAGCGAGGCGCCGCCTGTGCGCCACGACGGCGCGTTCAGGCGCCGCACTCGCGAAGGCGCGTCGCGATGTGCACGATCTCGCCGCGAATGTGTCACTCCACGGCGCCTCGTTGCGCCACCGTGACACTTCAATGCCGCCGTAGGACGCCAGTGCGCGTCATAATGGCGCCGTGGACGCGTCGCATGGCGCGACGCTTACGTCGATTGGCGCTCATGTCGAGCTTCACTGCACCTCGGTGTCGCACAGCAGCGCCAAACTCGATGCGCGCGCCGGATCGCGCGCCCTCCCGTGCGGATGTGCGCCATGCGCAAGCGGCCGTCCGGACAGGCCCGCGCGCGATGCGCCAGGCCGATCGTTCTGGCCGCTATGCGCCACGAGCAACGCGTCTGTGGCCGCTCGATGAAGACATCGACGCGGGTCAGCGGCTTTTCCGGTTTGCCGAGCGTCTTCGGATGCGTTGTACGGTCCTGTCGCAAGCCGATTGACGGCGAAAGTGACCTACTTCTTCGTTGTCATTGGCGTCATTCGGGACGAGCGCCCCGCTCCACGCGGATGCATTCGGCTCAATCGACGTATGAGAAAACCTCACGAAAACTGCGGTCGCGAGACGCTAGGCTTTGCCTCGATCGAAGCACGGGCCCGTGAGTGCCGGGCGTCGGCGATGGAGGCATCATGGCAATTTCGTTCACGGGCCTTGTGGCAGCACGCGATCCTTCCGAAGCCGGCGGTCGGGTCGCGAACGCCTTCGACGTCGATTATCTCCGTGCCTTTGCGAAAGCCCACGAGGAGGGTGGATTCGACCGCGTACTAATCGGGTACGGATCGACCTCGCCCGACGGGCTCCACCTCGGTACATACGTAACCTCGGCGACCGAGAGGCTCGGCGTGATGCTGGCCCATCGACCGGGATTCGTCGCGCCGACCCTCGCGGCGCGGACGCTCGCGACGATCGATCAGCTGAGTCGCGGGCGCGCTTCGGTCCACGTCATTTCGGGCGCCAGCGACGAAGAGCAGCAGCGCGACGGCGACTTCCTGAACAAGGACGAGCGCTACGCTCGTTCAGAGGAATACGTCGCCCTCTTGCGGCGGCTCTGGACGAGCGAAGCCCCCTTCGATCACGAGGGGAAGTATTACCGCTTCAAGGGCGCCAAGGTCGACGTGAAGCCTGTGCAGAAGCCCCATATCCCGATCTTCTTCGGCGGTTCTTCGAATGCCGCCATCGAAGCCGCGGGACGACATGCGGACATCTATGCACTGTTCGGCGAGACGCTCGCGCAAGTGCGCGAGCAAGTGACGCGCGTGCGCGCCGCGGCGGCAGCCCACGGGCGAACCATCGGGTTCAGTCTTTCGCTGCGGCCCATTCTCGCAGAGACCGAGGCGAAGGCCTGGAAGCGGGCCGACGAGATTCTCGCCCGAGTCCGCCGCGCCCGTGAGGCGCAAGGGCTGAAGGACTTCTCCGGTGCGCCGAGGAGCGAAGGCTCCGCGCGGCTCCTGCAGGCGGCTGCGCAAGGCGAGCGCCTCGATAAGCGCCTCTGGACGGGCGTCGCGCGGGTCACGGGGGCGGGCGGAAACTCGACCTCGCTCGTGGGAACGGGGGAACAAATCGCGGACGCGCTCCTCGACTATTACGACCTCGGCGTCACGACGTTCCTCATCCGTGGGTTCGATCCTCTCGACGACGCGATCCAGTACGGGCGGGAGCTCATTCCGGTCGTGCGCGAGCTGGTCAAGAACCGGCCTGCGCGTAGCGTGGCGGCGTGAGCTTGGTGACGGCGTGACAGCGTCGTTCACGCGGGCGCGCGTCGAGATGGCGCCGCGAGGGCACGCTTCTCTCGGCTGCAGAGCGATAGCTGCTCACGCTCGCTCGCGCGGCCCTCGTGTCCGCGGACGTGCTGATCCTGGACGAACCGACATCGAACCTCGATCCGGGCACGGAGCGCCAGGTGAACCGCGCCAGACCGCTGGTCATCCTCAAAAGAAGCGATCCCTCAAAAGAAGCGATTCCGCGGCCGCGCGAGACCCAGGCTCTCGCGCAGCGTGCGGCCTTCGTATTCACGTCGAAAGACCTCCCGGTGTTGCAGCTCCGGAATGACCTTGTCGACGAAATCCTCGAGCCCGCCCGGCAAATAGGGGAACACCACGTTGAAGCCGTCCGCGGCTTGCGTGACGAGCCACTCCTCCATTTCGTCGGCGATCGTCGCGGGCGTCCCTACGAACGCGAGGCCTCCATAGCCGCCGAGCCGTTGGGCGAGCTGCCGTACGGTCAGCTTCTCCCGTGCGGCGAGATCCACGACCCGGTCGCGTGAGCTCTGGCTCGCGTTGGTCGGCGGGATCGGAGGCAGCGGGCTCTCGGGATCGAAGCCCGAGGCGTCGCACCCGAGCGCCACCGAGAGCGAGGCGATGCTGCTCTCGAAGTGGACGAGGCTGTCGAGGCGGGCTCGCTTCTCTCGGGCTTCGGCCACCGTGTCGGCGACGACGACGAAGGCGCCCGGGAGAATCTTGAGCGAGTCGGGCGGGCGCCCGAGCTTCTCCATGCGTCCCTTCACGTCGGCGTAGAAGCTCCGCCCTCCCGCGATCGTGGACTGCGCGCCGAAGATCACCTCCGCTGTTTCGGCGGCGAGCTGGCGCCCAGCCTCCGACGACCCGGCTTGGAAGATGACGGGCCATCCCTGGACCGGGCGCGCGATGTTCAGCGGGCCGCGCACAGAGAGATGCTCGCCCTTGTGATCGAGGACGTGCATCTTCGCGGGGTCGAAGTAAACGCCCGCGTCCACGTCGCGCACGAACGCGTCGTCGGCGAAGCTGTCCCATAGACCGGTCACGACGTCGTAGAACTCGCGCGCGCGGCGATAGCGCTCGTCGTGCTCGACGTGCTCGGTCAGCCCGAAGTTGAGCGCCGCGCTCGGGTTCGCGGTCGTCACGATATCCCAGCCCGCGCGGCCTCCGCTGATGTGATCGAGCGACGCGAAGCGCCGGGCCACGTGGTACGGCTCGTCGAAGGTCGTCGACGCGGTCGCCACAAGGCCGATGCGCGACGTCACGCCCGCGAGGGCCGAGAGCAGCGTGAACGGCTCGAACGACGTCACCGTATGGCTACGCTGGAGCGCCTCGATCGGCATGTTGAGGACCGCGAGATGGTCCGCCATGAAGAAGGCATCGAACCGGCCGCGCTCGAGCGTCTGCGCGAACCGTTTCAGGTGCGTCAGGTTGAAGTTCGCATCGGGGAAGGCGCCCGGGTACCGCCACGCGCCCGTATGCGTACTCACAGGCCGCATGAACGCACCGAGCTTGAGCTGCCGCTTCGCCATGGCGCTACCGCTTCTCCGGGGCGGACGAAACGTTTCCTTCTCGTAGGAGCTCGCGTACGCGCGCGTAGAGCAAGCCGTCGAAGATCTCCCCGTCCTTCTTGTAGTAGTTGCGGAGGCGCCCCTCGAACGCGAAGCCCGCCTTCTCGAGCACCCTCGCCGAGCGTGCGTTGAAGTGAAAGACCGTCCCGGTCACGCGTACGAAGCCGAAATCGTCGAAGCCGAACGCGGCTACGCGCTGCACGGCCGCCGTCCCGAGGCCTCGATTCCAATAAGGCTTGGCGAGCCAATAGCCAATTTCGGCCCGGTGCGAGCGCCCGACCTCGAGCCCGTGAAAGCCGATTCCGCCGACATACGCGCCGTCCGGCGCGCGAATGGCCCAGTTGATCGATCGCCCGTGCACCCGTGTCTCTTCGGCCGCCCGGGCGAACCACCGATCCGCGTCGGACTCCTTATAGGGGTAAGGTATATTCAGCGTATGATCGTAGATCTCGCGCTCTCGCAAATGGGTGAGCATCGCTGAACGGTCGGAGGGCACAAGGTCCGAAACGGAATACCCGCCTTCGAGTTCGAGTCTCATTCGGTCAACGATATCGTGATCGGCGGGGCCGCGGGCTCCGTGATGGGCGTCCTATGCGCTTCCGCCTCCGCACGGGGCGCCCCGCGCACCGCCGGCCGATAGGCGAGCGCGAGCGAAGCGAGCGCGCATGCCGCGATGCCGCCGGCCATCGGGCGGGAAGTCCCGTCGAGGAACACGCCTACGACGGCGATCACGGTGATCCCCGTGACGCTCTGCAGCGTCGCCATGAGTGCCGACGCCGTTCCTGCGATTTCCCCGTGCTCGTCGAGCGCGAGTGCGGTCGTCGCAGGGACGACCAGCCCGAGGAACCCGTAGCCGACGAAGAGGAGCCCCGTCACCACCGCGAGCCGATCGACTCCTCCCAGAGTGAGTGCGAAGAGAACGGTCGTTGCCGCAGCAAAGCCGGTCACCCCGACGCGCAGCACCCGCTGTAGGCCCAGGCGTGTCCCCAACCTGTCCGTGAGCTGCGAGGCGCCGATGAAGGAAGCCGCGTTGATCGAGAACACCACGCTGTATTGCCGCGGGCTGAGGCCGAAGTGCTCGATGAGGATGTACGCGGAGTTGGCCAGGTACGCGAAGAAGCTCGCGATGCCGAAGGCCACGATGAGCGCGAGGCGCATGAAGTTCCGGTCGCCGAGGAGCGCGCGGTAACCGGCGATCGCGCTCGCGACGCTGCTCTCACGCCTCAATTCGCGCGGGCGCGTTTCGGGCAAGAGCAGGGCGAGCAGCACGACCCCGAGCAACGCCGCGACGGTCACGAGCGCGAAAATGGCCCGCCAGCCCCAGACCTCGACGACGAGCGTCCCAACGACCGGCGAGACGATGGGCGAGACGCTGAAGACCAGCATGAGGCGTGACATCAGGCGCGCGGCGTCGTTGCCCCGATAGAGATCGCGCACGACCGCCATCGGGATAACCATTCCCGCGCACGCGCCGAGGCCCTGGAGGAAGCGGAAGGCCACCAACGCGCGGACGGTCAACGCGAGGCCGCAGCCCATACTCGTGAGGATGTACAAGAGGAGGCCGGCGTAGAGCGGGCGCTTGCGGCCGAGCATGTCCGAGAGCGGCCCGCAGACAAGCTGACCCAAGCCCATCGTGACGAGGAAGGCCACAAGGCTCATCTGGACCGCCCCCGTGGTGGCGCCAAGGCTCCGCCCGATCGCCGGCAACGCCGGCAGGTACATGTCGACCGCAAAAGGCCCCACAGCCATCAGAAGGCCGAGAACGATTGCGTCTTTCAGGATCTTGGAGGCCATTCCGCGATCTCAACCGCCTCCGTGGAGGACAACTTCGATGCCGTGTCCTGCGCTGAAGGCCCCGGCGCGCGCGAGCGTGCACGCGCGAAAATCTCGCCTTGCCGCCAGAACAGATTGGGAATGTCGCGCCATTCGTCCCAGCCGGAATTGCGCCGGTATTCGCCCAGGAGGCCCGATGCCACGATCGTTTGCTCGTCGACGGGCGTGGGCCGTTCGGCGTTGGGAGCGACGTAAAGCGCGTCCACGGGGCAATAGAGCTCGCACATAAAGCAGGTCTGGCAATCGTCCTGTCGGGCGATCACCGGACGTCCGTCGACGAAATCGAAGACGTTCGTGGGGCAGACCCTCACGCAGCGGCCGCACCCGGTGCAGCGGTCACGGACCACGAGTTCGATCATGGCCGGACCCAGGTCCGCTCGGCGTCGCCGTCGAAGCGAGTCCACACGCGATCGAGACCGCCCACGAGCTGTCTCCGCGCGAGCCGCGAGTCGCTATCGGGGCAATCCTCTCGCTGGTGCATGCCGCGGCTTTCCTTGCGCGCCGCTGCGGCGCCGTAGCTCCAGCGCGCAGAGGCGACGAGCGCCGCGGCCTCGCGCGCAGCGACCGCGGCCGTTCCTTCGCCGGCCAAATGGTCGCGCACGTCGTCCCAGGCTCGGTCGAGGCGCGCGAGCGAATCGCGGAGGCGATCCCCGCGGCGGAACATGACTTTGTCGTACGGCAGAAGTTCGTCCTTCACAGTTTGCACCAACGCGCGCGCGTCAGCGGCCGTTGCCGACTTGGGCGACTTGGCGGGCCGGAGCCCGGCTTGCCCCACTTCGGTGGCGGGTTCGGTCGCGCGCGGACCGGTCCGGCGCGCGCGAGCGGCGGCTTCTTGTCCCGACCAAAGCCCCGATGAGAGGGCCCATGCCGAGTTCTGGTTTCCCCCTCCCGAGGTGGCTCCGGCGATGAGCTCCCGCGAGGCCGCGTCGCCGGCGGCGAAGAGCCCGGGCACCGCGGTCTGGCAGGCGTCGTCGACGATACGGAGACCTCCGATTCCGCGGACGGTGCCTTCGCCGTGGAGCGTGATCTCGAACTTCTCGGTGTAAGGATCGATGCCCCGGCGCCGAAACGTAGCGACGAACGCCGGCTGGATGTGGGAGACAATCTCGCGCAAGTCGAGGGGCGTACGCGCGAGAGTCGCGTACACGGGGCCCCGCAAGAGTGCTCTCGCGAGAACGCGCGTGTAGTCGGTGCGTCCTTGCGTCGGCAGGAGATTCCCTTCAGCGTCGAAGAAATCGGCAAACGAGTAGGATGCAGAGCGCGTCTGCGACGACTCGGCCAAGGCCACGGTGTGGTAGTTGGAAAACTCCATCCCGGAGAGCTCTGCCCCGGCTTCCACGCCCATCAAATACCCGTCGCCCGTGTTGTTGTGGCTCCCGAGCAAGCGCGATCGAAACGCGCAGCCGCCCGTGGCCAAGATGACGGCGCCCGCGCGGATCACCCAGATCCTGCCGCGGCCGACCTGCCGCTGCACTCCCGTCGCGCCGGCCACGGAGCCGTCCCTATGCAGGAGCAATTGAAGCGCCGGGCTTTGGTCCAGAATGACGACGCCCGCGTCCTCGGCTTGCTTTCGCAGCGCGCGTAGATACTCGGGTCCGCGCAAACCGCGGTAATGAACTTCGCCAGTCGCGTCCTTCGGAAAATCATAATATGGACTCAACGTGGGCAGCGTCCGCCATGTCGTGTCCAGAATGCGCTCCATCCAGCGGGAATCGGCCAAGCCAAAAGCACGGCCCATGCGGTCTTCGATTGCGGCGGCTCGCTTGGACGGATCGGGAGGGACCCACCAATGCCCGGGCCCCGCCGTCGCCGTGACCCCACTGGTGCCAAAATAGCCCTTGTCGACGAGTACGACGCTCGCGCCCCCGCGCGCCGCGGCCGTGGCCGCCCAGCCACCCGCAAGACCGCCGCCTACGACGAGAACGTCGGTCACTGCCTCCAGGCGATAGGCGACCTTGTCGGCATCCGCCACCGCGAAATGTTTCTGCATGGACGCTTACCTATCGTCTTACGCTGCAAGGGTGCGGGCCGACCATCGAGGAATCGTCGTTCGTGGATTGAGTGGCACTCAAGAAGTCTTCCGGCCCGGACGGCGCGGCCGCCTACAATGATTTTTCCTGATACGTGCTTGAGCAGTGCCCGGTTTGCTTTTATCACCCCATCCATCATGACCCATCTACCGACGCGTCCCCTGGGCCGGACCGGATTCCACGTCACGACGCTGGGCTTCGGCGCCATGGAGCTTCGAGGCGCGCCTCGGGGACCCGCGATCACGGATGGCGAGGCGGAGAAAGTCCTGAACGGTGTCCTGGACGCAGGTATCAACCTCATCGACACGTCCATCGACTACGGCCGGAGCGAGGAGCTCATCGGGCAATTCATCTCCCACCGTCGTCACGAGTACTTCCTCGCCTCGAAGTGCGGCTGCGTCGTGGGCGGCGCTCAGGGCGAGCACGTGCACACCGCGGCCAACATTCGGCGCGGGATCGAGAACAGCCTGCGGCTGCTCAAGACCGATCACCTCGACCTCGTTCAATTTCATCGCAGTCTGACCCGGAAGGAGTTCGAGGAAGAGGGGGCTCTCCAAGAAGCTCTGAAGCTCAAGGCAGAGGGCAAAGTCCGTTTTGTAGGCGTCTCCGGCACGCTCCCCAACTTAGCGGAGCAGATCGCGATGGGCGTGTTCGACGCGTTCCAGATTCCATATTCGGCTTTGCAGCGGGAACACGAAGATGTCATCGCGCTGGCCGCGCGCGCCGGGGCGGGCACGATCATCCGCGGCGGCGTCGCGCGCGGCGCGCCAACGGATTGGCAGCGCACATACTACATGGTGCCCGGCACGATCCTGAAGGATCGCTGGGAGCAAGCGAGACTCGACGAGCTCCTCGACGGAACAACGCGGATCGAGTTCACGCTGCGCTTCACGCTTTCGCACCCCGGGCTTAGCACCACCATCGTGGGTACGAAGAACCTGGAGCACCTGCGGGAAAATCTCCGTGTCGCAGCGAAGGGCCCCCTCCCGCCCGACGTCGTGGCCGAGGCCAAACGCCGGCTCGCCGCGGCTGGATCCGCGCCCGAGTCCGTCGAGCCGCGGCGCTACGACGGCCTCGCCCACGCTTGATCAACCGTGGCGGCGGAGAGAGCCCGAGCCTATGGTCGGACGCGCGTGCTGGCAGCGTCACGCGCGGAGCAAGCTCCTGCTAGGACGGGCTTCTCCGCACGCGTACTTCAAAGGGCGGCCAGAACCTCGGCAGCGTGTCCCTCCGGCTTCACGTCGACGAACACCCGGGCAATCTTGCCACCGCGGAGGATGAACGTAGTCCGGTGGATGCCCTCCTTTCCGTTGGGCCTCAGGCCCCATACGCCGAATTGGTCGGCGACTTTGTGCCCAGGGTCAGACAGAAGCGGAAAATTGAGCGCGTATTTGTCGCGGAATGACCGATGACTCGAGACGTCGTCGGGGCTGATCCCGAAGACGTGCGCGCGATTCTCGAACTCTACTCGCGCGTCGCGAAACTCTTTGCACTCAATCGTGCATCCCGGCGTGTCGTCTTTTGGATAAAAGAAGAGAAATGACGGGCTTTCCATCGAGGGCGGACGGGGTCACCTCGACGCTTTGGTCGCTCTGCAGCGTAAACTCGGGCGCGGCGTCACCTTCTCGAACTTTCGGCATTGTTCCTCCGGATCGTTGGCGGCTATGGACTGTCGAATCACTCTTGCCGGTCTGCCGGCTCCCCAGGTGGACTCACGCTTTGGCAGGAGCAGCCTTCAGCGTCGCGTCGAACAGGGCGAGCAGCGTCCGATAATGGCGCTCGGCGGCGGCGGCATCGTAAGCCGCCGAGTCGGACGGAACCCAGCCGTGCTTCGCACCTGCGTACGTCTCCCCCGCGGAGTCCACGCCGGCGTGTCTAAAAGCCGCGATCAATCGTTGTTTCTGTTCGTCGGGAAACGAGGCGTCTTCCATCGCACCCGCCACGTAAACGCGGGCTTTGATGCGAGGGATCAGCAGGTGCGGGCTATCGGGGGCGTCGGTCGCGAGATTCCCGCCGTGATACGAGGCCGCGGCAATCACGCGGTCGGGAAAGTTCCCCGCGGTCGCCAGTGACAACCCGCCGCCCATGCAATAGCCGGTCGTGCCTATCGACAAGGATCGCACCGCTGGCTCCGTCGCGAGGAATGCGAGATACGCCTCGGTGTCCGATTGCACGTTGGCCTTGCTCGCCGTGGCAACGTACGTGGCCTGCCAATGTTTGCGAAATTCCGGATCCTGGCTGAACTTGATCGGCGTGGGGGCCTCATAGGGACCGGCGCGATAGAACAAGTCGGGCAAGAGGACGTAGTAGCCGGCGCCGGCGATTCGTTCGCCCAATTCGAATAGAGCGGGCCTTATCCCGCGAGCGTCCATGAACACGAGAACGGCAGGCCAGGGCCCCTTCCCAGTCTCCGGCTCGAATACGGAAGCCGTGCTTTTGCCGCTTCGAGTCTGAATGGTAACAACGCGTCGTGCCATTGAGCCCTCACCGCCATCACTCTAGCTCGCTCCGACTTGCGGTCGCTCGAGCTTCTCTCATACGTCCGTTGAGCGATCGCATAGGGCCGCCACGGAGCCGGAGCGCGCTCCCGCACGCGACTCGCGCATAGAGCCCAAGGGCGGAGTTTGTGATAGAAGATACGTCGCGCCGAGCGAAGGCGAAAGGCGCGGCTCCCACTTCGGCCTCCGGCGCACGGAGCCATGGTGCTCTCGCCGCAAGACGGCGCACGCTGACGAAGGGAAAGGCATGCAGGCGTACTATGAAGCCCGCGCGGCCGAATATGACGACGGGATCTTTGGCAAAACGATTGCCAGCGACGGGGACCGCGCGCAATGGCTCGAAGAGGCGTTGCGCTTGGCGGGCGTCCTCGCGAGTCTTCCGCCCGCGCGAACGCTCGACGTGGCGTGCGGCACCGGCTTTTTGACGAAGTTCCTCCATGGTGAGGTCGTCGGATTGGACGGGTCGGAAGCGATGCTACGGCTCGCGGCGGAACGCGTCCCGAACGCATGCTTTGTCCGCGGCGACGCGTTCGCGCTACCGTTTGCGGACCGGGCTTTCGAGCGCGTGGTCCTCGGTCATTTTTACGGGCTGGTGGAAGACGAGCGGCGGCTCTCGCTCCTCGCCGAAGTTCGCCGCGTCGGTTACGAAGTCGTCGTGATCGACTCGGTCGGCGAGAAGGGCGCCCGAGAGACAGGCTGGCAAGACCGATCGTTGAAAGACGGCTCGCGGTGGCGGCTCTACAAACGCTACTTCGAAGCTCGCGACCTCGCCGAGGAGCTCGGCGGCGATGTACTCTTCGAGGGTCGCTGGGTGGCGGTCGTCCGCGCCCCCTCTCGTGGTCACCGGCTTTAGCGAGAATCCACGAACGCATGGCCCGCTATGTCCTTATCGGCAACTCCGGATCGGGCAAATCGACCCTGGCAGGATTGCTCGCACGCAATGGCGGCCTGGCCCACCTCGACCTGGATACGCTTGCCTGGGAACCGGTAAAGCCTCCACGACGGCGTCCTACCGCCGACTGCGTGCCGGAGGTTACCTCCTTTATGAGTTCGAATGATCGATGGGTGATCGAGGGTTGTTATGCGGACCTGCTCGAAACAACGCTCCATCGCTGCACACGATTTCTGTTTCTCAATCCGGGGATCGAGGCCTGCATCGCGAACGCCCGCATCCGCCGTGGGAGCCGCACGAATACCCAAGCCAAGAAGCGCAAGACGGCAAGGTCGCAATGCTCATCGGCTGGATCCGCGACTACCAGACGCGTACCGATACCTTCTCATTGGCCGCCCACCGCGCGCTCTTCGACAGCTTTGGCGGCAGCAAGGTCGAGCTCATGTCCCGCGAGGCGATCGCGAACATCTCCGAGTAGTCAATCTATCCGCGCCTACCCGGGTGGGACCGGGGCCCGGCGCTCACTCGAAGGTGGTGGTCTCGACTACGGAAGCAGGATGGCCTTGCCATCGGCGTGGCCTTCGCCCACGAAGCGTAAAGCGTCGGCCGCGCGGTCGAGAGGAAACGTCTTCACAATGCGCACGGCGATTTGACCAGCTCCGCCCAAAGACGCCAGCTGCGCTCGGGCGGCGTCACGAATGGCCGTTCCGGGGTCCGCGCCGGGCCCTCCACCGATCGCGCGTGCGCCCGCGGCGAGAAAGGGAGGCGCGTTGACGATGGTCACCACTCGCGTTCGATCGGCGACAAGCGCCAGCGAGACGTCGAGGGCTTCCTCCGTGCCGACGAGATCGACCGCGACCGTGGGCGCGCCGATCCGGTGCACCCGTTCGGCGAGGCCGTCACCATACTCCACAGGCGTTGCGCCCAGCGATCGGAGCAACGCGTGGTTGCGCGATAGCGCAGTGCCTATCACGGACGCACCCCGTCGGCGCGCCAGCTGCACGAGGAGTTGCCCCACCGAACCTGCCGCACCGTGGGCCAACACGAGGTCGCCTCCCGCGACGTGCGCGGCCTCCAAAGCGTGGACAGCGGTCGCACCAGCCAGGAGCAGCCCGGCAGCCTGCTCCCACGACAGCGAGGGCGGCTTCGCGGTGAGCGCCCCCTCCGGTACCAGGAGCGCCGATCCATAAGTCCCTGCGGCTCGAAAGACGATCACCTCATCTCCCGGTCGCCTGCCAGTGACTCCCGGGCCAACCGCGCTTACGACTCCTGCGGCTTCGAAGCCGGGCTGCCACGGCAGCTCGGGCGCGCGCCCGCGAGCTCCGGTAAGGATCTTGAGATCCACCGGGTTCACGCCGATAGCCTTCACGCTGACGGTGACCTTTCCGGCACCGGGAGGTGGTAGCTGCCGTTCGACGACCTTCAAAACCTCAGGACCGCCGATTTTTTCGGCAATCACGGTTCTCGCGAACTCTGTCATATCCTCACCGATTCGCGGCCCTCTGGCGTCAATACTTACGCTGCAGGGGGTGGGCAGGCCATCGAGGAATCGTTGTTCGTGGCTTTAGGGCCCGGGAATGGCGAAGTCGACCGGTCACGGTCGATCGATGCGCGGCCTGATGACGTAGTTCCAGTCGCCGTGGAAGTCATCGCGCTCGATTCTCAGCTCTCGTAATTGCTTCTTCGAGATCTTCTTACCGGTAGG
>DATHQY010000348.1:0-11066 GCA_035482215.1 Polyangiaceae bacterium | reverse complement strand
AACGCGATCGGCCACTATGCGGTCGCCGTCGACTGGTACGATAAGTTTCTTGCGCACGTCCCGGACAAGATGGGGTCCGCGGCCGACGATCTGAAGAAGCGCGAGGCCGAGATCAAGGCGATGCCGGGCCGCGTGCACGTCGAGTCGACGCCGCCGGGCGCGAGCGTCGCCGTCGACGACAAGCCTGCGAACGGCGTCACGCCCATGGACCTCGAGCTCCCGGCCGGCGCGCACAAGGTGACGCTGACCGCGCAGGGCCACCTTGCGCAGGACAAGCCGCTGGATGTGTCCTTTGCGTCGACGCAGACCGTCGCCGTGGAGCTCGCGGCGGAGCCGCCGCCCGCGCCGCCGCCGCCGCCCGTGGCCGTCGTCACGCCGCCGCCCGCCCCCGCGCCGGCGCCGCCCCCGCCGCCCGCGAGTCCGTTGCCCGCGTATATCACCGGCGGGATTGCGATCGCCGCCGTGGCCGTGGGGACCGGATTCGGAATTGCGGCGTTGAACGACAAGAGCGACTTCTTCAAGAACCCGACGAGCTCCACCGCGGACAACGGCGATACGCACGCGCTCATCGCCGACATGTCCTTCGGAATCGCGATCACGTTCGGCGTGACGAGCGCGGTTCTCTTCTTGACGAAGGACGAAGCCGCGGCGGGATCGACGTCGTCGGCATCGAGCGCGACCAAGACGGCGAGCCGGTCACCGGCGAAGCCGAAGACCAAGCATCTGCCGGCGTTCGTTCCCGCTCCGATGGTCGGGCCGCATCTCGGCGGGGCAAGCTTTACGTGGCGCTTCTAACGCGAGCTTTTCACGCCCCGCGGCGGGCCGGCGGCAACGCGGGATCTCTCGGATAAAGGATTGCGATGCATACGAAGCGCTTCAATCGGGATTGCCTTTGGGGGGTCGTTGTCGGACTCGCGCTGACGCTGGCGCCGGGCTGTGAGCTATTGGTCGACTTCGATCGGAGCTTGATCCCGAACGACGCGGGCCCCGCGGAGGCTTCTACGGAAGAGGAAGGCGGGGCGCTCCCCGATGGTGGCTCTCCGGACGCGACGCTCGACGCCGCGAACCCGGACGCGACCGCGAATCCGGACGCGACGGTGGACGGCGGCACCGAAGACGGGAGCGCCGAGGCTGGCGCGGACGCAGAGGCGCCCGATGGTGCGACCAGCGATGCCGCCAGCGACGCGGCCGATGCGACCCCCGCGGACGCGGCGAGCAGCGACGACGCATCCGACGGCATGTGAACCCGCTCGAAGGCTTTAGGCCGGGTAGCAACGCGGATAAGCCGGGCGGCCGCGGCGAACCGCGCCGCCATCGCGATGTTTCCCGTTGCCATCGCGGTCCTCGCGGCGACCGTCCCGGGCATCCGCGTCGCCGTCGTGAGCGTTGCTGCGTGCGTCGCGCTCCTTGCTCAAGAGTCCGCGTTATCCGCCATGACCGCCCGCGTTTCGTGGCGAGGGTCTGCGTCATCCGTTCGGAGCGGCGGCCCTTCGTCGCGAGGGTCCACCGCATCCCGAGGATGCGTCGCCTGCGTCCGCGCCGCCGTCCGGATCCGCGCGAGGGGAGCCCGCGTGCTTACATTGAGGCCTGGTCCCGTCGTCGCGAAGGAGCGGCCTGACGAGAAGGTTCTCGCCGCGCAGCGCGCCGCGCTCGCGCGCGTCGACGTAAGGGTCTGCTCCTCGGCTCGAACGCTATGCCATCTCGGCGAGGACACCCCGGTAAGGGAGGCGCACTGCTTCTAAACAAATGACTATGGAGGCTCCGGATGTCTTCACGGTAAGAGCCGCCGAGCTCGCCGCCCCGGCGACTCGAGGAGCACTGTCATGAAACTGTATGCGTTCGTGGGAATCAGCGCCGTAAGCGGCGTTGTGCTCGTCGGAAGCGGCGGATGCGGCGACCGAGCGTCGGGGTCTTCGACGGGGCCGGCGCCGAACGGCGTGTACGCGGTGCAGATCGAGACGAACACCTCCGCGAGCGTGCCCGCCTGCACCGCGAAGACCGACGGGGAGACGGCGATCGTGACTTCGACCGGTACGCTCGAAACGTGCGTTCTCGGCGTCTGGGTGCCGGTCCCCTGTCTCGTCGGCGGCGGCGTGGCGTACGACAGCGCTACGAACACGCTCTGGGCGTGCACCGAAAACACCGACGGCGGCGCGGCGCTGTGGGTCCAGATCAGCATTCCGCAGGGCGACGCGGGTCCTCCAGGCCCCCAAGGACCGAAGGGTGATGCCGGCCCGCAAGGACCTCAAGGAATCACCGGTCCCGCCGGAGCGACCGGGCCCCAGGGACAGCAAGGGGACGCGGGGGCAACCGGACCGCAGGGACAGCAAGGGGACGCGGGGGCAGCCGGATCGCAGGGACCGCCAGGCGTCGCCGGGGAGGCGGGTGCGAACGGAGAGAACGCGCTCGTCGTGCAAACGCCCTTCGCCGCGGGGGCCGGTACGCCAGCGCAAAACGGCGCCTGCCCTACGGGCGGGACGGAACTCGACACCGGGACCAGCAATGGCGCAGGCGCCTTCGCCGCGGGATCCGAGACCACGACGTACGTCTGCAATGGCACATCGGGCGGTGCTCCTGCGTGCAATGCGACGAACTACGCGCTACTGGCGCCCGCCCTTGGGGGATGCAATCTCGCCGGCGTGGACCTGACCGGCGCGGACCTCTTCGCCGCCAACCTGACGGACGCGAACCTGAGCGGCGCGAACCTCTCCGAACTGAACCTGACGGACCTGAACCTAGCCGGCGCGAACGTAACGGGCGCGAACCTGACCGGAGCTTGCCTAACGGACCTGGACGTAACCGGCGCGAACCTAAGCGGTGCGAACCTGACCGGCGCTCTCGTGAGCGGCGTGAACTTGAGCGGCGCGAACCTGACCGACACGATCCTAACCAACGCGAATCTGTCCGGCGAGGGTCTGAGCGGCGCGAACCTGACCGGCGCGAACCTGACCGGCGCGAACCTGACCGAGGCGAACCTGACCGAGGCGAACCTGACCGACGCGAACGTGACCGACGCGATCCTAACCAACGCGAACCTGACCGACGCGATCCTAACCAACGCGAACCTGACCGAAGCGGCTATCACCGCGATCCTGACCGGCGTGATTTCAGGCGGCATCGTTTCGGAGCCGGGGGCACTTCCGGAAAGCTACAAGGTCTTGAACGGGTATCTGGTTGGCCCTCGCGTGAACCTGACCGGCGCCACGCTGAACGACGCGGACCTGACCGGCGTAAACCTGACCGACGCGGACCTGACCGACGCGATCCTGACCGGCGCGAACCTGACCGGCGCGGACCTCAACAGCGTGAACCTGCTCGGCGCGAACCTGACCGACGCGATCCTAAACGACGCGAACCTGACCGGCGCGACCTGCCCGAATGGAATTCTCTTTGGAGTTGCGGGCTCGAATTGCGAGTGATGATGGACGTCGCTCAAGAGCGACGCGCCAGCCCGCCTCGAGCTCGCGAACACGGGCTTCCGTTTCGGCACGCCCCCGCGCTTCCTTTCTTCGGGGGTCTCGAGGAGAAGGCCGTTGTCATCGACGAGCCGGAGGTCGGCCGGCTTGCCGTCGGCGATCGAGGTAAGCCATGGCGCGAGTCCGCCGCAACAGAGTGAAAGACGCCTCTGCGTTCCGCCCGCGCTAGGCTGTCTCCCTGATGCCGCGTGCTGGGCGTTCGCCCGTGTTACTGCCCACGACCGCTCCCCTCGGACTTCGAGTGGCGCGAATGCACGTTGGACGCGAAGAGCTCGCGGTCTTCAGCTTGCCCGTTCCGCCGCCCGACCTCCCCGCGTCGATCAGCGAGGCCGAACGTGAAGTGGCGCTCGCCTTGCTCCAGGGGCTCTCGAACGCCCAGATCGCTGCGGCGCGGCGGACGTCGACGCGAACGGTGGCCAATCAGGTGAGCGCGATCCTTCGCAAGCTCGGAGCTCGGTCGCGAGCCGACGTCACGGCGATCCTGACGCGCGGTCAACGCGGCGTTTGCCCGCGGAGGAGCGGTGCGTGAAGCCAAACGTCATCTCGATCGTCGAAGCGGCGTACGACGTGGGGGGCGATGTGAAGGCGTGGCTGGAGCGATTGCTGGACGAGATCGCTCCTCGTCTGGATCGGGGGTTCGGTGTCGGTGCTTCGATGTACGCGCCAGACTTGGGGCCGCAAGAAATCGTGTTCACTACGCGGCACATGCCGCCCGCGGTCCTCGAGCGGCTCGTCACCATGTCCGTTGCGAATCCGGAGATCTTCCACCGCGTGCACGCGGGCCAGTCTTCGAGAAGCACAGTCACGGAGGCTCTGGGTATGACGACGGAAGAGGCGGAGAGATGGTCCCCTTATGCCGAATACTTGCATTCATCAGGCGTGCGGGAGCTCGGGGGAGTTTTGGCTCGTGACCCGAGCGGCCACGTGGTGGTCTTTACGCTGCCTATGCCGGATACTCGCCGGCCCGGCCGCCAGGAGCGAGCGCTGTGGAGTCGAATCGCGGCGCACGTCAGTGCGGGCGCCCGGCTCCATCGCGCCGTCGCCCGCCTCTCGAGCGACGACTTGACTGAAGGGGCGGAGGCCGTGCTGTCTCCGTCGGGCGCCCTGTTGCACGGTGACCGTTGCACGCAGGGTGCGGGTGCGCGCGAGTCGCTACGTCGCGCGGCGAAGGCCATCGACCTTGCGCGCAGCAAGGCGCGACCGAATGACGCCGAGGCTCTCGAGCTCTGGCAGGCGCTGATCGCGGGGCAGTGGTCGCTAGTCGAGCACTTCGACACGGACGGGCGGCGCTTTCTCGTGGCTCACAAGAATGACCCTCAGGTGACCGGTTTCCGCACCCTCACGGTCCGCGAACGTCAGGTGCTCGCGTACGTCGCGATGGGTCATCCACTCAAGCTGATCGCCTACACGCTGGGTCTCTCGATATCGACTGTGTCCCAGGATCGCCGAACGGCCATGCGCAAGATGGGGCTGGAGACGCCAGCCGCGGTCGTGGCCTTCTTCGCCGAGGGACAATCTTCCGAATCGCCTCACGGGTCCTGAGGGTGCCCTCGCGGTGAGGAAGGCCGCGGCTCGGGCTCTTCAGCGCGAAGCGGCCATGGCCTGAATGGCATCGGCGACGCGGTCCACGTCCGGTTCCATGAAGATGGGCGTATTGGCGCGCACCGCGTCGACGCCCGCAATGCGCCGCTCGTGGTAGGCAAGCTTGAACTCGGTGAATTTCAGCCCGTTCGCGGTCGACACGACCACGACACGCTCGTCCTTCTGGATGATGCCGCGCTCGCGCAGCTTGAAGAGGCACGCGAGCGCCACGCCCGTGTGCGGGCATGTGTAGAGGCCCGTGAGGTCTGCTCGGGCGCACGCGTCGGCCAGCTCTTCTTCGCTCGCTTGCTCGACGACGCCGTTCATCGCTTTGAGCGCCGCCATCGCGCGCGGCGCGCTGACCGGGTTGCCGATCTGGATGGCGCTCGCCATCGTCGGTTCGGCGTGGATCGGCTCGACCACGTCTTTGCCCGCGACGTAGGCGCGGTACATCGGGTTCGCGCGTTCCGCCTGCGCGACGCAGAGGCGCGGAATGCGCGCGATGAGCCCGAGCTCGAGCATCATCCGGAAACCCGCATAGAGCGCCGCGGCGTTACCGAGATTGCCGCTCGGGAGAATCACCCAATCGGGCGACTCCCAGTCGAACTGCTGCACGATCTCGAGCGACACGGTCTTCTGGCCCTCGATGCGCAGCGGATTCATCGAGTTCGCGAGGTAAACGAGATTGCGGCGCGCGAGTTCTTTGACGACGGCCATGCATCCGTCGAAGTCCGTCTCGAGCGCGAATACGCGCGCGCCGTGCGCGAGGGGCTGCACGAGCTGGGCGTTCGAGACGCGGCCGCGCGGCAACAGCACCGCGACGGGCATGCCCGCGGCGGCGCCGTACGCGGCGAGGGCGGCGCTCGTGTCCCCGGTGCTCGCGCAGCAGAGGACACGCGCCGAGAGGGCGCCTTCCATCAAGGCTTGCTTCACGACGCTCACGAGCACGGTCATCCCGAGGTCTTTGAAGCTCCCCGTGTGCGAGTTGCCGCAGAGCTTGACCCATAGGTCGGGGACGCCGATCTCACGCCCGAGCCGTTCGGCCCAGAACATGTTCGTGCCGCCTTCACCCGTCGAGACGATGCACTCGTCCGGCAGTTCGGGCGCGACCCACTCGCGCTTGCCCCAGACGCCCGATCCATACGGCCACTGCGTGCGCATCCACCGGTCGTCGAAGACCTTCATCCACGACGCAGCGCTGCGCTCGCGGAGGGCCTCCATGTCGTGCGCGACTTCGAGCAAGCCGTCGCACGTCGGGCACCGATAGAGCGGTTGGGTGAGCGGATATTCTCCTGGGCATCCGGCGAAGCAGCGGAAAACGGCGCGGTAGCGGGCCATGGGCGAGGACCATAACGTAGTCGAACGTCCGCGGGTCGTGCTAGGCCAGAGCGGCCATGTCCGAAGTTGCCGCCATTTGCCGCCGCGCGCGTGTCGCTGCGCGCCAGCTCTTGCCCAAGAGTCGGGCAGCCAAGGACACGGCGCTTCGCGCCATCGCCACGGGCTTGCGAAACGCGAGCCGCGCGCTCGTCACGGCGAACGCCGGCGACGTCGAAGAGGCGCGCGCGAGGGGGACGAGCGAAGCGCTCGTGGATCGGCTCGCGCTGACGCAGGCGCGCGTCGAGCAGATGGCCGAGGCCGTGGAGCAGATCGCGGACCTCGAAGATCCCGTAGGGCACGTGCTGCAGGAGTCCGTGCGGCCGAACGGACTTCGGGTACGGCGCGTGACCGTCCCCATCGGCGTCGTCGCCATCGTCTATGAGTCGCGCCCGAACGTCACGGTCGACGCGAGCGCGCTTTGCCTCAAGGCGGGCAACGCGGTCGTGCTCCGCGGTGGGTCCGACGCGGCGCGATCGAACGCCGCGATCCTCAAGGTCATCCAGGAGGCGCTCGCGGCGAGCGGATTGCCGGCGGACGCCGTCTTGGGTTTGCCGCCCGGCGACCGTGGCATGATCCGCGAGCTCTTGCAGCAGACCGATACGGTGGACCTCGCGATTCCGCGCGGGGGCGAGGCGCTCATCCGTTTCGTGCAGGAAAACGCGCGCGTCCCGGTCATCGCCCACGCCAAGGGCGTCTGCCACATGTTCGTCGACGCGGGCGCGGATCTCGAAATGGCCACCCGCCTCGCATTGAACGCGAAGCTCCAGCGCCCGGGCACGTGCAACACGATCGAGTGCCTGCTCGTCGACGCGCACGATGCCGAACGTCTCTTGCCCCCGCTGGCGCGTGCGCTCATGGAGGGAGGATGCGAAATCCGCGGCGACGAGCGGACCGTGACGCTCGTGCCGGGCGCGAAGGCGGCGACGGCGGACGACTGGGGGCACGAGTACCTCGATCGAATTCTCGCGGTGCGCGTCGTCGACGGGATCGACGGCGCGCTCGATCACATCGCGCGTTACGGGTCCGGCCACACCGAGGCGATCGTCACGCGCAACGACGCGCATGCGGAGCGCTTCCGGCACGAGGTCGACACGGCCTGTGTCGCCGTCAACGCGAGCACGCGTTTGCACGACGGCGGCGCGCTCGGCCTCGGCACGGAGATGGGCACCGCTACGACGAAGTTGCATTGGCGAGGCACGATGGGTTTGCAGGGGCTTACGACGTTCCAGTGGATTCTCGACGGAGACGGACAGGTGCGGGAGTGACGGCTTAGCGATGGCAACACGAAAGAGGAGCACGGGGGACGGCGATGGCGCCGCGAACGCCGGAGACAAGGCGGCGCGTCCGCGCATCAAGAGCTCGCACGAACGGGTGAAGGCGGTGCGCGGCGCGAAACGCGCGGCCGCGCCCGCGCCGCGCGCGCGCCCGAAAACGGGAAGCAAGACGGGAGGCAGGACGGCACCAAGCACGGCCGTGAAGCCGATCCCGTCGGGCTTCGGGTCGGCGTCGCGAGGCGTGAAGAAAGCGCGCCTCCACGATGCGCCGTCCGAGGAAAAGGGGATCTGGAGCATCGCGAGCGACGCGGCGCGGCTCACGGCGACGGCGGTGGCCGTCGCGGCGCTCGACAAGAAAGCGATGGGCGTCGAGATCCTCGATGTCGCGGGGAAAGTCGACTACGCGGACTTTCTCGTAGTGATGACCGGGCGCAGCGATCGGCACGCGCAGGCGATCGCGCAGGGCATCGAAGAGGAGCTCAAGAAGAAGGGAGTTCGCGCGACGTCGGTCGAAGGCCTGCCGCACGGGACGTGGGTGCTCATGGACTTTGGCGACGTGGTGGTCCACGTCTTCCAGCACGACACGCGCCAGCTTTACGATATCGAAGGTCTCTGGCTCGATGCGGCGCGCCTACCGGTACCGGCGGAGCTCGCCACGGAGTGATTCGGGCTCCGGCGAAGGCGGCGGTGCGGTGCGCGGCGGGTGTCGCGTGCGCCGCGTGGATCGCCGCGTCGAGCGTGGGGCTACTCGTTTCCGCGTGCCGCAAGACCGTACGCCCGTCGGGAGACGACGGGGGCCCGACGCCGCCGAGTTGCGCCGCGCCGCCCAGCGCGGGCGCCGCGCAATGCGGGCCCGACGGCGACAGTTGTTGCGCGAGCCCGCGCGTCCCCGGGGGAGCGTTCTCGCGGAGCTACGACGGCGCGGCATTTCCCTCCCGGTCCGACGTCGCCACGGTCAGCCCGTTTCGCCTCGATCGGTACGAAGTGACGGTCGGCCGCTTCCGGCGATTCGTTCGCGCGGTGGTGGCGGGGTACGCGCCGGCAGCGGGCTCGGGGAAGCACGCGCACCTGAATGACGGCCGCGGGCTCAACGGCGGCACGGAGCTCGGTTGGGACGCGTCGTGGAACACCGCCTTCGCGCGAACCGGCGCGGGCTGGGACGAGGCGCTCGCCTGCGATCGGAGCGCGACGTGGACCGACCGACCCACCGGCGGCGATGCGCGGCCGATCAACTGCGTCAGCTGGACCGAGGCGTATGCATTCTGCATCTGGGACGGCGGATTTTTGCCGGCCGAGGCGGAGTGGAACGACGCGGCCTCGGGAGGCGACGAGCAACGCGTCTATCCGTGGTCGCGTCCGCCCGAGTCGAGCGCGTTCGCGTGCTCGTACGTCGGACGAGAGGTTGGACGAGAGGGCGGATCGCAGGAATGCGCGGCCGGAAGTCCCGGTGCGGTGGGCTCCGCCTCTCCGCGCAGCGACGCGCGGTGGGGACAGGCCGGAATGGCGGGCAGTCTGTGGGAATGGACGCTCGACATCTACGAGCGCGAGTACGTGCGTCCGTGCTCGGACTGCGCCGACCTCGCTGGGCGCGGCGGCAATCGCGCCATTCGTGGCGGTAGCTTTCGTAGCGACCGCGCGCGCATGCTCGCGTCATTTCGGTATTCGGACACACCCTCCGACCGCTTCGGCGGCGAAGTCGGCGTCCGATGCGCCAGGGCGCCGTAAGAGCTATTCGCGGCCGCCGATGGAGCCGATATCCGGCTCGCCCGGAGTCGGCCCCGCGGCAGGAGCGGCCGCCGGCGAGCTCGTCGCGTTCCGAAGGGCACGCGGGTGATAGACCGCGCGGGGCGCGGCCGGGCGCGGTGCGGCGATCACGACCGGTGCTTCGATCGCGACCGCGCGAGCCTGCGTTGCGTCGGCGATGGGCTGGGCGGGAGCCTCGGCGATCGCGGGCGCGGCGAGGGCCTTTTCTTCGGGACGTGCGCCGGGCGCTCGTGATTCGGGAGCCGGAGGGGGCGCCGCGACCGCGACGACCGCCGGCTTGGGCGCAAACACCCGTGACGTGAGCGATCCAATCGTGCCGGACCCGAGGGCGACGCCGGCGACGATCAGCGCGGGAACGAGCATCGAGTTGCGGCTTGCCGCAGGCGCGACGGGCTGCATCATGGGTCGCGATCGCGACCCCGTCGTGCGCACGAGCGGCTGGCGGAAGCGAGAAGTCACGCCATCGACGATGTCCGAGCTCGACGGATCCCGGACGCGATCGCGCGAACCGTCCACGTTGCTCTTGAGCGCCAGGCGGCGTCGGAGCGGCTCTTCCGCGACATGCGCAAGCCAGTCCCCCACTTCGCGCTGCGTGGCGGGGGGACAGGTCGTTTCGAGAGCCATCGCAAACTCGCGTGCCGAGCGGAAGCGATTGCGCGGCTGTCGTGCGAGCGCCTTCATCACGATGGCTTCCATTTCGGGCGCCACGTCGCCCCGAACGCTGCGCGGCGTGTCGATGCGGCCGTTGGCGACCCGCATCAGCGTCTGTCCGTGCGAGTCGTTCGCGAAGAGGCGACGGCCCGTGAGGATCTCCCACAGAACGACGCCGACGGAGTAGATGTCGGCCTCTCGGCCCAAGCTGTCGTCGTTGAAGAGCTGCTCGGGCGCCATGTATCCGAGCTTGCCTTTGACTTCGCCGGTGCGCGTGTGATGGGCGCGCTCCGCCGCCTTCGCGATCCCGAAGTCGAGAACGCGCGCGATCCCGTCGACGCCGACGAGGATGTTGTGGGGCGATACATCACGATGGACGATGCCGAGGCTCTTGCCGTCGTCGTCGAGCGCTTCGTGGGCCGCGTGTAGGCCCAGGAGCGCGCCGATGAGAATCGCCGACGCAACCGGGAGGGGGATGCTCTTGCCGGAGACCCCGGCGAGATGGATCGCTTCATCGAGGGAGGCGCCGTGCACGTAGTCCATGACGAGCAGCGTCGTCCCGTCGCAGACGACGCAATCGAGCGCGGCGACCACGTTCGGATGCTGCAGGCGGCCGGCGAGGCGGGCCTCGTCGAAGAACATGGCGACGAACTCGGGCGAACGCGCGAGCTCGGTGTGCATGCGCTTGATGGCTACCGTGCGGACGAAACCGGAGGCGCTGCGGAGCTGGCCGACGTGGACCGTGGCCATCCCGCCGCAGCCAATTTCTTCGAACAGCGTGTAGGGACCGATTCTCTCGGGTTCCCGGTCGCGGGTGACCGGCTGGATGCGGGTGCTCTCGTCGGCATCGTCGAGGTCGATGTCGACGTCGTCACCCCCGAAGGACATAGCTCGGGCCATTCCGTTACTTTAGTTCGAACGCTGTTTTCGCGCGAATAGCAAA
>DATHQY010000347.1:0-8132 GCA_035482215.1 Polyangiaceae bacterium | reverse complement strand
GTGGAAAATTTTTCCGCGGCGACGCCGGGAGAGCGTATGCGTGGCACGCTCGTCGTCGTCGGCACAGGCATCCAGTGGGGCGGGCAGGCGACCATCGCGGCGGAGACCGCAATCAAGCGCGCGGACTGCGTGCTCTTTGCGGTGGCCGATCCGTGGGCCGCGCGCTGGATCCGCGATCTGCGGCCGACCGCGGAATCGTTACCCTATCCGCGAGACGGCCGTCCTCGAAAGACGATTTACCTCGCGATGGTGGATCGAATTCTCGCGGAATTGCATCTCGGACGAAAGGTCTGTGCGGCGTTCTACGGCAGCCCCTCGCTGTTGAACGCCCCAGCGCACGCGACCGTCCAGCGCGCCCGGCGCGAAGGATTCAGCGCCCGCATGTTGCCGGGCGTCTCGTCGCTCGAGTGCCTGTTTTCGGACGTCGGGATCGACCCGGGCGCCGAGGGGTGCCAGGTCTTCGAGGCGAGCGACTTTCTCGTCCGAAAGCGGGTGTTCGACGCGTATACCCATTTGGTTCTCTGCCAGATTGCGGTGATCGGGACCGCCGAGGTGTTCGATGCCGCCAACGTAGCGCGAATCCGCCATGGGCTCGCTCTCTTGGCCGAGCGTCTCCGGACCGTGTATCCGGACGATCACGAAGTGGTCATTTACGAAGCCGCAAGCCATCCGCTGTCGGGGCCGCGCGTCGATCGCGGTCGCCTCGCGGATCTGCCGTCGATCGAGCTCGCCGAAGTCTCGACCCTGTATGTGCCCCCGGTCGGTCCGGCGCCGTTCGATACGGATATGATGGCGAGGCTCGCGTCCCCGCCCGCGTCCCGCGCCGGAACCGCTCTCACGCGTCCGCAATGAATTTGCTTGCAGCAGGCAGGAGGAACCCACCATGTCCGTAGACGAAAGAGGCCACGTCGAGCAGCTCGAAACGCTCGACGCGCGCATTGCCCAGATTCTCGAAGAAAAGAAGGGCGCGGCCCGCGAGGAGCTGATGTCGTGCTACGCGAAGCGCGGCAGCCTCGAGTCCGACGGTGGCCTGGCCGAGGCGGGGCTGGCGGACTTGCTTCGAGCGTACGCCCAGCAAAACGATCTGAACCTCCACGCGGATGGGCAGGACTTCGAGACCCTGCTCGCGGCGTATCCCGAAACGCCCCCGACTGTGCGGTCGACGCCCTTCTGGCTCTGGTCGCGCCTCGGCGAGGGCTTTCGCCGTTACGCGCTCGATGTCCTCCTCGCGAGGACCGACCACCCCGAGGACGTCTACAAGGCCATTCACAGGAGCATCGATTGTTTCAAGCGCGCCGAGGCCGCGTTCGAAAAGGGCGCTCTCGGCGGCATGGAGAAGTCGAAGTCGACGCTCGCGTGGATCCTGGCACACAGGGCCGCCGCGCGAACGACGCTCTTCTGGATGAGCATCTCCGCGTCCCAGCCGCGCAACGACCTCTTCGAGGTGGCCGAGCGCGAGTTCCGTCACGCCTTCGAGCTCGCCCCCGGGTACCGGTGGTCGCGCCGGTTCCGTGCGTTCCTCTATGCGCTCCGCGGCGCGGCGGGCGACTACCGCGTGGCGCGGGGCGAGCTCGAAGCCATTCGAGCCGACGATCCGGCGACCCAGTCTTCGATGAACCGAAGCATTGCCATGCTCGCGAGCTACGACGCCGCGCCGGCGCCCGGCGAATCCGGGCCGGCTCCGGCGAACGCGGTTCGCGAGCAAGCCGCCCGCGAGGCGCTCGACGGCGCGATGGCGGCCGCGTCCGAAGACCCGGAGGACGCCGTGGCTCTTTACTTCGGTGCGGTTGCGACGTGGCTCCTCGGCAAAGTTTCCCGCGAGGAGGCGACACGGATGCGGTATGCGAAGAGAACGAGCGACGCCGTCGAAGGGGCGCGGACCCGCGCGCTCAGCATGATCAGCCAAGGGTATGCCGCGCTCGCGGGCCTCGACCTCATCACCGCGATGACGGGCGACAAGGCGAAGACCGAAGCGGGACGGGAGGCGGGCATGGCGCTCCAACGGCTGAACACCATCGCGCCGGACTGGGAGACGCGGGCCATCTTCATGCGCGACCCTGTCTGGCAGACGGCGAAAAACGAGAAGAACGCCGCGCTTCTCGAGAAGCACAGGTCGCTCAATTTCGACGTCTTGCGGGACAAGTACAAAGTGTGGCCCGCCTCGATCAATCCGGAGGATGCAAAGTGATGAAACCGATCGACCGTGCGCCCGCGAATCCCGAGAAGACGGCTCTTTTCGATTACCTGACCTATCTGGCGCGCGACCCGTTCGCGCAAGTCGAACACGCGAGCGATCCTGCCGCGGCCCTGGCGCGGGCCGGGCTATCGGACAGCGCCCTTCGTCACGAGACGCTCACGAACGAAGAGATCGCAGCCGGCTCGTGGTCCTCGTGCCAGACATGCTCGGACCCGGGACCGGATCGGCATCCCGACAAGTAGACCTCACGCTCACGAAATACGTCGTGTTCGGTTGTGACACAGCGGAGCTCGTCCATCGCGGACGGCGCAGCACGATCTACCGCGCCACGCGGCAGGGGGTGCCCTTGCCGTTCGTCATCAAGACGGCGGCCGAGACCCCTGCGGCGCCGGAGCGCGTGCGCGCTCTCCTCAGCGAGCACGAGATTCTCCGGAGTCTCGAGGACGTGGAGGGGATCGCCCATACGCGGGGGCTCGAGCGGGATCCCGCGGCCGAGAACGCGAGCTGGGGTCTCCTTCTCGAGGACGTGCCGGGAGCTTCGCTCCACCAACTGGTGCATGCGGAGACGGTCTCGCTCGGCCGCGCCGTCTCGCTTCTCCTGTGCGTCACCGCCGTCGTCGAGGGGATTCACCGCAAGAGTGTCATTCACCGCGATTTGAATCCGTCGAACGTGATTGTTCGTCCGAACGACGATGGGGTGACGATCGTCGACTTCGCGAGCGCGAGCTTGCGCATGAACGAGCTCACCGAGACGCCGGCACCGGGCGTTCTCGCCGGCACCCTCGCGTACGTCTCGCCCGAGCAAACGGGGCGCATGAACCGCGCGGTCGATTATCGTGCGGACTTCTATTCGCTCGGCGTGATCCTGTTCGAGCTCCTGACGGGGACGTTGCCTTTCAACCACACGGACCCGCTCGAGCTCGTGCACGCCCACGTCGCGCGGCGGCCGCCACTGGCGCGCGACGTCAATCCGAACGTACCGCCGGCCCTTTCGAAGCTCGTGCAAAAGCTTCTCGCGAAGGACGCGGAGGAGCGGTACCAGTCGATCGGAGCGCTGCGCGCCGACCTCGGGGGGTGTGCTTCCGCCCTGGCGAGCGGGGAGGCGCAGTTCGATTTCCCGCTCGCGAAAGGGGACCGGCCTGCCCGCTTCGCGCTGCCCCGGCGCCTCTACGGCCGTGAGGCAGAGGTCGATCGCTTGCGCACGGCCTTCGTCAAAGCCAGCCAGGGGACGCTCGGGGTCGTCTCGATCGCCGGGCCGCCGGGCATCGGCAAGTCCGAGCTCAGTCGAGAAATCCGACGCGAGGTCGCCGCTCGCCGCGGGTACTTCGTTGCCGGCAAGTTCGACCAGTACCCCACGAGCCCGTACCCAGCGACGAAGCAGACGCTGGACGCGCTCGTCGCGCAGTGGCTGACCGAGAGCGCGGAGGCGCTGCTCGACTGGCGGCAGCGCATCACCTCGGCGCTCTCGGGAACGGGCCAAGTCCTCATCGAGATCTGCCCCTCGCTCGAGCTCGTGATCGGTACGCAGCCGCTCGCACCGCCGCTTCCGGGCCCCGAGGCGCGCGCGCGCCTGAATCAGGCGACGGGCGCGTTCCTGTCGGTCGTCGCGACCGCCGAGCACCCGCTCTGCCTCTTCCTGGACGACGTGCAGTGGGCGGGGCACGACTCGATCGAGCTCGTGAAAGAGGTGCTCCTCTCCGGGCGCCATCTCGCGCTCCTGGTCATCCTGGCTTCGCGCGACGGGGACGCATCGCGCAGCGCAGCGCTCCAAGGGGCCATCGACGCAGCGCGTACCGACGGGGCGCGGTGCGACGCCTTCGTTCTCGGGCCGATTCCGGCCTCGGCCATCGCGTCCTTCGTGGGCGACGCGCTCTCCGTGGACGCCGAGGAGGCGACCGCGCTCGCCCAGATCGTGTTCGCGCGGACCGGGGGCAACCCGCTGTTCACGCGCGCCTTTCTCACGTCGCTCCACGCCGATGGACTGCTCGCGACGCGACCCGGCGAGCCCGCCCTCGATCTCGATGCGATTCGGCGGCGAGGGGCCATGGAGAGCGTCGTCGACCTGCTCCTCGAGCGGGTAGGCCGGCTGCCTCCGTCGACCCAGGAGATCCTCAAGTGGGCCGCGTGCCTCGGTGACCGGTTCGACACCCGGACGCTCCGCCTCGTCACGGACGTCGCGCTCGGCGAGCATTTGTGGCCGGCCATCGAAGCGGAGCTCGTTCTCCCGTTCGATCTCGTACATTCCCCCGCGGACCTCGCCGGCGAGAGCGACGTCGCCTTCCGCTTCGCGCACGAGCGCGTCCAACTGGCCGTGCTCTCGCTCCTCGACGACGACTCTCTCCGGGGCATGCACCTCGCTGCGGGCCGGAATCTGCTGGCGCACACGGACGCCGAACGACGAAAGCTTCGCGTGTTCGAGATCGTGCGCCACTTGAATCGTGCGGTCGACCTGCTCGACGCCGGAGAGCGCCTCGTGCTCGCGGGGTTGAACCTGCAGGCCGCCCAGGCAGCGCTGGAGCGCGCGGCCGGCACGGAGGCCCTCGCGCTCGCGCGCGCCGGAATCGCGACGCTCGGCGCGAACGGCTGGGAGGCCGCCTACATGCTCGCGCGGGATCTGCACTTCGTCGCGGCCGAGGCGGCGTTCGCGTGGGCCGATCACGAGGCGCTCGATGCCATCGCCGTCGAAGTCCTGGATCACGCGCGCACGCCGATGGATGCCGTCGTCGTGCGCCGCCTGCAGGGCCGGGTGCACCAAGCGCAGTTCCGGATCGGCGACGCTGTGCGCACCTACGTGGCGGCGCTCGCGGAGCTCGAAGTCGCGATTCCCGAGAAGCCCTCGGCCGCCGAGGTCGACGCGGAGTGCGCGCTCGCGGCGGCGGCCGTGCAGGGCAAGACGATCGAAGCACTCCTCGCGCTACCGGCCTGTGGCGACCCTGCGCTGGGCATGGCCATGGAGCTCCTGAGCAAGCTCATTTTCTCGGCCTATGCGTCCACGAGCGATCTCTTGCCGATCGTCATCTGCCGCCTCGTGCGGCTGTCGATCGAGCACGGCAACACGGCGCAGTCCGCGAACGGATATACGTTTTACGGGCTGCTCCTCTCGCGCCAGAACGATCTCGAAGGCGCGTGCCGTTTTGCGAAGCTCGCTCTCGATCTGGCGCACCGATTCGAGGACCGCGGTGTCCTCTCGCAGACGTATCTCTTCGCGAACTACCAGCTGATGCACTGGAAAGCGCCGCTCGCGGAGCTCGTGCCCGCGTTCGCGGAGGCGCACCAGTACGGCCTCGAGGCGGGCAGCCCGCTCAATGCCGCGTGCAGCGTCACGACCCTTTGCATATGCCGCTTCTGGGCGGGCGACCCCCTCGGTCCGCTCACCGAAGAGATGAACCGCTACCGCCAGCTCATCGTGCGGTTTCGTCAGGCGCTCGTGCTCAACTGGCACGACATTTTGCTCCAGGCAGTCCTGAATCTCAGCACGAATCCGGAGAACCCGACCCGCCTCGCCGGCCGCATTTACGACGAGAACGTACGCCTCGACGTGCACCGCAAAGCCGGCGATCACAGCGCCCTCTTCAACTACCACGTCGCGAAGATGTTCCTCTGCTACGTGCTCGGCGACTTCGAGAGCGCGCTTGCGAGCGCCGAGACCAATGAGGCCTTCGCGCCGCTCTTCGCGACGGCGCTCTGGGCCGCGCCGGTCACGTACATCGACGCGCTGTGCCGTCTCGCCGTTTGCGAGGCCGCGCCGCCCGAGAGGCGAAAGAAGCTCGTCGCCCGCGTCGAGGCGAGCTGCGAAACGATGGCGGCGTGGCTGCCGCACAACCGGCGCAACATCGAGCATCGCCTGCTCACGGTCCGCGCGGAGCTCTCGCGCATTCGCGGCGAAACCACGGCTGCCGGCGCGCTGTTCGCCGAAGCGGCGACGCTCGCGCGCGCGACGGGCTCGCCCCTCGAGGAAGGGATCGTCTGCGAGCTCGCCGCTCGATTCAGCCTGAAGGCCGCCGACGGCGGGTCCGCCAAGCAGTATTTGCGCGCGGCGCATCGGGCATATGCGCGGTGGGGCGCGACCACGAAAGTGAAGGCGCTCGAGCGCGAGCATCCGCACCTTCTCCCGCGCGCCATCACGGGCCCGCTGAACCTCGGCTCGCTCGACTTGCCCGGGCAGGACTTCGATCTCCTCGATCTCGTGAGCGTCCTCAACGCGTCGCGCGCCATTTCGAGCGAAATTCAGCTCGATCGACTGCTTCAGCGGCTCATGGCGCTTCTCGTCGAGAGCGGGGGCGCGCAAGCGGGGTATCTGCTCCTCCAGAAAGACGGCCGCTGGGTGATCGAGGCCGGCCAGTCGGTCGAGCGGGGCGTCGTCACGATGCTCGAGTCGGTCCCGATGGGGGATCTGCGCGCTCGCGGATGCCCCGGCCTCGCGACGTCGATCGTCAACTACGTGGCGCGCACCGGGCAGACGGTGTCGCTCGACGACGCGTCGCGGTCCGAGCGCTTCGCGCAGGACCCCCACGTCGCGGAGAACGCCGTCGCGTCGCTCCTTTGCTTCCCGCTGAAACGGCAGGGCGAGGTGCTCGCCATCGCGTACCTCGAGAACAACCTCGCGCGCGGCGCGTTCACCGCGAGCAGCCTGAAGGTCCTCGAGATGCTCTCGACGCAGGCCGTGATCTCCCTCGAGAACGCCATCCTCTACGACATGCTCGAACAGCGCGTCGAAGCGCGCACGCGCGAGCTCACCGAGCGCAACGACGAGCTCGGCGCCGCGCTCGAGCGGCTCGTCGAAACGCAGAAGCAGCTCGTGACGCAGGAGAAGCTCGCGGCGCTCGGATCGCTCACCGCGGGCGTCGCCCACGAGATCAAGAATCCGCTCAATTTCGTGACGAACTTCGCCGACGTGTCGCGGCGTCTGAGCGACGAAATCGCCGAGCGCCTCGAGCCGGAGATCGCGGCGCTCTCGCGCGACGCGCGCGAAGAAGTGGGCGAGCTCCTCTCCGAGCTTCGCCTCGCGGTCGGCAAGATTCGCGAGCACGGGATGCGCGCGAGCGGGATCGTCAACGGCATGGCCATGCACGCGCGCCAGAGCGGCGGACACCGCGAGCTCGCCGACCTGAACGGGGTTCTCGGACAGAGCGTGACGCTCGCGTCCCACGGCCTCTTGCAGAGCCGCGAAAACGGCGTGAACGTCCGGATCACGACCGAATACGACAGCAACGTGGGGGCGGTCGAAATCGACGTCCCCGACATGACGCGCGTCTTCGTGAATCTCATCAACAACGCGCGCCACGCCGTCGAGCAGAACGGAAAGAAGCTCGGTCCGGGCTATGCGCCGACGATACGGGTGTGCACGCGCGATCGCGGCGACCGTGTCGAAGTGCGCGTGCGCGACAACGGAGTCGGCGTCCCGCGGGACTTGCTCGACAAGATCTTCGTTCCGTTCTTCACGACCAAGCCGCCGGGGGAGGGGACCGGCCTGGGCCTCTCGATCAGCCACGATATCGTGACGCGAGGACACAAGGGGGAGCTCCGCGTCGACAGCGTCGAAGGCGAGTTCGCGGAGTTCATCGTGGCGCTGCCGAAGCGCCGTCCGGCTGCGTCGCCAATGGCGTGACGCCGTGCTACCCCCGCCCGTCCGATGCAGGCCGCGGCGACGCCGACTTCGAATGCGCCGGCGGCCGTTGCGCGGAGCGTCGCGGGCGGCCTTGGCCGTCTCCTCGCGCTCGCGTGGCCCATCGTCATCGCGCGCGCCGCGCAGTCCGTCATCGGATTCAGCGACGCGCTCATGGCCTCACCGCTCGGCGAAGAGTCGCTCGCCGCCGTGACCACCGGGGCGTTCAACACATTTTGCCTCATCATTCTGCCGATGGGCACCTCGACGATCCTCCAGAGCTTCGCCTCGCAGCTGCGCGGCAAGGGCGAGCTCGGAGCGGTCCGGCGG
>DATHQY010000346.1:0-6020 GCA_035482215.1 Polyangiaceae bacterium | reverse complement strand
CTTCGAGTTGCGATACGGCCACGTGCGTATGCCACTCGCTATTCCAACGGCGTGGCTCGAGTGCCGAATTGAGCGCCAGCTGCGTATAACCCCATCCGATGAATTGCCGTATCGCGCGTAGAATGCGCGCCCGGCCTCGGGTCGTGAGCGTGACCGTCCGTCGGCGCGTATCGTTCGTCACGACGTCGCGCTCGACGTAGCCCATTTCCTCGAGCCTCTTGAGCATGCGGCTGACGACCGAGGGGCAGACACCGAGGGTGCGCCAAAGCGCGCCTTGTTGCGTTGGATATCGCCCCCTCTTGTGGATCACGTAGAGCATGTCCATGCGGGCCGCAGTGAGGCCCATTTTTCGGAGCATCCGTCGGGTGAGGCCCAAGGTGGCGTAGTACGCGCGCTTCAAACCGAAAAACACGGGGTGCATGCCAGCCCAAAGAACACATCCCGTGCCAAACACCGGAAGCGCCCAGTCGAACTCCCGATTGCCGCCGCGGTCATCCTCGAACCCGCGCCAAAATAGCCAATCCATAGGCCTTTCATTGCCATGACAATGAAGTGCCGATAGCCGGGCTATCGGGCGCGGGGTTTTCCCCCGCCGCGCCGTCCGTGTCCCGAGACGGCACCGAGTGTCCTCGGGACAGGCACGAACTGGCTCAGCGCCGGCGCGCGGTTGGCCCAGCGACGCGGCGGACGGCGCTAAAATCGGCCGCGAAGGGCCTCGTAGAGATCCACGCGTCGATCGAGCAACGCGCGGAACGCTGCCGAGGCCTGCGGGTCCGGCGCGTGGCGTGCGACGTGCGTCGCGCGGTCGCGCGCGCGCCGTGCGATCGCCCCGTCGGGCCAGACGCCGATACCCATGCCGGCGAGGATCGCGGCGCCCAAGACCGTGCCGCCGCCGTCGCCAACCCACGTGAGCGGCACTTCGAGCGCGTCGGTGAGCGCCTGACGCAAGAGCGGGCTGCGACCTGCGCCGTTGGTCGCCACGACCTCCGTGCACCGAAGCCCGCTCTCCGCGGCCACGGCGAGGCAATGGCGAAAGCTCGCGGCGATGCCGTCGAGGACCGCGCGGTACAAGTGCCCGCGACCGTGGCGTAGCGTGGCTCCGAAGAAGACCGCGCGCGCCTGTTCGTCCCAGATCGGCGTGCGCTCGCCCTGAAAATAAGGGAGGACTGTGAGCCCCTCGGCGCCGACGGCGACGGCCCCAGCCTCTCTCTCGAGCGTGTCCCAGGGCACGTCGGGCGCGCACGCTCCGCGAAACCATTCGAGGGCGGCGCCGCACAGAGTGCCTCCGAGCGAGAGCCAGCGGTCGCTTCCGACATGGTGGCTGTTGATGAGGCGCGGATCGAACACGGGCTCGCGCCGCGGCAGAAGGAGGTTGCCCGCGGTGCCGAGCATCAGGCACGCTTCGCCTTCTTCGAGAACGCCGGCGCCGAGCGCGCTGGCCGCGAAGTCGCCCCCGCCGGCGACGACGGGCGTGCCTTCGCGAAGCCCCGTCGCGCGCGCCGCATCGCGCGTCACCGCTCCGACGACGTCGTGCGCGCGGACCACCGGCGGCAAGATGCGAGGGTCTACGCCGGCCGCCGCGGCCCCTTCCGCCGACCATGATTGCGCGCGCGCATCGAAGAGCGGGGCGCACAGCATCGCCGTGGAGCGATCGCACACGGCTTCGCCGGTGAGGCGGTGCACGACGAACGCATGCGACTGGAGCACCCAGCGGGCCCGATCCAGTCGCGCGGGTGCGTGCCGGCGGATCCATGAGAGCTTCGGCCCGAGCCAGTATGCGTGCATGCGGTTGCCGCCGATCGCCTCGGCGCCGCCCGGGCCGAGCGCCACGTCGAGGGCGCGGGCCTCGTCCGCCGCGCGCACGTCGAGCCAGAGAAGCGCGGGCCCGGTCGGGCGGCCATGGTCGTCGACGAGAACCGCGGTCGGCGCCTGCCCCGTGACGCCGATTGCCTCGATCGCCCCGAGCAGCGCCGGCTGCCCGAGGCCCGGCCCGGGTGCGAGGTGCGCGAGTTGCGGCAGGCGCGCGAGGCGCGTCGTGAGCTGTCCCACGATGACCCACCATCGTTCGGCGTCGATCTCGGCGTGCCCCGCTTCGGGCATGCTCGCGGGGCACGGCTCCGAGACGTCCGCCACGATGCGGCCTTCGTGGTCGACCACCGCCGCGCGCACCCCCGTCGTTCCGATGTCGATGCCGAGCAGCACGCGCGATGGTCCTCGCTTCGCGCCCCTCAGCGCGCCGGTCCGGGCCTCATCGACTCGACCACGGCCATCACTTCGTCTTCGGTCATCGTCCGCGATCGGGCTTTGGCCGCGCGGAGGATCGCCTCCACGAGGGCGTCGTTCGGATCGATCCCCCGCGTTCGCAGCCAGTAATTCACGTTCGAGGCGCCGCTCATGAAGCCGATGCCGATCTCCTGGGATCGCCCGAAGGTGCCTGCCGGCACGCTGCTGTAGACACGGTCCACGAGCCACACGTCGCCAAGTTCGAGCGCCTTCACGATGGCCGCGGCATGCACGCCGGTCGTCGTGCGAAAAGCGTCGCGCCCGACGAGCGGATAATTCGGCGGCACCACCCACCCCACCGCGCGCGCCACCTCCTCGCAATAGCTCACGAGCGTCGTGAGGTCGCGGTCGGGCGCGAGCTTTCCGGATAGGCGCAGATTCAACAAGAGGAGCTCGATGGGCGCATTGCCCACGCGCTCGCCGATGCCGAGCGCCGTACCGTGGACCCGGTCGGCACCGCAGTCGAGCGCGAGGAGCGCGTTCGAAAGCGCGAGTCCGCGATCGTTGTGGCCGTGCCAGTCGATGCCCGCCGTGTGCCCGCTGCTCGCGACGACGCGTTTCGTGAACGCCAGAAGCGCGCGCACGCCTTCGGGCGTGGCATGGCCGACCGTGTCCGAGAGGACGAGGCGCGTGGCGCCGTGATCGAGGGCCGATCGGAAGAGCGTTTCGAGCGCGTCAGGGCGCGACCGCGTCGTGTCTTCCGTCACGTACGTCACGGGCAGGCCCGCGCGTACGGCGACGTCGATCGCCTCGCTGCTTCGCCGGGCGATGAACGCCACGTCCCACCGTTCGACGTACTGGCGGATCGGGCTCGATCCGATGAAGGCGCACACTTCGAGGCGCAGGCCCGTGCGCTGGCTGATCTCGATCATCGGCGTGATGTCGCCGAGCACGGTGCGCCCCGCCGCCGAGATGCGGATCTTCATCCGGCATTGGACGACTTCGCGGCAAAGGCGCAGCGCGTCGTCGAAGGCGCGCGGGCTGCTCCCGGGCAACCCGATGTTGGCATCGTCGATGCCGAGTTCTTCCATCCGGTGCAGAATTCGAAGCTTGTCCTCGATCGGAGGATCGACGACGCTGGGGTTCTGCAGCCCGTCGCGCAGCGTTTCGTCCACCACCCCCGCCGCGCGGGCCCGGCTGTCCTCAGCGCGCCTCGCGGAGCCGACGTCGTCGTTCCAGTCGTAGATGAACTCCCCCGCGCGATCCGCATCTGTGGTGAACGCGGGCATCCCTCGAGTATAGGTCAACGCGCTTGGACAAGCTTCAGTCGGCTCAACTCCAGGTCGTCCTGCCCGGCTCGCGGGCGAGCTTTCGCCGTCGCATCGTCGATGCGCTTCGCGACCTCGTCCCTTCCCCCGGGGGCTTTTGCTTCGTCGGAAAGGACGACGGCCGCGCTTTCGGCGACGCAACGCGCGTCGTCGACGGCTCGGCCCGCCGGATGGAAGTGGGAACCGGAACGCGCCTGTCCATGGCGTTCGGGTTCGACCCGAAAAGCGTCGTCGCGGGGGTGCGCCGCGTCTACCAGTCGGACGAGCTGTGGCCGCCGAGAGAACGCGCGGACCTTCCGTACTTCAAACAATTCTCCGAGCCCGACGGCCTCACGAAGGCGCTCTTGCTCTTCGCGCACGAAGGCGGCGTGCTCTTCGGCCTCGCGGGCCTCGAACGGCGCGCATCGGATCCGGACTTCGTCCCGCGAGACCTCCGCGCCCTGGAAGACCTCGCGCCCTTCCTCGTCGCCGGGGCGCGCGCGCACCAGCAGTACCACGAGCTCACGCGCGAAGCCGCCGCGCTACGCGCCCTCGGCAAGGTGGGCGGCGTCGTCTACGTGGTCGACCGGGATCGACGGCGGGTGATCTTCGCGGCCGATCGCCAGCGCGGTCTCGAGTGGGACGAGGACGTGGCACCGATCGAAGAGCAGATCGTCGAAAGCGCCGAGCAATGGCTCGCGGCACGGGCCCGCGGCGACGCGCTGCCGACGCCGCCGCGGCTGCCGAACGGCATCGTGGTCGCGGCCGTTCGGATCGAGGGCGACCCCGTCTTCGAAGGGGCGCGGTGCGCGGCGATTCGGGTGAAGGTGAAGGAGCGCGCCCAGGTCATCGAGGGCCTCAGCAAGCGGGAGCGCGACGTCGCGCGGCTGCTCGTGGCCGGCTACAGTGGCGTCAACGTCGCTGCTATCTCGGGCCTCAGCGAGAACACGGTGCGCACGTACGTGCGCCGCCTCTACACGAAGCTCGAGGCGAACAATCGCGCCGATCTCGTGCGCAAGCTGATGGAGCCCGATCCTCCGTCCACGTCGCCGTCGTCTGCGTTGACGGCGCCCGCCGATTCGTCCCTCGCGCAGGGCGACGATACGCTGGATTAGCCTTCAGACGCCGATGAACAGGCGGTGAGCGAAGTTCCGCTCGAGGCGCGCGCGGAGCACCTTGTCCGCCGCGAGCTCGATGTCGTATTCGACGCGTTTGAACTCGAAGCGCTTCTTGTCCGCGTCGTAGACCGTGTAGCTCGCGCGGTTGTCGAAGTCGCGCGGCTGCCCCACGGATCCGACGCTCACGATGTATTTTTTGTGGGGCTCGAGCGTGAAGTCCGTGGCCGGCAGCTCTTCGACGCTGTTCTCGGTGAGCGCGAAGACTTTGCACAAATGCGAGTGGCCGATGAGCGTGATGTGACCGATGCGGTCCCAAATGGAAAGGCACTCGCGCGCCTGCTCGGGCGCGAAGATGTATTCGAACTCTTCGAGCCGGACCGGCGACCCGTGGCACAAGAGGACGCCGAGCTCCTCCAGCCGATCCTGATAGGGGAGCGCCTTGAGCCACGCCATGTTCGGCTCCGACAAGAGCGCCGCGTGGGCGTCGAGCGCGTGCCGGGCCGCCTCGTAATAGTACGAGTAGTCCATGCGCCCGCTGACCGCGGCGTCGTGATTGCCGAGGATCGTCGTCTTCGCCGTCTGTCGAACGAGATCCGCGCACTCGTTGGGCGAGCCGCCGTACCCCACCGTGTCGCCCAGGCAATGGTAGACGTCGATGTTCTCGGACCGATACGCCTCCAGCACAGCGGATAGCGCCTCGAGATTGGCGTGAATGTCGCTGAAAATCCCAAGGCGCATCACTTCAGAACCCTAGAGCGTGCCGCCTCGAACCGCCAGCCCTGGTTATCGCCCCCTTGCGGAAAGGCCGAACCGAGCATACGTCCCCGGCGTGTCACAGGACCAGGCGGACGGTAAAGTCGGCGGCCCGAATGGCCCCAAAGAGACGGACGACGTAGCGGGCGCGGCCCGCGCGGCACCCGTGACGAGCGAAGAAATAGCGGCCGTCGCGGTCGCCGTCGAACACGACGCCCAGCAAGAGTCGGCCCAGGAGCTTGGCGAGGGCGTCGACGTACCCGAAGTCGAAGACGAGGAGCAAGGGCCTCCGCCGCAGGAAGTGGGTGATCTCGCCGAGGGATGCGTGCGTTTCGTCGCCGGTCGCTACGGCGTCACCCTGGACTACGAGCCCGACACGCTGAGCTTCGTCGATCAGTGGATGCGCGACGCTCGCGCCGAGATGGAACGCCGGCCCGAAGCGGCGGAGGTCGTGCAGTCGTCCGCGGGAGCCTACCTCGGCGAAGTGATGCGCCGGTCGTTCGGCGGCGAGTGGGTGGTCCGGGGCGAAGTGGCGACCTGGCGCCTCTGCATGGCGAGCGTCTTCTGCGCGTTCAACCCCATCGGCATGGCGCGCGAGGCGCTCCTCCTCGAGCCGGCC
>DATHQY010000345.1:0-5237 GCA_035482215.1 Polyangiaceae bacterium | reverse complement strand
GTCATCCGGGCTTCGCCGGTCTCCGGATCGACGTTCGGGGGGGGGGCGGGCGGTGTGGCGGACGGCGGGGCCGCCGGCGGTGAGGCTGCAGCGTCCACGACCAGCGGACGAGGCTCGGGGGTGGGGCCGGCGGTGCTCACGAGCGGGGTTCTCCGGTGACGAGCTGGGCGTCTTCGCGGGGCGCGTCTTCCCCTCGCGCGTACAACGGATCCTCCGCCAATGGCGACGGAGCGAGACCGCCATCGTAGACCGCCGCCGTATCCGGCAGCGCCCCGTACGAATCCGGGCCCTCCGAGGGGTACTCGTGCATCCGTTCGACGACGATCCGCGACGGCCGGAACGGAACCGGCGCCTGGACCGGCTCGGCGATCCATCCAGGCGACGCCGCAGCCGCCGGAGCCGGAGCCGCCGGCTGCGCGGAGCCGTTCGTCGCATTCGCCAGCGGCGGCGCGGCCCGCGCGGGCACGCTGAAGTTCGCCGCCTCTCGAATGACGGTGTTCAGGCCCGTGAGCTCGCCGCGCGTCAGACGCCGGATCTCGGCGAGGTCTTGGTCGAGCCCCTCGCTCCGGATGACGTCGTCGATACCGCTCTTCTGGCGCATTTCGTACGCCATCCGCCGCATCTGCCCCGCGAATTGCCCTGCCTTGCGCAAATAGCGCGGCAATTCACGTGGTCCCAGCACGAGCATGGCGACCAAAAGCAGGACCAGAAACTCGCCGAATCCCAGGCCGAACACGGCTGCAACGTAGCACGGCTCGTGGTAACGGCAGCGCGTGCTGGCGCTCCAAGCGATGACTCCCGCGAAGCTCGCCGCAGCTTTGTCACCTGGCATGACGGAGGCGGAGGCGCGCAAGGTCATCGCTTGCGTTCACCGCGGTGAATGGTCTTCGCGGGGGCTCTCGGGCCTGCAGGGCGTGCGCCGGATTGCGATGGACGCCGCACGCGCGGGCGGCCACGTCCCGGCGCTTCAGGTCCGAAAAATCAGCCGCAGCGCGATCGACCCGTTCGTCAAGGTCGCCCTGGCGACCGCGGATGGGCAGGTGGTCGAGGCCGTGCGCATTCCGCTCGAACGCACCGGCCGATTCAGCGCGTGCGTGAGCTCGCAGGCGGGGTGTGCGCTCGCGTGCACCTTTTGCGCGACGGGCCGGCTCGGCCTCGCGCGAAACCTCGCGACCTGGGAAATCGTCGAGCAAGTACGAACGCTTCGCAGCACGCTGGACGCCGGCCAGCGCATTCACGGCGTCGTTTTCCAGGGGATGGGCGAGCCGCTCGCCAATCTCGACCGCGTCGTCGAGGCCGTCGAAGTGATGTGCAACCCCAGCGCGCTCGCCATCGACTCCCGCAACATCACGGTGTGCACCTCCGGCCAGCCCACGGGAATCCGCCGGCTCGCCCGCGATCTGCCCAAGGTGCGCCTCGGTTTGTCGATCGCGAGCGCACGCCGCGACGTGCGCCGGCGCCTCATGCCCATCGACGCGGCGCACCCGCTCGACGAGGTGATCGAAGCCGCCGTCGAGCACGCGCGCATGACCGGGCTCGCACCCATGTGGGCGGTGACGCCGCTCGCCGGGGTCAACGATAGCGACGAGGATGCCGTGGCGCTCGCCGCTCTCGCCCGGCGCTTCGAAGCGGCCGCCGGGGTTCGGCCGCGGGTCAGCGTCGTTCCGTACAATGCGACGGACGTGGCGGAGCGCGATCCGTATTCGCGCGGCGACGTGAACGCGTTCCTCGCGCGCTTGACGGCGAGCGGCCTGCGCCCGCACTTGCGGTACAGCGGCGGCGGCGACGTCGCGGCCGCGTGCGGCCAGCTCGCAGGCCGAAACGCGGGCGACGACGCGGCACAAAACGCCGAGGAGGACGCGGGGGACGCGCCGGCGGCTTGAGGGATCTACGGGGGAGCGGCGGTCCCGACGAAAGGGCTCTTCGGAAGGGCCGTGCTCGCCGAACGCGCATAGAGCCGGCACGCTTGCGCGTCGGTGGCCATCGACCCGGCGAAGCTCCGTACGAGCGCCGCCGCGCCGTCGGTCGCGTAGAGCGCGAAGTGATCGTAGTCGGGGTAGCGGCCGGCCACCGCATCGGGTTGGGGATCGACGCCGGAGAGCATCCAGAAGAGCCCACCGTCGCCGCCGCGAAGGTTCACGACGTCGTGCCATCGCGCGTAGGCGCGCCGGCGGCGCGCGTCGTCCACGATCACCCCGCGGGCGTCGCGACGCGCCGTGACGCCGTATTCTTCGAGCAGCGTCGGTTTGCGTGCGGCGTGGGCGGCCTCGAGGTGGTCTTCGATCCACTGGCTCGCCCAGCGCAGAGGCTGTCCCCAGGGTTCGGGGTACAGGTGGAACGTCCCGAAGTCGACGTGCGGCAGCGCGAGAAGCGCCGCATGATCGACGCCGTCGGCGCCGTCGTAACGAGGCGCATGGCCGCCCGCGAAGAAACCTTCGTCGCCGACGGCGACGAGATGATTCGGGTCGATCGACTTCACGTACGCGGACATCTCCGCGGCCCATGCCGTGACCGTCGCTGGTCCGCAGTTCGCGGGGGGTCCGAATTCGTCCGAGCTCGTGCAGCGCGGCTCGTTGGCGAGCTCCCACGCGAAGATCGTCGGGTCGTCCCGATAGACGATGCCGTTTCGCGTGTTCTTGCGCAGAATGAGGTGCTTCGCCCAGCCTTCATAGGCCTGCCGTGCGGGCGCTTCGGTGTAGAACTGCTCGTGCCTCGGAAGGCCGTACCAAACGAGAACCTGGTCGATTCCGCCAAAATCCTTCCAGTTGTTGGTGAGCACGAGCACGACCTTCAATTCGAGCGCCCTCGCGCGATCGAGCACGTAGTCGAGGTGCTCGAGTCCGGTCGGGCCGTCGTTGTAGGCAGGCGCCTTCTTGGCTGGGTCCCAGTACTGGAAATAAACGCCGTCCTTGTCGCCGGTGCCGTCGGCGTTGCGCGTCGTCCCGTCGAGCGATCCGCGGTCGAGAAAGGCCCAGATCCGCACGACGCGCAGCCCCATGGCCTTTGCCGAGGCGAGCACGTCGTCGGCCATCTCGCGCGGCTTGTACGTCATGTAGTAGTTGTTCGTGCCCGCGAAGCAGAAAGGCTGGCCGTTCAGGGTGAAGACGGCGCTCGGACGCGCGGAGGCTTCGACCGGGCGTTGATTGGCCTCGCTCGCCTCGTTCGCGTCTTCGCGCGCTCCGACGGCGCCTGCCGCCGCCCGGACGCAGCCGCCGGACAGCACCGAAACCGTCGCGCCCACGAGCGCGCCGTACGAAGCGACGCGCGAACGCGGCGCGAACGGAGCCAACCGAGCGGACGGCGAACGGCGGCGGAAGCGGCGGGACCAGTCTCCGAGCATTTTGTCGAGCCGCGAGTCCCTTTCCTCGTATCGATAGCGCGGCAGGCATGAAAAGCGACCGCGTGCCCATCGCGCAGAAGATCGGCTACGGACTCGGCTCCGTCCACGATATGTGGGGACACTGGCTGTACCCGAGCCTCGCGTACCAGGTGTTCAATATTTATTTGGGCGTGTCGCCGGCGCTCGTCGCGCGCGCACTCTTTCTGAATCGCCTGTTCGACGCGGCGAGCGATCCGTTCTTCGGCTGGGCGTCCGACAACACGCGTACGCGGTACGGGCGCCGGCGGCCGTTCATCCTGGTCGGCGCCGTCCTCGCGGGGATCGGCCTCCCGCTCCTCTTCTTCGTTCGGCCGGGATGGTCCGAGGCGAGTTATTTCTGGTTCATGGTGGTCTCGTCGGGGCTCTTCATCCCCGTGATGAGCTGCTTTTACATGCCGTACACGAGCCTCGGCACGGAGCTGACGCCCGATTACGACGAGCGCACGAGCGTTTATTCGTACAAGCAAGCGATCCAGAAACTGCCCGAAATGGGCCTCTTCTTCGCTGCACAGTTCACGACGCTACCCGTGTGGATCGGCGCGGGCGGTTCGATCCTTGCCGGCATGGGGCGACTCCTCTCGTGGACGCATCCGGCGGTTGTCGGCGCGAGCGCAGCGAAGGGGGACCCGGATATCCTGCTCGGTGCGCAGGTCTATTGCACGATCCTCGGACTCGTGATGATTCTTTGCGGCATTGCCCTGTTCGCGTTCACGCGGGAGCGTTATTACGGCAAGCTCGCCGTTCATCAGACGAAGATAGGGATTGCGGAGACCCTCTACCGGTCGCTCAAGTGCCGGCCTTTCGGAGCGCTCCTCGTCGCCGTGCTCGGGCAGTGCATCGGGACGAGTATGGTCGGGACGCTCGGCTATTACGACACCGTGTACTACGTGTGCCACGGCGACGTCGCCGCGGGCGCGATATGGAACACGTCGATGGGCGTGGCCGGCATGATCTTCGGCTTGCTCGCGCTGCCGGTCTACGGGGCGGTGGCCCGGCGCCTCGGCAAGATTCGAGCGATGCGCGCCGTCTTCGTGTCGGCGATCGCCGTCTTCGCGGCCACCTGGTGGCTTTACGACCCGGCGCTCCCGTGGCTGCAGCCGTTCGCCTCGGGGCTCATCGCGTTCACGAACGCCGGGTTCTGGATGCTCCAGGGATCGATCCTGGCCGACGTGATGGATTTCGACGAGCTCGAGACGGGCAAGCGGCGCGAGGGGTCCTTCGCGGCGTGCATGTCGTGGATCATGAAGTTCGGGATGGCGCTCGGCGTGCTCGCGTCGGGCGAGATTCTCGCGCGCACCGGCTTCGACGCGAAGCTCGGCGCCGCGCAATCGGGGCACGCGCTTTTCATGATTCGGGTGCTGCTCGCCGTGATTCCGATTGCCGGGTACGGCGTGTCGCTCCTCGCCGTGTCGCGACTCGCGCTCACGCCGGCGAGCATGGCGGAGATTCGGCGGCAGCTCGAGGAGCGGCGAGGAACCGTATGAAGCGCACGTCCGTGACGATCGAGGGGCCGTGGTCGTTCCGGCAATTGCAGGACGAGAAAGGCGCCGCGTGCGCGACCGAGTGGTTGCCTGCGGTGGTGCCGGGATGCGTGCACACCGACCTGTTCACCAACGGCGCGATCGGGGATCCATTCTACGGGACGAACGAGCGCGATCAGGCGTGGATCGGGCGGTCGGCCTGGGAATACCGCGCCACGTTCACCGCCGACGAACCGCTGCTCGCCCGCGGACACGTCGAGCTCGCGTGCGACGGGCTCGACACGTTCGCGGACGTTTTCGTGAACGGCGCGCGCGTTCTTGCGGCCGACAACATGTTCCGATCGTGGCGAGCGGACGTGCGGCCGCTCCTCGCGCGC
>DATHQY010000344.1:0-13248 GCA_035482215.1 Polyangiaceae bacterium | reverse complement strand
GAAACGCTCGGCGCCGTCCCAGGACACCGACCGCCGCCTCGGGGACAGCCCCGCGGCCCGACGCAGTGGCTATGGGCACTTCATTGTCATGGCAATGGAATGCCTATAGATCGGCCATTTTTCCGCGGGTTCGACGGTTCTGCGGGTGGCGACCACGAATTCGGGAGGCGTTTCGATGGGATGGCACGAGATGTGTTTTTGGGACTCGACATGCACCCCGTGTTTTTCGGTTTGAAGCGCGCGTACTACGCCACGCTGGGGCTTACCCGACGGACGCTCCGCAAGATGGGGCTGACCGCGGCTCGCATGGACATGCTCTACGTGATCCACAAGAGGGGCCGATATCCGACAAAACAAGGCGCGCTCTGGCGCACCCTGGGTGTTTGCCCCTCGGTTGTCAGTCGCATGCTCAAGCGGCTCGAGGAAATGGGCTACGTCGAACGCGACGTCGTGACCAACGATACGCGTAAGCGGACGGTCACTCTGACCATCCGAGGGCGGGCCCGCATTCTGCGCGCGATTCGGCAATTCATCGGGTGGGGCTACGCGCAGCTGGCGCTCGAATCGGCGCTCGAGCCCGACCGTTGGCATAGCGAGTGGCACGCGCACGTTGCCGTATCGCGGGCCGAAGAGTTCCTGCGGTTGATCCGGCTCGCCTTCGGCGATCGCGCTTCGCTCGTCGTCTACACGAGCGGGTTACGCGACGACAAACTGCCTCGGGGGACGAGCCTTGTCTCGCAGTGGGTGAGCTAGGGCTAGCTATAGCAAATCCAAAAACGCCGCGAGGCCGGTCTTCTCGGACGGCGTGAGACTGGTGGCTTCTTGCGGGGCGCCTTCGTGGAAGAACGTTCCCTTCGCGAACCCGACGCGATCGAGGACATCCGCGAGGCCCTTGCCCGATCCGTTCGTGAAATACGGATACTTCTTGTAGAGGCGCCGCAGCGAAACGACGCGCGCGCCGTTCTCGTTCACGTACGGGATCACGCCCGTCTTCTCGTACTCGGCGTGCGCCCAAACGATCGGGTCCTCCGGCGAAAGGACGAGCGACTCCCATTGGTCGAAGGGCTGGCGCGTCGACGCGTCGTCCGTGACGAGGCGCGCTTCGTGGCACGACTCGCACTTGTCGCGGAACACCGCGGCGCCGTCCCGTTCGACCGGAGAGAGCGCCGTTCGTCCCGCGGTCGACGGATTGGGACGGTGCGCGAAGCCCATGAAGAACGTCATGAGCGCCTGCCGGAGAGCGACCGGGGTCAGCGTTTCGTCGTGCACGCCGAGCTCGGCGATCCAGGGAAAATCTCGCGCCTCGAGCGAAAACCAAGGATCGCGATCGCTCTTCGCCCCGGCGACGCGAAACTCGTTGTTGACCATCGTGGTGAGGTCCGGGTCGAGCGCGCGTGAGAAGTGCGGCTTGTTGTTGAAGAGGCCGAGCAGCGGCTTGGTCGTCGCGACGATGTCGCCGCGGCCGGTCTTGTGCGTGCGCCCGTCGACGTAGCCTTCGAAGTGGCAGGTCTCGCACGTGAATCGACTGAGCCGGCCTTCGGTCTTGTCCCAGGGCGCCATCAGCGTCGTGAAAAAAAGCGCCTCTCCCAAGCGCAACGCAGGGCTGCGCAGCGGGCCCGCGTCGTCGACGTGCACGACGCTCGCGCGATCGGCGGTCACGTGCACCCATGCGTCGAGGAGCGGATTGGCCGCGACGAACGAATCGTCGTCGAGGCGCACCATCATGGCGGTGCCCGGGACGGACGGCGTCGTCGCCACTTCCGGTTCGGGCCACGCTTCCGTGCCTTCTTTCCCGGCCTTCGCCGCTCCTTTCCACGTGATGCGCGCGAGTCGATCCGAGGCGTAGCCGGCGACCGCGAGCTGGACGTCGCCGCTCGGACCGACCGAGAGCGCCAGCGCCTTTGGTGTGACGACCGGCAGCTCCGAGGTGTTGACCTCGGCGACCTTCGCTGCAGGGACGGAGCCCGTGGCGATGGCGCCGTTCGCGAGGGGGAGGCGATAGAGCGTCACGAACGAATCGACGAAGCCGAACGACCCTTCCGTTCGATCGAGCGGATGGTCTTCGACGCCGCCCGTGGCGACGAGGAGGCCTCCGTTTCCGTCGCCGCGCGCATCGAGACCCCACATGGGGCCGTCGTGGACGATGCGGGCCTCGCCGTCCGAAGCGGGGAGGGGGAGCCCTCGCGCGTCGACGTTGCGGACGACGATTGCGTGGTCGAGCAGGCAGTCGACGAGGATCGTCCGCGCAACCCGCATCACGTGGATCGGGCCGTGACAGAGCGTCGTATCTTGCCGCTCGGCCGGGGCCGCCGCGCCGCCTTCGGGGCGGGGGCGAATCGTGAGGAGCCGCCCGTCGTGCTCTTCGGTCACATAGAGGACGCCCTCGGGGCCGACCGCCACGTCACGCATCGCGCGTACGCCGGGCAATGCGATGGCGCCGGTTTCCCGCAGCGCCCCCTCCTGCAGCCGGTACCGCGCCACCCGATCGGAGAGCTCGCCGGCGACGAAGATCTCCCCCGAGGGCGCTACGGCGAGGCCGGTCGGCGAGGCGGGCGCTGCCGTGCGCGCCACTTCGTGCATGTCCGCATCGAGCGCCACGAGCGCGTTCTGCCCGCGCAGGATGCCGACGAACGAAACGCCCTGGGCCGCGCCCGTCGAAAGCGCAGGGACGACGCGAACGCGGCGAACGGGGCGAATGCGATAGGGATCCGCGCCAAAAGCGACGTCCGACGTGCGAACGTGCGCGAAATTCGCGGCCGCGCGGGTCTCTGTTTCCCACGCGCGGAGCCCGTCGAGGGCCTGCGCCGCATTGGCGGCCGCACCGCCGTCCGCGAGATGGGCTCCCTCTCCCGCGAGGGCTGGGGTCGCCGCACCGTCGCCCGGGACGTTCCTCTCGCTGGCCTTCCCGACGCCGACGCCGACGCCACCGGAAGACGCGCCCGTCGCCGACTGCCGCTGGCACCCGGCGACGCTCGCCGCAGCCGCCGCGCCCGCCACGCCCAAGGCGAGCAGCGCGCGAGCGGCACGCCTATGCCGACTACCAGCCCCCTCCACCGCCGGCGTCCTTGGCCGCCATGCCGCTGCTGTTGCCACGATTGTCGCCTCGAGTGGTCTGGTTGTGCGCCGAAGCCGTGACGACGGTGCCGACGACACCCAGGACGATGAGAATACCGATTGTGGTTGCGAGGTGTTTCATGGGCGACAGCCCATCACATCTCGCGCGCCTCGTGAAGATGCTGCGGATAGGAGCTCACGCCGATTCGGCGTCCGTCGGGGTCACGAAAGTACAGCGTATGAGCGGTCTCGGCTTCGATCGAGACGGACGCCTCGGCGAGTCGCTCGCGCCACGACGCTCGATCGCGTGCGTCGATCGCGAACGCAACGAGCTCGAGCGAGTCGCGCCGCGTCTGCAGCGCCGGCGCTTCGCCCGGATCGGCGCGCTCGAGCATCAGGAGGGTCGAGCCCGCGCGGAGCCAGACGCTGCCCCGTTCGTCGTTGCGCCGAACGACATCCAGGCGGAGAACGCCGGCGTAGAAGCGCTCGAGTCGATCGACGTCCGGCGACCGGAAAGCGATGTGGTGCACGTCGAGGTTCATGCGAGTCGCGCCTCGCGACCCGGCCGCGTCGTGCTATGGGCCGACGCGTGACCTCGGCCCAATCCGCAACCTCGGCCTCCTCCAAAGTGGTGATCGCCACGCACGGCCATTGCTTCGACGGGCTTTGCTCCGCGGCGATGTTCACCCGGCTCTATCGGCACCGGTACCCCGGCGACCGGGCCACGTTCACGTACCATGCGGCGGGGTACGGTCCGGGGCAGAACGGCGTCGAGGCCAAGACGCTCGCGGGCGACGTGAACGCCATTCTCGACTTTCGGTTCAGCGCGATTCCGGAGCTTCACTGGTATTTCGACCACCACGTGAGCGCGTTCGTCACGCCCGCCGAGCGCGCATATTACGACAGCGCCATCGCGGCCGGGGAGGCCAAAGGCGAGCGACGGATGTTCCACGACGGCAAGTACACGTCGGCGACGAAGCTCATCGCCGATATCGGCGCCGCGCGCTTCGGGCTCGACCCGGCGCCGACCGCCGAGCTCGTACGGTGGGCCGACATGATCGACAGCGCGGCGTTTCCGAGCGCGGAAATGGCCGTCGAGCGTCGGGAGCCCGTGCTCAAGCTCATGACGGTCGTCGAGAACCTCGGCAGCGACGCGTTCATCACGAAGATGGTGCCTCGGCTCTTGACGGAGTCGCTCGAGGACGTCGCGCAGTCGAGCGAGGTGATCCAGGCGTACGAGCCGCTCGGCCGCGCCCACGAAGAGTTCATCCGGCAGGTCGAGCAGCGCGCGCACGCCGTCGGCAATGTCATCGTCGTCGACCTGTCGGACAAACTGGTCGAAGTGGCCGGCAAATTCGTGACGTATGCGCTGTACCCGGAGAGCGCGTATTCGGTGATGCTGAGCCGCTCGAAGAGCAAGTGCAAGATCAGCATCGGGTACAATCCTTGGTCGAAGACGCCGCGCACGCACAACATCGCGGCGATCTGCGAGCGGCATGGCGGCGGCGGGCACCCCGTCGTCGGGGCGATCTCGCTCGCCGCGGACCGCGTCGCGGATGCCAAGAAGCTCATGACGTCGATCGCCGAAGAATTGGCGGCGTGAGCACGTGAGCGTGTGAGGGCGTGAGCGCGTGAGCGTCTGGTCGTCGTCGGGGGCGCTGGTCGTCGGTCATCGCGGCGGGCGCGCAACGGGGCCCATCGGCGAGCGCGCAACGCCCCCCAGCAACGGGCAGGAAGGGCGCACGTGGCCCGCCGAGAACACCATGGCGGCGTTCGAGCAGGCGAGGCGCCAGGGAGCGCGCGCGATCGAGCTCGACGTGCGCACGTGCGGCAGCGGCGAAGTGGTGGTGTTCCACGACGAGACCCTCTCGCGCATGACGGGCTCGCGCGACGAGCGGCGGGTCGACGCGGTGGACTGGGCGTCGCTGGCCCGCGTCGATCTCGGCGGAGGCGCGCGTGTACCTCGCCTCGGCGAAGTCCTCGGGTGGGCGAGGGAAGCCGGGGTCGCGGTCAACGTGGAACTGAAGCACGAGGTCCCGAGTCGCAGGGCCTTGGTGCGCGCGGCGGTGCGCGCGCTGGCGGACGCGCAGGCCGACGTGCTCCTGTCGTCGTTCGACCCGCTCTTGCTCGCCATGGCGGCCGCGCGGGCTTCGCGTGTGCCGCGCGCGCTGCTCACCTATGCGGACCAGCCGCGCTGGGCCGGCGCCGTTTTTCGCGCCAGTCGCCCTCCTTTTGTGCAGGCCGTCCACCTCGATCGAGCGCAGGCGGCCGCTTCGGTGGTCGGCGCCTGCGCGCGCCGCGGCCTGCGCGTCGGGGTATGGACCGTGAACGACGCGAGCGAGGCGCGAGAATTCGTGCGTGACGGCGCGGCGACGATCATCACGGACGCGCCGGGGCGCCTTCTCGCGGCGGGGGTCGAGAGCGCCCGCTGATCTTCGAAGAGGGGCGCCGTGCCACGTCGATGCGCCGGCGTCGCACGCGGAAGCGCCGCGAGCGCAAGTCGATGCGCCGGCGTTGCACGCGCATGCGCCGGCGTCGCACGCGGAAGCGCCGCGAGCGCAACGCGATGCGCCCGTGCGAATACCCCCACGCGCCGCCGTCGAGTCCTGCCGGCAGGCATCGTCGCCGCCGTGAGCCCGCGCGCCCGCGGGTTGCACCGCCGGCGCTTCGTCTCGCGAGGCGGTCGCAACGGTTCGTCACGCGGGCGCCTCGTTCCGCGGGGCAGGCGCATGGCCTCTCACGCGGGCGCAAACGGGCGCGCAGGGCGGCTCCGCACGATGCGCTCCCGCCGCAACCCGCTTCTCGCCCGAATCCAAGCGCAGCTTTCCCTACAAATCGTCGCGCGCGCAGCACGAAAGTTGGGCTCGCGCTGCCCAATTTGGCCGGCGTCCCAGCCTAACCAATCGAAGGAGATCGCCATGAGCACGTCGAGCAACAACCACCTCGTTCGCCTGAACAGTGACCAGAAGATGGCCCAAGGCCTGCGGACGCAATTGCAGACCGTCGGCCGATTGCCCATCGGCAAAGGGACGATGACGCCCGAGGAGATCGCCCAGGTCTTCGATCAGCGCGTCGCCTCCACCCAAGCGGTGCAAGCCGCGGCGGCCGCCTATCGGGCGGCAGTGAAAGCCAATCGCGACTTCCGTGCGCAGACCGGGTCGTTCGTGAACTCCGCCCGCCAGATCGTGACCGCGATGTTCGCCGAGGCGCCCGATACGCTGGCCACGTTCGGGCTCGCGCCTCGCCGCATCGGCAAGCGGACCGTCGCGGCGCAAACGATTGCCGCGATGAAGAACAAGGCGACGCGGAGCGCACGTCACACCCTTGGCAAACGCCAGAAAGAGACGATCAAAGGTACCCTTCCGGATGCCGTCGTTCAGGCGGTGCTCGGTCCTTCTGCGGACTAGCTCGGCCAGCGGAAGTCGTACCGCAAGAAGAGCTCGTCGCCGATCGTCTCGACGCTCCCGAGTTTCGCGTCGGGGATCGCATCGGGCTCGAAGCCGTCGCCTTCGACCATCGTCGGCGCGCTGGCCCCTCCGAGGACGCGCGGCACCACAGTCACGTAGAGCTCGTCGACCGCGCGCGCGCCGAAGAGCTCCGCAACGAGGACGCCGCCGCCTTCGCACAGGACCGTCATGCAGCGGCGCTCGAGTGCGAGCCACTCCAGCAGCCGCGCCACGTCGACCCGTGACGCGCCGAGCTCGACCAACGTGGCGACCTTCGCGAGGGACGCGCGCTTCGCTTCCGGCAGGCTCGACGCGTGCGCGACGACCGCTTCGCCGCCGAGTTCGCGCGCGAACATCTTCGCCGTGGGCTCGACTTGGTCGCCTGCGCGCGTCACGACCACGCGAAGCGGGCACGGCATCAGGTCCGGATCGTCGGCGCGCAGGTTCGTCGCTCCGATGACGACGGCTTGTGCGCGAGCGCGCAGCGCATGCATTCGACGCGGGTCCTCGCCGTGGCGCGACATCACGAAGGGAGCCCGCTTGTGGGCGGGTGCGATCTTCCCGTCGAGGCTCGGGGCGAAGTTGCACAATACGCGAGGTCGCGAAGTCGGCATCGGAGCGAGCGGGGCGAACCGGGCGAACGCCCCGGTTCAGCGCCCGACTGCCACACGCGGTGGCGGCGGGTGGGTGTCGGCGCGGGCGGCGTTGACGATGCGGATCCCGCTCTGCGGCGCCGATGACTTGCTCTGTTCGCCCCCCTCGAGATCGCGAACGAATCGCGCGGGCACGCCCGCATAGAGCGTGTCGGGCGGGACGTTGCCCGTCACGACGGCGCCCGCGCCGATGATGGCCCCGTTGCCGATCGTGGCCCCGGGGAGGATCGTGACAGCCGACCCGATCCAGGAGCCGTCGCCAATCTCGATCGGTGCCCAGCGCTGGCTGCCGCAGCGCTGCTGCGACTCGGCGATTTCGTGCGTGCCCGTCAAGAGCTTCACGTCGTCGCCGATATAGACGCGCGCGCCGATCTTCACACGCGCGCCCAAATCGACGTGCAAGGGCCCGCTGACGAACGAGCCGTCGCCGATCGAGAAGAGCGACGCGACGTCGCCGGGGCCCGTGATGCGGAGCGGTCCGCCGATCGCGGCATTCTGCCCGATGCGGATACCGGATTGAATGAGAAGGTGCGTTCGCAGGCGGTTCAGGGCGTGGTGCGGCAGGCCCGACGATACGAAATGAACGGCGAGCTTGCGGACGTCCCAGTTCATTTCCTGACGTGCCACACTCAACAGCTTTTCAAGCGCGTTCATGCGGAGGCCCTTCGATGGGAAATACGGCGCGGTGATTCGACGTCGGCACGGCGCGTCGAGCCGATGCGCGTGCCGTTCCCCGCGGGACGACAACGCAAGGGCTGGACCATGCCTCTAGCGTTGGCTGCTTGCGCGTCTCGCCGCTGGGCCAGCGGCAGCCTGCAATCAAATTCGACGAGATTCATCGGGAGCCGAGGACGAGACGGGGACTCATCCTTTGGCGGGCAACTTGCCACGGGTTTGCAATTTCGCCACGGAATTCCAATCTCGAAAGAGAGATTCTACACCTTTCAGCGGAGGGTGCTCTCGCCGTGCGCGCGCCGCGCGCGCTTCATCGAAATGAAACGAACGAACGACGAGTTCGCCATTGGCGCGGGGCACGCCGCCGCGCGGACGGCCATCACGGACGGTGGTCGTGCCGCGCGAACTTCCAGCTTCGCGTGCGGCACTCCTCGCAACGAAACGGATAGAACCCGAGCCACGAGAGAAAACGCTCGGCACCCCGGCGCGGCGATCGACGGAGAGGACCTTCTCCGCATCGCGCGCATCGTCGTCGGAAAATCGGAGACGTCATGGGGCAGGCTCGAGCCGATCCGTTCCCCCCGGTTGACGCCGTCGCGGGCGCGCGGCCGTCTGGGCACCTGCGCTATTCCTTGCGAATGGCCGACGGACTGCGCGACGGACGTTTCGTGGTTCTTGAATCACTCGGCGAGGGGGCGCAAGGGCAAACGTTCGACGGTGTCGACAAGCGGGAAGGACAGCGTGTGGCCATCAAGCGGTTCGACGTGCGCGGCGCGCGGACGTGGAAGGAGATGGAGCTCGCCGAGCGCGAGGCGCAAGTTCTCCAGTCGCTCACGCATCCGAAACTGCCGCGATACATCGATCATTTCGAGCACGACGGCGCGCTCTATCTCGTGATGGAGAAGATGGAAGGCGAGAGCCTCGCGAGCCTTCGGCGCCGCGGGGTCGTGTTCACCGAGGCGGACGTAGCGCGCTTTCTCGCGGATGCGGCGGACGTGCTCGACTACCTGCACCGCCGGTCGCCCCCCGTCATTCATCGCGATCTGAAGCCGGCCAACGTGATCCGGCGGCCTGACGGGTCGTTCGCGTTCGTCGACTTCGGATCGGTGCGCGACAAGCTTCGGCCCGAGGGCGGCTCGACCGTCGTCGGGACATTCGGCTATATGGCGCCCGAGCAGTTCCAGGGCCGCGCTTTCCCCGCTTCGGACGTGTACGGGGTCGGCGCGACGGCGCTGTCGATGCTCGCCGGCGCCGAGCCCGAGACGCTGCCGCACAAGGGGCTGGCGGTCGACGTGCGGGCCGCGCTCGGCACCGTCGGCGATGGGGGCGACGCGACCGGACGGCCGATGGTGCGCGTGCTGGAGAGGCTGCTCGACCCCAATCCGGACACGCGCGCGAATCGCATCGCGCCGCTCTTGCCCGAGCTGACGCGCGGTCGCGGGCCGCGCGCGAGCCGCTCGCCTCCGTCGTCACGAACCGAAGCGCAAGGTGCGGACGGCTCTCGGGGGGCACCTTCATTCAGCGAGGCCCGGCCGATCGATGGGCATCGTTCGGTGTTCGAGCAGCAGGCCCTCGAGCTCGAGCGCCGCGCCGACGATTTCGATCGCCGGGCGGAAACGGGCGGCCCTGCAGCCCGCGGGCTTCGCAAAGTCGCCGGGCGCCTCCGGCGAGAAGCGGCACGGATGCGCGAGCGCGCCCAGTGGTTCGATCGTCATGCCGCACGGCGCGAAGCGCGGCGCGCGAGGCGGAGTGGTCGCCACGACATGCGCGTCGCGTCGGCCGTGGGCCGCGCCTACCAGGGGCCGCCGTGGCCCGTGCGCGTGTTCCTCGCGATGCTGTTTCTCGTGGGCATGATCGGCGTGTGGTTCGGCACGCAGCTCATCGCGCCGTTCGTTCTTCGGAGGCTCGCGGGCTTGTTCCCGCGCGAAGCGCACGACGGTCTCTTGCACGCCGCGACGGTGGTCGAAGAAAGCGGATCGCGCGCGATTCGTTCGATCGACCGCTCGCGCCGGTGGTTTCTCGCGATGGGCCCGGCGGCTTCGCGCGGGGCGGCGCTCCAGGAGTCCGGCGAGTCCGGCGAGCTCGGCGAGAGCGCCATGCAGGCCGAGACGCGGTCGCGCGTCGCGTCCGAAGCGCCGGCCGCGCCTCGCGCTACGGCGACGGGCCGCGCGCGCGTGGCGACCGAGAGCCGGGACGCGGACACGGAAGCGCAAGCGCACGAGGAAGAGCGGGGAGCAGCCGTCGAGGACGAGGCACGAAAACGTCCCCTGTAGCGCGTCGCGATCGCGCGCGGCCATTCGCGCGCAACGAATCGCGCGCGGCCATTCGCGCGCAACGAATCGCGCGCGGCTACTCGCACGACACGGATTCGACGCGCATCCCCGGCGGGATCGGCTGGTCGAACGTGCCTTCGGGGAGCGGCGGATTCCACGAGAGCGTCTCGTACACGAAGCGGACATCCGAATCGGGATGCGTCACTTCGACATGGATCTTCCGCGGAATCTCTGCGTCGCAGACCGGCCCGCTGGGCGGAATCGGCGGCGCGAGATTGTCGGGGTCTTCGCGCGCGGGGGCGGTGGGCGCTCCCGCCTGGTCGGTCAGCTCGGCGCGGTAGAGCACGTACCCTTGCTGTTCGACCCGCACGCCGAGGACGCGCATGCGCTGGTTCTGCCACGGGAGCGACCAGTCGCTGGCTCGCGGTGCGAGCTCGATGTGCTCGATCGACTCGTGCGCTCCCGCCACCGTGAGGTCCCAATAGCCGCTCGGATTCCACAGGATCGTGGCCTGGCTCGGGTCGTGTTTGAGGACCGGAGCTTCGCCGCGCAAGAGATCGACCAGCACATGGCCAGGGACGGGCACTGTCGTGAGGCGCGCGATGTTGCACGCGCTCGCTTCGCCGAAGAGAAAGCGCTTGTTGCGCATGTCGGTCAGCGCAAAACGGTCGCCGTCGCTCGTCAGCGTCGCGAGGGCGACGCCGAAGGGGCTCACGACGTCCATGCGAATGCGCGAAGACCGCGCGGCGAAGAGGAGGACGTCGCCGCGCACGCGTCCGCCTTCGCCGAGCCGGTCGATCTTCGCGCTCGCCTGGATCGCGTTTCCGCATGCGAACGTGGAACGCATGCGCGAGAGTGCGGCGTCGGCCGACGGGGGCGCCGACGCCGGCGGCGCGACGTGCACGCAGCCGGCGAGCCACACGAAGGACAGGACGACGAAGCCGCGCGGGTACGCCATGGTCGAGCGAATCTATCGCGACGCGGTACGCATCGCTCTAGGCATCGCTCTCCACATCGCTCTCGGCGTCCACGATTCTTTGCGCCCGGGCCTCGGCGAGGCCGCGATCGATCACGGTCTGCGCGTCCGCCCGGACACCGAGCGACTCCACGCCGCTCCGGGGGACCCAGCGCGCCTCCGCGGCGTCGTCCCCGGCGCGTGGCTCGGTCGGCGAACCGTCCGCGAGCGCACAGAGGTACTCGTGGATCGCGTAGCGAAACCCCTCGCGCTCGATCGCGACGACGCCGAGCGGCGCGACCACGCGGACGCGCAGCGACGTCTCCTCGGCGAGCTCGCGAACGACGGCGCCCTCGTTCGATTCGCCGTGTTCGACGCGCCCGCCGGGGAGCGTCCACTGGCCCAAGCCGGGCGCCTTCGCCCGCCGAATCAGAAGCACACGGCCTCCGCGGTCGACGACGACGGCTCCGACGGCCTGCGTCACCGCTTCTTGTGGATCGCGCACGCGAGGCATTGTAGGCGGTCGGAATGGCGGTCGCGCGAGGAACAGCCGGGCGGGGCGCCTACGGGGTGCGCCTGGTCGAGCCGCTCGAGCCCGAATGGGCGGACGTCCTTGCGACCGTCGCACGGGCGCGCGGTTGGCCCTCGGCGAACGATCCCGAGAAGCTCGGCAGGCTCGTGGCGTCGCTCGCGGCAGCTTACAACGACCCGTCGCGCGCGCGCGCCGCGATGCGCGACGCGGGCGCGGCGCGGCTCGGATTTTCGTTCGCGCGCGACGTGCCGAAGGGCGCGGCGGCGGTGCGCGAGCTGGTCGCCGCCGGCGCGCTTCGCGCGGAGACGCCGGACACGCCGCTCCGCGTGCTCGACGTGGGCGCCGGCCTCGGCGCGATGACGTGGGGACTGCTCCGCGCGCTCGATGCCCGCGCCGCCGACGCGGTCCGCGCGCTCGACGGGGCCTACGCGCCCGACACGCGGCCGCCGCTCCCTCCGCGCGTTCACGCGACGTGGGTCGACACGGACGCCGAGGCGCTCGAGACAGGCATGGCCATCGTGCGGGCGCGCCCGGCGCGGGGCCCCGTCGAGCTCACGGTGCGGACGGTCGCGCGCGGAATCGATCGTGTCGACGACCTCGGGCGGTTCGATGTCGTGCTGCTCGGCAATGTCCTGAGCGAGCTCGAGGTCGGTGCGGCCGGCGACGCGCGCGAAGCTTCGCACGCGGCCCTGCTGTGCAGATTCCTCGAGGAGAGGCTCGCGCCCCACGGGACCCTGGTCGTCGTCGAGCCGGCCCTTCGCGACCGGACTCGGCATCTGCACCGCGTTCGCGATCGGATCACGAATGCTGGACACTCCGTCTTTGCGCCATGCTTGCATGACGCGCCGTGTCCGGCGCTCCGCCGTGAGACCGACTGGTGCCACGAAGATCTCGCCGTGGACTTGCCCGCGTGGCTCGTGCCGGTCGCCCGCGCGGCCGGGCTTCGTCACGAGGGGCTCACATTCAGTTATCTCGTTCTCTGCCGCGATCGCGCGCGTCTCATCGATGGGATTCCGAAGAATCCCGGGGCGGGGCGATTGCGTGTCGTGTCCGACGTCATTCGAAGCAAAGGCAAGCGCGAAGTCTTCATGTGCGGCGAATTCGCGAACGAGCCGAATGAGCCGAACGAGCCGAACGAGCCGAACGAGCCGAACGAGCCGAACGAGAGCATGGTGTGCGATCGCGTCCGCGTCATGCGCCTCGATCGAGACGAACACGCGGTCAACGACGCATTTTCCACGTTGCATCGGGGTGATGTCGTCGTCGTCGATCCCGCACCTGCATGGGCCAGACCGCGCGTCGGCGTTGCGAATTCCGTGCGAGGTCCCATCGAAGCCGACCGAGAAGGAACGTACGCGCGCGACAGCGAATCGCGTTGACGGCAATGCGTTCGCTCGATTACTCCGCGTTGGCTATGCGGGGTCTCTACGCGATTGCCGACGTTGGGACGCTGCGCGATCGGCGCCTCGAGCCCGTGGCCTTCTGCGAGGCCGTGCTTTCGGCTCCGCTCGCGGCTCTTCAGCTGCGGTCCAAGGACGCGACGCCGCGCGAAACGCTCGCGCTTCTGCGCGCGATCGCCCCGATGTGCCGCCGCTTGTCGGTCCCGCTCGTCGCGAATGACCGGCCCGACTGGGCCAAGCTCGCCGGTTGCGACATGGTC
>DATHQY010000343.1:0-3030 GCA_035482215.1 Polyangiaceae bacterium | reverse complement strand
CTGTAGACGGGCGGCAGGATCCGCCTGATTCGGTGCAGGCGGGCGCGTCCGGGTAGTTGGCCCCGGGCGGACGGGTTTGCGACGATCGGGACGGTCGCCACAAAGAGAAGGCCCGGAGGTGGATCTCCGAGCCCTCGGTCGCCGCGGGTGGACGCGTACGACGATGACGTTGTCGCACGGCATGCCCACGGAGGTCGAATTCCCGGCGGTCGGCTGCGGCGCGGGTGGAGGATCTTCGGCAGATTCAGTGTGTTCGCGATGCGTGCCGGCGCGTTGTGTACTTCTGCTCGCCGTGTGATCACGGCCAGATCTACTGCTCGCCCGAGTGCGGTGATCTCCAGCGGTCGGTCGCCCGCCGCCTCTCCAAGCAACGCTACTGGCAAAGCTTCGACGGACGATGGGCCACGGCACGCCGGATGCGCGACTTACGCGCCGCCCGCCGTCAAATAGTGACGGACATCGGTCGCCAAGAAGTTGCCCTGACGGCGACCGTTTCCGAGCGCCCGGCCGCGCTCCCCATCGAGGGGACCCCCGCCGTGCGTGAGGAGACAACCGATGAGCAATCTATCGATGGGGATTTCACCGGGCCCGAAGGACACGCGCGTGATCGCGATGGCGGGCTCCGGCGACACGATCTTGAAGGCGCGATTGTCGCGCGAGCCGGCGCATCCGCGGGCGCTGCCGACGCTCTTGGAGGCCATCGCGCTTTGGGAGGGAGAAAAGGTCCGTGCTGCGCTCTGTGCGGCCGAGAGGGATGGGGCGTCCGACTCGAGCCTCTATCGCGAAGCGTTCACCGACTTCGGCGGGCTTCTGTACACGCTCGAGTGGGTCCCCGCCGCCGCGCTCTGGCGCCGCCGTCCTCGTGATCTCGGCGGCGTTGGCGACTTCGCCGATCTGCGACGATTTCTCGTCACGGAGGCGGCGCGATGATCTCCTCCGAGCAACGCGCCCGGATTCGGCGGCTGTTTTACGCCGAGCACTGGAAGGTCGGCACCATCGCCGCCGAGCTGGGTGTCCATCGGGACACCGTCGCCCTCGCCATCGAGGCCGAGCGGTTTACCAACATCGCCTATCGGCCCGCCGCGACGCAGCTCGATCCGTATCGAGACCTCGTTCGCATGACGCTCGAGCAGCACCCCCGGCTTCGCGCGACGCGACTGCTGCAGATGATCCAGGATCGCGGCTACGCGGGCTCGGTGTGGCCACTGCGTCGATTTGTTCGTGAGGTCCGGCCGGCCGGCGCGCGGGAAGCGTTTTTCCGGCTCGCCATGCTGCCCGGCGAGCAAGGCCAAGTCGACTGGGGCAGCTTCGGCTCCATCGCGATCGGTAACACACGCCGGTGGCTCTCGTGCTTCGTGATGGTGCTGTCGTTCTCGCGGGCGCTCTTCGCCCGCTTCGTTCTCGACCAGACCCTCGAGAGCTTCTTGCGCTGCCACCACGCGGCCTTCGTCGCGTTCGGCGGCGTTCCTCGCGGGCTGCTTTACGACAACTTGAAAGCCGTCGTTCTCGAGCGCATCGGCGACGTCATTCGGTTCAACCCTCGGCTTCTCGAATTCGCGGGCCATTACCACTTTGCCCCGAGGCCCGTCGCACCGGCCCGTGGAAATGAGAAAGGGCGCGTCGAGCGCGCCATCCGGTACCTGCGCGACTCCTTCTTCGCTGCGCGCGTGTTCCATTCGGTCGACGATCTCAACGCCCAGCTCGACGCGTGGATCGAGCGCGTCGCGTACGCGCGTCTCGTCCCCGGCGACGCGGACAAGCGCACGGTCGCCGCCGCGTTGGCCGACGAGCGCCCCCGGCTTCTGCCCTTGCCCGCGCATCCGTTCGACTGCGACGCCCTCCTTACGCTGCGCTCGGGCAAAACGCCGTATCTGCGCTTCGACAAGAACGACTACTCGATCCCGCACTCTCTCGTGCGAAAGCCCTTGGTGCTCGTGGCTTCCGACCGGCGCGTGCGCATCCTCGACGGCGATCTCGAAGTCGCCGCGCACGACCGCTCATGGGAGCACGGTCGACAGATCGAGGACGCACGCCATCTCGACGGCCTGGCCGACGACAAGCGCCACGCCCGGGAACACCGCGGCCGAAACCGGTTGATGGCCGCGTGCCCCAACGCGCAGCCCTTTCTCGAAAACGTCGCCGTGCACGGCGGCCATCTGGGTGGCACCACGAGTCGACTGCTTCGTTTGCTCGACACGCACGGACCCTCCGAGCTGGAGTTCGCACTCGCCGAAGCTCATCGCCGCGGCGCCTTCGCCGCTCAGTCGGTCGCGCATATCCTCGACCAGCGTCGCCGCGCGCGAAAGGTCTCCGTGGCCCTGCCGGTCGTTCTCCCGGATGACCCGCGCGTGCGGGATCTGCGAGTCCCCCTTCGGCCCCTCAGCGCCTACGACGCTCTCGCCCGCTCTGGCGACAACAAGAAGGAGACTCCCCGTGAGTGATCTCCGTGCTCGCCTGCGCGCCCTTGGAATCTTTGCCGCCAGCGCCGCGATCGATGACCTCGTCGCCCTCGCGACCAAGAAACGATGGGGAGCCACCGAAGTCCTCGAGCATGTCGCCGATCTCGAAGAAAAGGATCGCGCCCGCCGCGGCTTGGATCGTCGCCTCTCGCGCTCGCGACTCGAGAAGTTCAAACCCCTCGCCGATTTCGACTGGAACTGGCCGACCGCCATCGACCGGCCCCTCGTCGAATCGATCGCCTCGCTCGACTTTCTCGAGAGCGCACGCAACGTCGTCCTCGTTGCGCCCGGGGGACTCGGAAAGACGATGATCGCCAAGAATATCGCGCACCGCGCGGTCCTCGCCGGTCGCTCCGTTCTCTTTCTGTCCGCTGCCCAGCTCTTGCTCGATCTCGGAGGACAGGAATCCGCCCGCGCTCTCGAGCGCCGCCTCCATTACTACGCCAAGGTCGGGCTCTTGGTGGTCGACGAGCTCGGGTTTCTCGCCTTCGACAACCGCAACGCGGACCTCATCTTCCAGGTCGTCAGCCGCCGGTACGAGAAGAAAAGCCTCGTGCTCACCACCAATCTC
>DATHQY010000342.1:0-3410 GCA_035482215.1 Polyangiaceae bacterium | reverse complement strand
GACGCGGCTTCGACGTCCCCATAAGGCACGTGCGTCACGGGGCCGAGCGGACCGAAGCCTTCGCGATACTTGCTCGTGCCCGTCATCGACAGAGCGCCGAGCGTCCGGCCATGGAACGCATTGTCGAACGCGATGACGCGGACACGCTGCGACTCGCCCTTGCCGTAAAAGTGGTGGCGCGCGAGCTTCAGCAGCGCTTCGTTGGCTTCCGTGCCGGAGTTGCAAAAGAACGCGCGCGCGTAGCCGGTTCGGCGGCACAGCTCGTCGGCGAGCCGGATGTTCGGCTCGTTGTAGAAGTAATTCGAGACGTGCATCAACGCGGCGGCCTGATCGGCGATCGCCTTCGCGAGCAGCGGATGCGAGTGCCCCACCGAGCAGACCGCGATGCCTGCGCAGAGGTCGAGCCAGCGCCGGCCGTCCGCGTCGAAGAGCGTGCTGCCGAGGCCGCGGACGAAGACCATCGGCGCAGGCTTGTAGTTGGGGTACAGGCGCCGCCGCGCGAGATCGACCAGGTCCGAATTCGTGGACATGATCCCCCGAGCTAGCACAGCGCGAGTGCCACGCCTCACGCGGCTTCCCAACGCGCTTCCCGCGCCTGGCTAGCGCGTGAAAAAGAGAAGAGGACCGGCAGGACGCCAAAAGACGGCCAGAAGACGCCAGGACTAGCCCCGAGGTTGGGGGGGTCGAAAACCCCTACTTTCCTCTTCTGGCGGTCCCGGCGTCCTGGCGGTTTTTCTCTCTGGCCTAGCGGTAGTGACGGCGGTACCCGCGGTACCGGTAGCCGTAGTGGGCATACCAGCGGTGGTAGCCGGGCCCGAAGCGGCGCCAATGCCCGACGAGGCCCACGTAAAACGGCGAGCTCGGAGGCACCCAGAAGACGGCGCCGTTCGCGTAATAGTAGGGGTGTCCGACGTCGTCGTAATAGACGACGTAGCCGTCGTAATACTGAGGCGCGTACCCAACGTCGGGGTACTCCGGCGCCGGGGCTTCTTCCTCCGCGTAACACGCGGTACCGAACGGAACGAACGAGGCCAAAAGCCCCGAAAGCAGCAGTGTTCGAAAGCTCATCATCGTAGTTCCCTCGTTGAGTCGTGGGCCGGTTCCCGCGCAGTAGGCTCGCGTGCAACCGGCGCCATCGGGAAGCTGCAACTTGCGTTCCCACTCGATTGAACAGGCGCCGGCCGGCCGCCCGGGGCTACTGGCGCGGCGTTCTTGCGTACGAGCGCGCGCTTCCGCCGCCGCGGTAGCGCGCGCTACGGGCGCAGCCGCGGAGAGCCGATTTGCTCTGTCCCATTTTGTCCCAGTTCCGTACCTGGGGGCCAACTAGCGCGGGACGACGCCGAACTTGCCGCGCTCGACGTCGAGCATCGCCTGCTCGATCTCGCCGATCGTGTTCATCACGAACGGACCGTACTGGACGATCGGCTCGCGCAAAGGCTCTCCGGACAGGACGATGACGTGGGAATCCTCGCGGGCCGTGAGCGCGAGACGCTCGCCGTCGTTGGCGAAGAGGACGAGCTCACCCGCGCCCGCGTTCGAGCTGCCAGCCCTGACCGCGCCTTTGGCGACCACCGCGAGCGCGTTGAAGGTCGGCGGCAACACCGCGGTGAGGTCTTCTCCGGCGCGGAGCTCGACGTCGAGCATCGTGATCGGCGAGAACGTCTGCGCGGGGCCCTTCGTGCCTTCGTACTCGCCGGCGAGCACGCGGACGTGACCACCCTTGGGCAACGAAACGACGGGGAACTGGCTCGCGACGAGGCCCTGGTAGTTGGGCGGCGCCATCTTGTCTTTGCGCGGCAGGTTCACCCAGAGCTGCATCATGTGCATGCGGCCACCGCGACGGGTGAACTCTTCTTCGTGGTATTCCTCGTGGAAAATCCCGCCTGCGGCGGTCATCCATTGTGCGTCGCCCGGCCCGATGACTCCGGAATGCCCGGCGTTGTCGCGGTGCGCGACGGCCCCTTCCCACGCGAGAGTGACCGTCTCGAACCCGCGGTGCGGGTGCCAGCCGACGCCGCGTTTGCCTTGCGCCAGCGGCGCGAACTCGCGCGGCGGACCGTAATCCATGAGGACGAACGGGCTCACCCGCTCGGCGGGGAGCTTCGCGCTCGGAAAGTAGGTCGACACGTGAAAGCCGTTGCCGACCCAATGAAACGTAGTGCTCCGGTGGATGCCTTCGACACTCCGGTCGCGCGCGAGCGCGTTCGAGACGGCCGGCGCGCTACTGGCCGTGGTGGCCTCGGGGATGGTGTTCATGGGCTTCAACGTACCCACGGCTCGGCCGGCGAAAAACCGTCCCGTGCGTGATGGCCGGCATCATCTGGCGTGAAGGCCGCCCGGCGCGGCGCCGGAAATGCCCGCGGGAGCCGCGCTCGTGCCTGGGGGAGCGTCGCCGTCGACCGAGCGGCGGCAAAGCTCGGCGATGCGGCCTTGCGCCCACTTGGCCACCGGGCCCAGAAGCGCATCCTTGCGGCGGACGACGACGAACGAGCGCCGCAGCGAAGCCTCGCCCAACGCCTGGAGCGGAAGGGCCACGAGCCGGCCCGCGCGAATGTCCGCACGAACGACGTGCTCGGGCATGTGCCCCCACCCCAGGCCGTTCGCGACGAGGGCGTGCTTGGTGGCCAGGTCGACGACGCGCCAGCGCCGGCGGGCGAGAATGCCGTGATCGTCGGCGCCGCGCTCCGACTCTTGCCGGTGTTCGCCGAGGACGATCTGCACGGTCCCTTCGAGATCCGCGTCCGCCACGGTGCCTCTCTCGCGCGCAATCCGGGCGAGCGCGTGCTCCGGCGATGCAACCGGGAGGAGCGTGACCGCCGCGATGGCGCGCCTTTCGAGGTCTTTCATGTCGGCGTCTTCGATGGCGACGCCCCACGTCGATCGCTTCTCGCGCACGTGGGCCGTGACCGCGGAGAGTACGTCGGTGAACACCGCGAGCTCGACGCCCGGGTGCTTCGCGCCGAATTCTTTCGCGAACGCGATCAGCGAATCGGTCGGAAAGAGCGCGTCGACGACGATGCGGAGCGACGTCTCCTCGCCGCGTTTGAGTGAGAGAACGAGCTCGCGCAGGGCTTCGACGTCGCCGAGGACCGGTCCCGCGGCCGCGACGATCGCCTCGCCGTGCTGCGTGAGGCGCGGGACGCGTCCGGAGCGATCGAAGAGGCGCAGACCGAGCTGCTTCTCGAGGCGATCGATCGACTGGCTGACGGCGGCCTGCACGCGCCCGAGCTTGCGCGCCGCGGCGGAGAAGCTCCCGCCCGACACGACCGCGACGAGCGTCCGCAGCTGTTCGATCGTGACGCCCTCGATCATGCCGCTCCCATCCTAGAACGTTCCGTTCGAGAGACGCCTGCTCAATCCGTTTTGCTTGCGCCTCGCTTTCGGAGGATCTCGGCGGCGATTTCGGCGAA
>DATHQY010000341.1:0-7882 GCA_035482215.1 Polyangiaceae bacterium | reverse complement strand
CATGACGAGGTACGGGCTGCCGTCTTCGAGCGAGCCGAGGTCGTAGACCTCGCAGATGTTGGGATGACCGATGGCCGCCGCCGCGCGTGCCTCCCGGTGGAAGCGCCGGATCGCGTCGCGTCGTCGCGCACGGCTCGGGTGGAGGACCTTCAGCGCAACGAGCCTCCCGATCGCGGAGTGCTCCGCTTCGAACACAGTACCCATCCCGCCCTGGCCGAGGACGCGGCGGATCACGTACTTGGCGGCGACGGTCCTTCCGACGAGATCCCCCGCCGTCTCCCGCTTCGGCGCAAAAAGCTCCTCCGACACCGTACTTCCAAGACTATGGACACCGGCTCGCCACTGCAACGCAAGATGTCCACAGGACGGCGCATGCCGACCCGGGACACCACGGAGATTTCGGCAGCGAGGCGAAGCCCCGCGGAATCGCGAGGGCCGCGGGGCGGCCGTTCGGGTCACGCAGGCCGGCATGCGATCTGCGAGAGCACCTCTTCGCATCGATGCATTCCGCAAGGGATTCTGTCGATCTCGCGGTCGTCGCGGGTACGGCTCTGACGGCCGGCGGGCTCGCGATCGTCGCGCCATGGGAGATCGCCACGGCAGCGAGCCTCGTCCTTTTTCTTGCATACACCTCGCGACGCGTAGGCCTTCTGGCGCCGGTCGCGCTCGCGCTCGGGCTTGCGCTGGGCGCCGTCCGCGCGCGCTCCGCGGTGGATGCCTACGAGACGGACGCGCGGGAGGCCGATACGCGAATCCCCGAACCGGTGCAGTGCGCGGCGCGCGCGCGTGTCGCTTCGTCACCGGTCGAAGCGCGCGGCGTTCTCCGCTGGGACGGGCTCCTCGTCGACGCGGACTGCATAGGGACACGGTGGAGCGGTCTCGCGACGCTCTACGGCGGTCCGGCGGACCTCGCGCGCGGTGACGACGTCGACGTCGTCGCAACGATCGCCGCGCCGCAGCGATTCTGGAACGGAGCGTCGGGCGATCCCAGACCGGGGCAGGCGCATCGCGGCGTCTTGCGAAAGGGCGGGACGCTCGACGTGCGGATCGTGACGAGGAGCACGAGCCTCCTCGCGTGGATCGATCGCGCACGCGCGTCGGTGCGCGGGCGCATCGACGCGACGTTCGCACCGGACCTCGCGCCGATGGCGCGCGCGCTCGTGCTCGGGGAGAGCGACCTCGCGCCCGAAGACGACCTGGCCTTCCGCGCGAGCGGGCTGTCGCACTTGCTCGCCGTCTCGGGGATGCATCTCGTTCTGGTGCTCGCGCTCGTCGTGAAAACGCTCGAAGCGTGGCTCGTCCGGTGCGAGTTCATTGCAGGCCGGATCGATGCGGGCCGCGTCGCGGCGGCTCTGGGCATCCCCGCGGCATGGCTCTACGCCGAGTTCGCCGGCGCCGGAGGTTCGACCGATCGCGCAGCCTGGATGGCGACGGCCGCCCTCACGGCGCACGCGCTCGGCCGTCGGGGAAATGCGCCGCGCGCGTTCGGTCTGTCCCTGGCGGCCATGGCGGTGGCCGATCCGCTGGTCGCGTTCGATCTTTCGTTCGCCCTGTCTGCCGGAGCCACCTCCGGTTTGCTGGCCTTCGCGTCTCCGCTCGGCGATCGCTTCAGTGCTGCCGTTCCACCGCGTCTCGGCCCCGTCGCGCGGATGCTCGCGACGACCGTCGCGGCGTCGCTGCCGTGCCTTCCCATGGTGGCCCGCTTCGCGCCGACGGTCCCGCTCGGCGGCGTGCTCGCGAACCTCGTCGCCGTGCCCGTAGGCGAGTCGGCGGCCCTGCCTCTGTGCCTCGTGCATGCCCTTCTCGGGCAGCTCCCGCACGCCGAACGCGGCACCGCGCTCCTCGCGTCGGGCGCGCTCGTCGTCGTGCGGGCGGTGGCCCGCGTCGCGTCGATTCCTGCGCTCACGGCGAGCGTCCCGCAGCCGACCTCCTGGCAATGCGTGGCGCTCGCGGCGGCGCTCGCGGCCGCGGCCCTCGGCGGGAAGCGTCGTGCGGCGAAGCTCGCCGTGTGCGGCTTCGCGGTCCTCGGGCTCGAGCTCCTGGCGCGGCACGAGGGCTCGCCTCGCGGCGTCCTCCGCGCCACGTTCCTCGACGTGGGGCAAGGCGATTCGGCCATCGTCGATTTGCCCGACGGCGAGGCGCTCGTCATCGACGGCGGCGGGCTCGTGGGCAGCCCCATCGACGTCGGCGAGCGCGTGCTCGCGCCGGAGCTTCGGGCGCGGCGCCGCGACGCGATCGCGCTCGCCGTCCTGACGCACCCGCACCCCGATCATTTCGGCGGTCTCGTGTCGGGCCTGTCGGCGGTGCGCGTGGGCGCGATCGGGGACACGGGCCAGGGCGAGCGCGAAGGCGTCGCCGGCGGCTACGAGGCGCTCCTCCGCGGAGCGCGCGCGCGTGGCGTGCCGGTCCTTTCGCCCGCCGACCTATGTGGCGAACATGCGATCGGCGGGGCACGCGTCGAGGTTCTCGCCCCGTGCCCGACGTTTTCGTCCGACGAAGGGCCCAATGACAACTCGTTCGTCCTCCGGATTTCCTATGGCCGTCGCGCGGTCCTCTTCGTGGGGGACGCGGAGCGGTTCGAGGAGAGCGAGCTCCTCGCGAACGCGCGCGACCGGCTCCGCGCGGACGTGCTGAAGGTCGGCCACCACGGCAGCCGCACGTCCTCTTCGCCAGCGTTCCTCGCGGCGGTGGCGCCATCCACGGCCGTCATTTCCGTCGGCCGTCGCAATCGCTTCGGCCACCCTCACGGCGAGACGTTGCGGGCGCTTGCCGCGGCCCAGATTCGCGTCTTTCGCACCGATCGCGACGGCGCCGTCGTCGTCACCAGCGACGGCGAGAGCCTCGAGGCGCACGCCCTCGGAGCCACCCCATGAGCCCTGCTAGGATCCCGGTATGACCACCGCCGATCGACCCCCGACGTTGCTCTCGGCGAACGACATCGCGCAACGCGTGCGCGAGCTCGGCGAGCAGATCACGCGCGACTACGCCGAGCGGAGCCTCGTGCTCGTCTGCGTGCTCAAGGGAAGCTTCGTCTTCGCCGCCGACTTGGCGCGCACGATCGATCTTCCGCTTCGCGTCGACTTTCTCGGCGTCCGATCCTACGGCACTGGAACCGAGACGAGCGGCGTCGTGCAGATCACGCAAGACCTGTCGCAACCGATCGCCGGCGAGCACATTCTCCTCGTCGAAGACATCATCGATACGGGGCTGACGATCGCGCACCTCATGGATCTCTTCCGCACGCGCGCGCCCGCGAGCGTCCGCGTGTGCGCCCTCCTCCACAAACCGGTGCGCGCCCGCGTGGACGTGGCCATCGACTATCTCGGTTTCACGGTCGAAGACCGGTTCGTCGTCGGTTACGGGCTCGACTGTGCAGAACGATACAGAAATCTCCCCTATATCGGAGTACTCGAGGAGCGCTGACGCTTCGTTCGAGTACGATGAAGCAATCGTGCCGAGCGTGTACGCCGACGAATCGTTCTTTCGCGCGCTCTTGTCCAAGGCGATAGGCGGCAAAGCCAGCGACATTCACCTCAAAGTGGGGCAACCGCCCGGCGCGCGCATCCACGGCGAAATGGTCTATTTCCGCGCCGAGAAGGTCACTCCGGAAGATACGCTCGCGATCGCGCAGTGGGTCGTCAAGAATCCCGAGATCCTCGCCAATCTCGACGCGCTGAAGGAATACGACACGTCTTACGTGCTTCCGGGGACGGGGCGCTTTCGCGTCAACGTCTATCGCCAGCGCGGCAGCGTCGCGATCGTGATGCGGTTCATTCCGACGACGATTCCCACGATGCAGGAGCTCGGCCTGCCGCTGCCCGTCACGGCGGATCTCACGGAGCGGCAGAACGGGATGGTTCTCCTCGTGGGCGCGGCGGGCAACGGCAAGAGCACTTCGATCGCCGCGATGATCGGGCACCTGAACTCGACGCGGCCGCTCCACATCGTGACGATTGAAGACCCGATCGAGTTTCTGCATCGCGACAACGTCGCGAGCATCAGCCAGCGCGAGGTAGGCGCCGATACGGCGAACTTCGCGGCGGCGCTGCGCTCGGCCCTTCGCCAGGATCCGGACGTGATCTTCCTCGGCGAGATCCGCGACGAAGAGACGATGGAAATCTCGCTGAAGGCGGCCGAGACGGGGCATCTCGTGCTCTCGACGCTGCACACGAGCGACGCGGTCCGCACCGTGAGCCGCATGCTCGCGCTGATGCGCGGCGATGCGACGGAGAACCGTTTTCGCATCGCGAGCTGCTTGCAGGGGATCGTCGCGCAGCGCCTGCTGCCGCGCGCGGACGGGAGCGGCGTCGTGCTCGCCGCCGAAGTCCTGGTCGCGTCGCAATCGGTGCGCGACAGCATTCGCAAGCCCGAGAACAACCCCGGGCTCAAATCGCTGATGGAGAAGGGCGTTCACCCGTACGGGATGCAGACGTTTCCGATGGCGATCGCGCGCCTGCGCGCCGATGGCGTGATCGACGACGCGACGGCGGTCGCCGCTTCGGTCGTCTGAGCCGGCCGCCCGGCGTGTACGGACGGGGCGCCACCGTCGCATCGGTCGTGCGCACGCGCGCCGCGCCGGCCGGCGGCTCAGTGATGCGCCGGCGCCGAGGTGTGCGGTGGCTCGACGACGCGCGTGGCCCGCCAGACGATGGGCCCGGCGACGAGCGCGAGCGCGAGGAGCGCCCCGATGACGCCCGTCACGAGCCCTGCGCGGAGCGACGGCGCGTCGTACGCGCGTAGCGCAAGCTTGTGGACCAGCACGTCGCGCGCGGCCGATTCGCGGGCGCGCTCGAGCGTAGCAACCTGGGCGCGCACCTCGTCGAGGCCTTCGCCGAACGTCGTCTTGTCGAGAAGCGCGCGCCGGCCGAGCGTCAACAAGTGCTGGCGCACCTCCTCCCGGGCCTGCTCGACCGCGGCGGTCCGCCGTCCAACGCGGCGATTGAACCACTGCTCGAGCGACTTGCGCTCTTCGGCGGCCGAGTCGAGCTCCGTCTGGAGCGTCGCCCCGCGCTTCTTCGCATCCTCGTAACGGACCGTCGTTTCGCCGATGCGCGTCCGGACCCGCTCCGCCTCCGCCTGGCGCGCGTCCCGTTCGGCGACCCACGTCGCTTCCGACGTCCCCGCCGGCGCGGTGAACGTCGTCGCATCCGAAAATGACATGCGGAGGCTACGTACGCTGGCGCTGATCGGCGTCGCCTCCTGGCCGAGGATCGGCTTCACTCCGATCGCTTCGAGCGCGGCCCGAACCGCTTCCTGCATCGAGCGCGCGTCGGGCCACCGCTCCGATCGGGTGAACGACAGCGCGCGATCGACGATCGCCACGACGGCCGGGGGCGTCTCCGGTGCGATCGCCGCGAGCGAAGGCGCAGTCGTCGTGGCGCTCGTGATGAGTTGCTCCTGGCTCGACGGCGCTTCGTGCACGTAGCGCCCCGTGAGGAGCGTGAACATCGTCGCGCCCGCCGCCCACAAGTCCGTGCGAGGATCGACCTCGTCCCAGCGCGCGCGTGCCTGTTCGGGCGCCATGAAGGCGGGAGTGCCCATCACCATTCCCGAGCGGGTCGACGCCGATCGCGTCTGCCGTTCGCGGACGCGGGCGATCCCGAAGTCGAGCACTTTGAGCACGCCCGACTTCGTCACGAAGAGATTCTCGGGCTTCACGTCGCGATGCACGACGCTCTTCTCGTGGGCGGCGGCGAGTACGTCGAGGAGCTGATCGCCGATGGCGAGTACCTCCGAGAGCGGGAGCTTGCGGCCCCGGTTTTCCCATCGCTGCTCCACCGTCTCGCCTTCGAGCAGCTCCATCACCAGAAACGCCGATCCGTCGGGGGCGACGTCGTCGTCCAGGACGCTGACCGCGCCTTCGTGCCCGATCGTGTTCGCCGCGTATCCTTCCTGGAGGAACCGCGTCTGGATGTCGTCGTCGTGGTTATATTCCGCGTGGAGCATCTTCACGGCGACGCGCTTGCCGTTGCGGTGCGTCGCCGCATACACCGCCGCCATGCCCCCGAGGCCGAGCAACGAGTCGAGGTGCCACTTGTCCTGAAGCACGGAGCCGACACGCTGCCGCGCTTTCTCGGCTTGCGTGTCCTCGGAGGGCTCGACTTGCGTCGTCATCCCTGGCTTCCGTAGTTGCCGCTCGGCGACCGCACTTGCGTCGCGCGGAGCTCGGTCTCCGCGCGCTTCAGGTTCGATTCTTCACGCGCGAGCGTGCTCTGGAGCGTGACGAGCGTGGCGGCGGCTTCGCGGCCGTCGGCCCGGGCCGCCGCGAGCTCCGACTCGAGCTTCGAGAGCCGTGCGTCGATCGCCGCGAGGCGCGTGGCCTGCGCGTCGTGCTCGGAGGCGAGCACGGCGTCACGCGATCGCAACACTCGTTCGGCGCGACTCAGCATGTCCAGGACTTCCATATAGGACGGCGCCTGCTCCGCGACAGGCCGAATGCGCTCCGCTAGAGCCACGAGCGCGTCTTCCAGTTTCTCGGTCGCGCGCGCGGCTTCCTTGGAGCGGAGCGCGAGCCCGCGCTTGATGGCGCGCCGCCTCTGAAAAACGCGCCATGCGTAGGGGGGCGAGAAGAGCCAGTGCTTCGGCGTTCCGCCGTAGTCGCCGAGAAGGCGTGCGTCGTCCGACGCGTCGTGGTCCGCCGCTTCGGCGCGGGCGAGGTCCGCCTCGCCGTCCGCCTCGCGCCCGTGATGCATGGCCTCGCGCGTCGCTTGCGCGGCCCGCCCCGGCACGATCTCCCGGTCGCGTGGATCGAACGCGAGATCGATCGCCGTCTCGGCTTCCGCGTCGCGCGGAGCGGTCTTCGGCCCGATGACGACGCGAGGAGGCGGCAGCGTCGGGAGCTCGAAGAACGGCACCTCGGCCGGCGGCGCGCCGCAAAAAGGGCAGGGCGCGTCGTTCGCCTCTCGTTCGGCGTCGCATGCGGGGCACCGATCCATCGGCCCCATGATACCCCATCGCACCCTCGGTTCGATCGCATGCTATGCGCCGAGGATGAGCAAGCGGCTTGCATTTCTCGAGAAGCACGTCACTGCCGGCGGGAGCGACGATCCGTTCGCGTGGTACGGCCTCGCGATGGAGTACCGCAGCCTCTCGCGCTGGGAGGACTCGCTTCGAACGTTCGAAGAGCTGAAGAAGCTCTCCCCCGCGTACGTGCCCATGTATTTGATGTGCGCGCAAGTGCTGGAATCGCTGGGCCGACCCGAACAAGCTCGAACGTGGCTCACCCAGGGAGCAGAAGCGGCGCGCGCCAAAGGCGACGGGCACGCGCTGTCCGAAATCGAAGGCGCTTTGTCGCGCTTGCCGCCGGCCTCCGTCTGAGGCGGCGCTTCATTCTGCTCAACGTTTTCCTCTGAGAGCGGTGAGGTGCTTCGCGATGCGGGCCTCTTCGCCCCGGGACGTCGGTTCGTAAAGAACCTTTCCTACGAGTTCGTCGGGCAAGTACGTCTCGCCCGGGACGAACCCGTCCTCGAAATCGTGCGCGTAGCGGTAACCTTGGCCGTAGCCCTGCTCACGCATCAGCGGCGTGACCGCGTTCCGGAGCTTGTCCGGGACGGGCAACGCTCCATGGGCTTCGATGAGCTCGCGCGCTCGCTGGAAGGCCACCTTCGCCGCGTTCGATTTCGGCGCGGCTGCCAGATACAGGCACGCCTGCGCCAGGGCGAAGAGGCTCTCGGGCATGCCGACGCGTCGCAAGGTCGCGTCCGCCGCGCTTGCCACGACGAGCGCGCGCGGGTCGGCGTTACCGACGTCCTCGCTCGCGAAGATCAGCATGCGCCGGGACACGAACAGCGGGTCGTCCCCCGCCTCGAGCATTCGCATCATCCAGTAAACGGCGGCGTCGGGATCGCTGCCGCGCATCGATTTGATGAACGCGCTGACGACG
>DATHQY010000340.1:0-3159 GCA_035482215.1 Polyangiaceae bacterium | reverse complement strand
GAGCGAGGCGCGTACCATTTAGCTTCTGTGGCACGTTACTCAATGGCTTCACTGGCGGCCGTACTGGGTCTGCCGTTCAGTATTTCGGCGTGTGGCCTCGGTCTCCAGGGCCTGGCGGACGCCTCGTGGAACGGCGGCTCGGGGACCGGCGTCCAAGACGACGCCTCGGGCGTTACGGCGAACGGAGCGGACGCGAGCACGACAGACGCGGACGGCGCCGCCGGCACGGCCTCGACGACGCTCGACGCGTTCGCTCCTTACGACGCGGTCTCGCCTTCCGACGGAAGCGCGCCTGACGATTCCAGCTTTCCCGAAGCCGTCGCCCCGACCGATGGCGACGGCCTTCCCGAGAGTCCGGTCGGGCCCCCTGAGGACGTGTTCTCGCCCGTCGAAGCCTCCTCATTTCCGGAAGCTTCGCTGAGCGACGGCCCGGAAGAAGACAGTACGCTCCCGAATGCGGAGGCCGGCCCGCCCGCGTGCAACCCGACGAGCCCCTTCGGCGCGCCCGTGCTCGTCGCGGGGCTCGAATCGAGCGCGACCGAAGGCGGGCTCCGTCTCACACCCGACGAGACGACCGGATTCTTCTGGAGCACGCGCCCGGGTGGCCCGGGGACCACGAATCTGTACGTGGCGACGCGCCCCGAGCGCACCGCGGCCTTCGCGAACGTCACGCTTCTTTCGAGCATCGATATGGCGGGCAACCAGTACGACCCAACGGTGACCGCCGATGCGCTGACGCTGGCGTTCGGATCCGATCGCGCCAGCACGGACGGCACGTATGACTTGTTTCTGGCGACCCGAGCCAGCAGCGCCGACGACTTCGGGGGCGTGACGCCGCTCTCGGCGCTCAACACGTCGTCCAACGATCAGCAGCCGTTCCTCTTGCCCGACGGCTCGGAGATCTACTTCTCGTCCGATCGGAGCGGCGACTCGGACATCTACCGCGCGCGCCCCGTCGCTGGCGGCGGCTTCGGGGCCCCCTCCGCCGTGACGGAGATCAACACCGCGGGCATCGCCGACGAGCACCCGGTCGTCTCGGGCGACGACCTCACGATGTTCTTCTCATCGACCCGAGCGGGAGGCCTCGGCAACATCGACGTATGGACGGCCACGCGGGCAAACGCCTCGAGCCCCTTCGGAGCCATCACCGACGTGCAGCCGGTGAACACTCCCTCCAAGGACATCCCCGACTGGATCTCCCCCGACGGATGCCGCCTTTACCTTCACAGCGACCAGAACGGCGGATCGCCGCACGAATACGTCGCGACCCGCTCCCCTTGAGGAGGGGCGTTCTCGCGCGCTCCCGCGCCCGTCGTGTGGAGTCGCCAGATCTTTGTGCGTCGCGGACGGAACGACCGTACCGTTGCCATCGGGGTAACGACGTGGAAACGACGGTCGCATTCTGGTCCTGGCTACGCAGACTCTTCGGCGCTCGAGCGGCGCGCGCACTCCCGCGTACACGCACGCGGCAGGCGCACGGCGGTGCGTCGAGCACGCGAACGGGCACGCGAACCGTCCAGCGGGCCCCCGCCGCGCATCCGACGGCGACCGAGTCCGAATACGACGTCCACCAGGGTGCGGACTACGGAAGCGATGATCGCGTACGTCTTTCGGACGCCGATCGCCTTCGCCTCGAGCCGCTCAAGGCCCGCGTGGCCACCGTCTTTCGCGCCGACAAGGGCGAGATTGGCGCGTTCCCGTCGCGCGCCGCCCATATCCTCCGCATCCTCGACGAGCCGAACTTCGACGTCGGCCAGCTCGTTCTCATCACGCAGCGCGACCCGGCCATATCTGCGAGCATTCTTCGCGCCGCCAACTCGGCGGCGTTCGCCGGCGTGACGCGCATCGAGAACGTGCGCGACGCCGTCGTCCGACTCGGTTCGCAAACCGTGGCCGGCATCGCGACGGCGGTGACGGCGCGCGGCCTGTTCGACGCGGGGCCCGGGCGATCGCGCTTCGAAGACACATGGAGCCGCCTCTGGCTGCATTCGGTGACCACCGCATTCGCCGCAGGCGGCTATGCCGTCTCGACCCGGCGCGGAAATCTCGAACGCTGCTTTCTGGGCGGCATGCTCCACGACATCGGCAAGACGTTCGTCCTCCGTGCGCTCGGTCATCCGTCCGTCGAGGACCCGCTCGAGGAAAAGCGCTCGCCGGCCTTGCTCGCCGCCCTGCTCGAAGATCTGCATGTCGAGCTCGGACAATCGATGGCCGAACGCTGGAATTTGCCCGACTTCGTCATTCGGGCCTGCGCGCATCATCACTTGACGCCCGCGGGGGACGAACCGGACTTGAACATCATTCGCGTCGTCTCGGGGCTCGACGAGATCGCCGTGAACGCGCAGTTTCGCGAAGGGCTGGGCGACGAAGTCCACGGCGCCGCGCGGGCCCTCTCGCTCGACGGCTTCGCGCTGCGCGCGCTGGCGGCAGAGCGGCGCGACTATGCCGCCAAAGCAGGCGCGATCTGACGCGAACGAAGGCGTAACGCGGCCTCAGGGCTCGGCCACGCGGCCGCTCGAAAAGGTCTCGATCGTCAACGCCGCCGCCTTCTTCGCGTCGAAGGCGGGGCTCGCCTGGCCGTCGAGATAGCGCCACCCCGTACCGTCATGGCCAAACGTCGAGAGCTCGACGAAGGACCGGTCCTGCCCCTTCTCGAAGACCGCCGCGAGGAAGAGAACCCGCGTATCCTTCGCGTCGATAATCGTGAGTCGCATGAATTTGAGAGAGTCGAACGTGCTCTTCAACGTGCGAATGACAGGGTCCTTGGCCAAAGCGCGATCTTCGTGTTCGGGGTGGAGCGTACGCCACAAGTATTCCGCGTCGCCGAGCGCGAACGCGGCGAAGCGAGACCTCATCAGCGAAACCGGCGTCTCCGCCTCGCGCTCGCCGCGATGAAACGGGCGGCAGCAGAGGGCATAGGCGCGGCCGGAGGTGCACGGGCACGCCCTATTTGCCGTCTTCTTCGTCATCTCGGTAAAACCAGTAGTGAAACACCGTGATCGCGTCGTCGCCGGCCACGCGTAGCTCGATGCGCGTGCGGCTCGTGGCGACGCCGGCGGGTACCACGAACGAGCGCTCTTCGAACGCGCTGTCCCCGGTGACCTCGATCGTGGTCATCGGCTGATCGTTGGCGAGCACGCGCACGAGCGTCCCTTCGGG
>DATHQY010000339.1:0-9842 GCA_035482215.1 Polyangiaceae bacterium | reverse complement strand
TACTCTTTTCGCCGATCGACCGCGCCATCGCGCGGCGATGGGGCGTCGAAGAGGTATGACCAAACCGGTAGCGGAACCGGCGGCGATGGGCACCCCCGCGGTGGCCCCCGGAAAAGTCTGGCTCGTGGGGGCAGGCCCCGGGGATCCGGACCTCATGACGGTGCGCGCTCGCCGGCTGCTCGAGAGCGCGGCGGTGGTCGCTTACGACGAGCTCGTTTCCGCGGCGATCCTCGCGCTCGCCCCGGAGGGCGCCGAGCGCATCCCGGTCGGGCGGCGCGCGCAGGGCCGGCGCTACCACGACGCGCGGATTCATCCGGTCGTGATCGAACGCGCGCTGGCAGGCCTCGACGTGGTCCGGCTCAAGGGCGGCGACCCGCTCATCTTTGGTCGCGGAGGCGAAGAGGCGGAGGAGCTCCTGGCCGCGGGGATTGCCTTCGAGATCGTCCCAGGCATCTCCGCGGCGCTCGGGGCAGCGGCCGCCGCGGGCTTGCCGCTGACGCATCGCGACGTTGCGTCGAGCGTGACTTTCGCGACGGCGCACGCCGCCGACGGCGACGAGGACTTCGCGGCGAACGTCACGAAAGAGGGGACGCTCGTTTTTTACATGGCCCTCGCGCGGGTGGACGCCACGTGCGACGCCGTCATGGCCGCGGGACGCGCGCCGGAAACGCCGGCCGCGGTGCTGTCGCGGGCCACGTTGCCGGACGCGATGACCGTGGTGGGCACGCTGCGAACGATCGCCGAGCGGGCGCGCGAGGCGGGGGTGCAGGCGCCGGCGCTTCTCGTGGTAGGTGCGGTCGTCGAGCGGCGCGTGGGTCGCTGACGCGCCTCGGACACGTCTGGACGAAACGTCCGTCCCCCGGGTGACTTCGTCGCGCGCGGCGAGTTACTTCGCGTCGCGCGCGCGTGCCGCAAAGATCCTCACGAGATCCGCGAAGCGCGAGCCGGCAGGTGTGCCGGAGGCGATCCATGCGGCACGAAGCGCCCTCGCGTGCTCCACCCAGTCGGCGGGGGGCAGCGCGTCTTCGAGGATCTCGCGCAGGAGCCGCGTGAGCGCGGGCGTCTCGCCTGACGACGAGATGGCCACCGTGAACGGCGGGCGCCGCACGATGGCGCCCGAGTACGCCGTGGCGTTCGCGATGTCGTCGACTGCGAGCACGAACAGGCGGCGCTCCTCGGCGGCTGCCGCCGCGGCACGCTGGACCGCCGGATCCGACGTGGCGGCGACCACGAGCCACGCGCCGTCCGTGTCGCTCGGGATGAACGCGCGAGGGTGCCACGCGATGTCGCCGTTCGTGGCCCGCTCGCGGATGCCCGGCGTGGCTTCCATTGCGACGACCACGACGTCCGCCGCGGCTTCGACGAGCGCCGCGATCTTCCTCTCGGCGACCGGCCCCGCACCGACGACGAGCACGCGCCGCCCGCGAAGCTTGAGAAAAATGGGATAGAGCGCCGGCTCATCCGGCGTAGCCACCGCGATCCCTTCGGAGGTCGCCATCGTCGCAGCTTAGATCGCGGGTGCACGCTGAAGCGAGGCGCGCCAGCGGGAGGGGGCGGAGCTGCGCTTGGCTCACCACGCTAGCTCACCCACCTGGAGGCAAGGCTCGTCGCCCGAGGAACTCGGTCGTCGCGCAGCCCGCTCGTGTAGACGACGAGCGAAGCACGATCACCGAAGGCGAGCCGAACCAACCGGAGGAACTCTTCGGCCCGCGACACGGCGACGTGCGCATGCCACTCGCTATGCCAACGCTCGGGCTCGAGCGCCGACTCGAGCGCGAGCTGCGCATAGCCCCACCCGATGAATTGTCGTATCGCGCGGAGAATGCGCGCGCGCCCTTGGGTCGTCAGCTTGACCGTCCGGCGGCGCGTATCGTTCGTGACGGTGTCGCGCTCGACGTAGCCCATTTCCTCGAGCCGCTTGAGCATGCGACTGACGACCGACGGGCAGACACCGAGAGTGCGCCACAACTGGCTCTGTTGGGCCGGATATCGCCCCCTCTTGTGGATCACGTAGAGCATATCCATGCGAGCCGGAGTGAGGCCCATCTTGCGGAGCGTCCGTCGCGTGAGCCCAATGTGGCGTAATACGCGCGCTTCAAACCGAAGAATACGGGGTGCATGCGCAGGCCAAAACACATCTCATGCCAACGAAAAGAAAACGCCTCTCGAACTCGCGGTCGCCGCCGACAGCCCTCGCGAAACCCGCGCCAAAATGGCCAATCTATAGGCACTTCATTGCCATGACAATGAAGTGCTTATAGCCAGACTATCGGGCCGCGGGGTCGTCCCCGAGGCGGCGGTCGGTGTCCTGGGACAGCGCTGAGTGTTCTTTGGACAGGCCGCGTATTGGCTGGAGGCCGGCCCACGATTTGCCTGTGAACGCCGCGTTATCGCTCCCTGAGGGCGCGTCGCGGCGTGGGCCGGGGGACCTCCGACGGTCCGAGCGCATGCTCTTCGAAGGCGACCCCGTCGGCGCGCAGGCGGCGCGCGCTCTCTTCGATTGCGAGTCGCCCGATGTCCGCGCCGGCGAACGCGCGTTCGAGGCGGGCGGCGGCGACGAGCGTCGTTCCCGAGCCGCAGAATGGATCGAGCACGAGGGCACCCCTCCGGCTCGAGGCGCTGACGATCCGCTCGAGGAGCTTCAGCGGCTTCTGCGTCGGATAGCCGGTGGTCTCTTTGCGAAGCGGCGTGTTGGCGGCCATCGCGGGGCAGTCGCTCCACACGCTCCCGATCGCGCGTCCTTCGTCGGCGTAATAACGATATGTGCGACCGCCGAGCGTTCGCTCGCGGTAACGGCGTCCGTCGGCGTCGTGCTCTTTGAAGTGCATGGCGAGGCTCGTGTCGGCGTAGGGCTCCCGCAATCGTTCGTCGCGCCCATTCCAGACGAAGTCCGCCCCTCTCGCGTAGAGAAGAATCGTCTGGTGCGTCACGGCCGGCCCTTTGCGTGCGCCTCGCGCGCCGTTGCCCGGCACCCAGATCACTTCGCCGAGCCAGGCCCGCGCGCCGAAGATGCGATCGCAAAGGGGTTTGGCCTCGTGCACGGCGCGGTGATCGAGGTGAAGCCAGAGCGTACCCCGCGGAGAGAGGCACTCGCGAACGACGGCGATGCGGGGCTCGAGCCACGCGAAGTACGCTTCTTTCGTCGGCCATCGGTCGTCGTATGCGACGCGGCCGTGCGCTCGATGGCCGCCGCTCTTCGCGCGCGCCGAGAACGACGCGCCGACGCCGAACGGCGGATCGAGATACGCGAGCTCCACGCTGCCAGGGGCGACGCGGGTGGCAATGTCGATTGCGTCGCCGGAGAGCAATGCATTCGCGGGATCGGCTCCGCGGGTCACGGAATCGGCTCGACGCGATTCGCGGGGAGCGCGGCGTAGGTGGCAGCAGGGGCGGCAGAGGCGGCCGAAGGCTCGAGGAGCGCGCGGACGAGATCCGCGTCGGCGTTGCGCCGATCCTGCGCTTCGCGCGCCTCCTCTGCGGTCGTTCGCCGAAGGTGCGGATCGCCGGTGCCGCCACGCCTCTCGCTCCGGTCCTCCGCTTCGCTTGCTTCTTGTACGGGTTCGTTCGCGAGCCAGCGCCGCGCCGGTCCGTTCGGGACGCACCCGGCGACGATCTCCTCGGGAGAGCACGCGGTGCGAATGTGAATGTGGTCGTCGTGCACGCCGCCCGGGTGCGGCTCGAGCATCACCTCTTGCGCGCGCGCCACGAGCTCCGTCGGTTCGCCGCGCGCGAGCGCGCGCTCGACGAGGAGCGCCTTCACGACGTCGCTCACGAAGACCCACTGGATGCGCGCGTCGGGATCGGTGAGCAGCGCCTTGACGAGAAGCCATTCGCGCTCGACGTCGAGCCGCAGCCACCTTTTGTGCGCTTCGTCGCGCGCGATCCCGTCGGCGCCGACGTGAATGAAACCGGGGCTCGCCACCGGCGCACCTTCGAGGGTCGACACGTAGAACAGAAGGTCCGCGTCCCTTCCCGACCGATGCGAGAAATGCGGTGGAAGCGGGCCGCCTCCCGTGCGCGTCGAGACGTCGCCGATCGAGAGTGTCCCGCCTGGCCGTTCCTCGGCGACGCGCCCCGCGGCTCGTTCGATCGCGCGCGCGAAGCGTGGCAGCGCCCAGTGCCGATCATTGCCGCGAAGCCAGACGAGCCCTTGGGCGTCGCGCCGCACTTCGGACCCGCTCGCGAGAACGCCGCGCCCCGGCAATCCGATCGAGCCGTGCCAGGCGGGTGTGAGAGGAGAGGGGGCGTTGGCGCAGCCGGCGAGGACGCAGCCGGCGAGAGCCCAACCGGCGTGCGCGCAGCCCGCCAGGACCCAGCCGGTCAGAACCGAGCCCGCGTGGGCGCAGCCCGCGACGGCGGATCCGATCGCCGCACGCGGGGCCTTTTTCCGTAACGGGCCCCGGGCGCGGGCCGTACTGTCGAGCATTCGCCCGATGATGCCTCTTTCTCGCCCGAGTTACCTCCTTCGCGTGAACCCCGAGACGAAAAAGGAGGCCCGTCGATTCTCCATCGCTCTGGCCGGTCTGGCCGGTCTTACGGCGGCCTTCGGAGTCGCTTGCGGCAAGAAGGAGGACCCGGTCGCGCTCGCGCCTTCGGCCACGGCGCTCGCGTCTTCGCAGGCGTCCGCGTCGTCGGTCTGGCACTACGCGATCGACTCGACGAGCCGCACGCACGTGGATCTGCCTGGCCTCCAGGAGCGTATTCAAGGAGACACGAGCGCGGCGCAAGGGGCCGTCGACGTGGACGGCGACGATCTTTCCAAGTCGCGCGGAACCGTGCGGGTCGATCTCATGACGTTCACGACGAGCACGTTCGGTAACGACGACGACAAGACGCAGACGAAGCACGCGAGGACGTGGCTCGAGGTGCAAGTGGGCAATCGCACGAACGAGGCGATGCGCTGGGCAGATTTCGCGATTCGTTCGATCGACGGTCTCTCCGAGACGACCCTCGCGAAAGTCGCGGCCGAGCGCAACGGCGGCGAGGACCTACGCAAAGTCGCGATGACCGTGCACGGCGATCTGCTGGTGCACGGACACGCCGCGCCGAAGGTGGGCGCGGTGACCGTCGTCTTCCACTACCCGGCGGGTGCGCCGGCGGCGTCGAGGCCCGCGCGCATCGAAATCGACTCGGCGAGCCCGTTTCACGTCGTGCTGAAAGAGCACGACGTCCGCCCGCGCGATCCAGCGGGACAGATCCTCGAGTGGACCGCGAAGCTCGTCGCGAAGGTGGCCGACACCGCCGACGTGACCGTGCACCTTACAGCGACCCCGGCCGGCGACGGCCCTCCCTGAGTGTTCAACGATCGAAGTTCGAGCCACAATCGTCCGTACGCGAAAACCTGGAGAACCTTCCGATGCGACGCATGCCCCCCTCCCAGTCCTCATCCGAGCTTTCCTTCGAGCGCTTTGCAGCGGTCCTGGCCGCCCTCGGCGCGAGCAGCCTCGTGGCGTGCAGCGCGAGCCAGGCGCACCCGGTGACGGCGACCGAAGTCACGCCGGCGTCGGCGACGGCCTCGCACGCATCGGCGCAGGCCTCCTGCTCCGCCGCAGGTTGCGGTGCGGCGAAGGCGGCCGCGTCGACCCCCACGGCCCCCATGGCTCCGACCGCGGCGGGCGATTCGGCCTCCGCGGCGGCGCCGGCCCCGGCGGCCGGCGGGAGCGCCACCGTTTCGGCCTCGGCCGCCGCGTCGCCGGCGACCATGGCCGCATCGTCTTCGGCCAGCGCGCCCGCCGCGGGCTCTGCGGCTCCCGCAGCCGCTGCGCCCGTCGCTGCGGCCGCGACCCCGCAGGCTGCTGCCAAGCCCGCGGCGAAGCCTGCCGCGAAACCTGCGAAGAACGCAGCCTCGAAAGCTTCCGAAGAAGCCAGCTGCGGCGCCGGAACGTGCGCGGGCGACGCGAAGAAGAAAATCTTGTGATCGCAGGGGCTCGGCGCGCGATCCAGGGGGTCGGGCTCGGGCTCCGGTGGGAGTTTCTCGACGAGCTGCTCGACCGCGAGGCGAACGGCGGCGTCGCCGGCATCGATTTTCTCGAGATTGCGCCCGAGAATTACCTGAAACGCGGCGGCCGCTACCGCGAGGCGCTGCACACGCTCGCGGCGCGCTATCCCCTCGTCACGCACGGGTTGACGCTCTCGCTCGGGGGGCTCGATCCGCTCGATGCGGCGTACCTGTCGGACCTGCACGCATTTCTCGGCGCCTTCGAAACGCCGTGGCACTCGGATCACTTGTGCATCGGCGCGGTCGACGGTCGCGCCGCGCACGAACTGCTCCCGGTGAGCCACAAGGTCGCCAGCGTCGCGCGAATCGCCGATCGCATTCGCGCCGCGCAGGATCGGCTCGGCCTTCCACTCGCGATCGAGAACATCAGCTACTACTGGCACCCGGGCCGCGCCGAGATGGGGGAGGCCGAGTTTCTTTCGCGCGTCTGCGAGGCGGCGGACTGCGGCCTTCTTCTCGACGTGAACAACGCCTACGTCAACGCGGCGAACTTCGGCACGGACGTCGGGGCGTGGATGCGCGCCGCGCCGCTGGATCGCGTCGTGCAGATTCACGTGGCGGGTCACGAATGGTTTCACGCGGGCGACGGCGCCCCCGGAGGCGGGCTCGGAGAGGCCTGCGCGCCCGGGACGCCCGACGCGCTCATCGTGGATACGCACGGCGCGGACGTGCCCGATCCCGTGCTGGCGCTCCTCGAGCGGGTCTTGCCCGTCACCGGCGCGGTCCCCATCGTCCTGGAGCGGGACCAGAGCATCCCGCCCTTGGACGATTTGCTTCGGGCCATGGACCGCATTCGCGCGGTCACGGCTCGCGCGCTTGCCGTGGCCGCGCCTGGGCGCGAGCTGCAAATACCCGCCGTCGCCCGTTGACACGCGAAGGCCTCTGAGGTTTATCGGCCGCGTGAGTCACATCCATTTCGTAGGCGGAGAAAAAGGCGGCGTCGGCAAGAGCCTCGTCGCGCGCCTCTTGTCGCAATGGTTCATCGATCGCGAAGCGCCGTTCGCCGGCGTCGACGCGGACACGTCGCACGGGACGCTCATTCGCACGTACAGCGGCTACGCCCAGCCGGCCGATCTCGAGGACTACGCGAGCGCGGACGAAATCGTCAACCGCGCGCTCGCGGCCGAACGCAGCGTCGTCGTCGACCTTCCGGCGCAGAGCCGTCGTGCGCTCGTGCGGTGGCTCGAGAGCGCGGACATCGTCCGCTTCGCTCGTGAGGCGGGCATTCGCATCACGATCTGGCACGTCACCGACGGTTCGGTCGATTCGGCGAAGGACCTCTCGCGTACGCTGGAAATGGGACACGGCGCGTTCGAGATCGTCGTCGTCAAAAACCACGGCCGCGGAAAGGACTTCGCGTATCTCGACGAGAGCGAGGCGTACCGCGGTATCGCGGAGCGCGGAGGGCGCGTGGTCGATCTCCCCGAGCTCGATCTGCCCACGATGACGCGGATCGATCGACTCAACGCGAGCCTGTGGGCGGCGGTGAACAACGCCGAGGGCGAGCACGCGCTGACGCCGATGCAGCGACAGCGGGCGCGCCTTTGGCTGGAACGCTGCTACCAGTCGCTGGCGCCCGCGCTCGCGTAGACCGAAGCTCGTTCGAGGAACGCCGCGTGCGGCGAAACGGGCTCTTGCAAGACGCTTCTGAACGTTCGCTCCTGGCGCCGAACTTGTCTTCCCGGCGGAGCATCCCTGTGATGTTCTACGACGCCATGAACCGATTTCTGGCCTCGGCCATCGTGCTCGTCATGGCGTTCTCCGGCGTCGCTCTTTCGGTTGGTTGCGGCGATGCCAGCGCGTCTTCGCCTCCGCCCGCCACGCCCACGGCTGCCGCCACGAACAGCGCAGCGCCGAGCGCGTCTCCCGCGGCGCCCGCGGCGCCCGCGAGCGGCGGCTGGTAGACCCGACGCGGGCCCGGCGCGTGTGACCCCGCCGGCGAATTCGCGTTAAATAAGGTCGGGCCCCGCGGCGCGTTTCCGCACCACGGAGCCCGTGCTCGCGCCGGGGACGCGTTCGATTCGGAGCGGCTACGGCGCGACGAAGAAGCTCGCGTCGAACGGAGGCGCGCCCGCGTCGAACGGAGGCGCGCCCGCGTCGGCGGGCGGGGGCGGCGGAGGCGCGCCGGCGTCCGTGCACACGAGGCTGGTCAGATCCGTCCGCCGGCGTAGCAGGTCGTTGAGCGTCCGGGTCTCGCCCGAGAAGTCGTCGATGACGGTCGTCCCGGTGAGGAACGGCGAGAGCACCGACGGCTGTCCTTCGTTGCGCGGCGCGATCATCGTGAAGTTGAACGTGCCCGTATCCGGGCCGTGGCAACCGTTGCACGTATTCATCGAAGCGTGGAAGCGCGCGTCGGAGGTGGTGATGCCCGGAGCGTCCCACTCGATTTGGTTGTTGAAGATCGACCCGGCGCGGAAGTTCTGTCCCTCGAACGAGAGCGGCACCGTGTTGTCATTCGCGCCGGGGATCTCGGCGATGATGGCCGCCGCGTTCTCGTTCACGAAGTCCGAGAACGTCTGCGTGCCGTTGAAGCTCAGATCGGGCGTCTCCTTGAGGTCCGTCTCGTCCAAGAAGCCCGTCGTCGCGTCGAGCTGGAAGGCGCGGAGCTCCCACTGGAACGACAGCGCTATTTCGTTCGTTCGAAGCTCGACGAGATTGCTTCCGTTGACGAGGCCCGCACCCGCTCCGCGGTCCGAGAACTTGTGCACGATCGCCTCGAGCGCGGCGTTGTACTGCTCCGAGGGGAAGGGGAGTGAGGACAGGTTGTGCCAGAGGTTGGCCCAATTCTGTACGTCGCTCTGGGTCGTTGCGGGGAGGTTGTATTCGAGGATCACGGTGAAGAGCTGCGGGAAGCCGGCGCCGTTGACGGCGAAGATGAGGCGCCCTTCGCCCGCGGATCCCGCCGCCAGGTTGCGCAAGTCGATGCGGTTGACGATCGCCTGCAGGCGAAGCGGCGGCTGTGTCAGATCGAGGTCGCCCGTCGCCGTCTTCGGCCACGCATCGAGGACCACCTGCTGGATCGCCGGGCGCGCCACGACGGTGAAGCCGTTCACGGTCTGGTTCGTGAGCCAATGCTGAAAGAGCGCCAGCGTGAAGGCAGGGGCCTCATCGTCGCTCGGGGCGAGCTGCTGCATGAAGTGCCCGAACGTCCAGACGCCGGTGCTCGAGGGCGGCGCGCTCGCGTCGCTGGATCCGGTGGCGGAGGTGCTTGCAGCCGGCGTCACCACGCCGCCGCCGCCGCCGCCGACACCCACCGAGCCGGAGGACGCGCCCGAGGAGCCGGGCGGCACGATGATGCCGCCGTCACCCGCGAATCCGCCGCCGGGATCCGTGACGCCGAAGGTGCGCACGGGGTCGTCGACCACGCTCGTGTCCGTGATCATGAGCTCGCGCGGCGTGAAGACGAAGCATCCCTGCGGCGCGAGGAGATTGAATACGAGGTCCTCGGTGAAGAAATTCTCGTTGAACGGCGAGGTGTCCTCGAACGTCTCCACTTCGATCGGTACGAACTCGGTGCCCGGGTTGGCCTCGTCACTCGCCGTGACGTCCACACCGATGTCGACCGAGGTTCCGGGCGCGACCGTCGTGAACTGGTTCGTGAATTCCGTGTTGATCGTCGAGTCGGACGACTCCGAGAAGGCGTCGACCTGGAGGACCGGGCAGAAACCCACGCTGTCGTTCGCGACGGTGATGTCGTAGTGCACCGGGGTGTCGAACGTCACCGGGGGGCCAATCTGGGGGCTGACCGTGGCGGTCGGCGGCTTGGCGATGCACGCCAGCGAGGTCAGCGTGCTCTGGGAGATGGGCTGCATCGACAGGAAGACTTCGTCGATGATGCCGTCGA
>DATHQY010000338.1:0-2772 GCA_035482215.1 Polyangiaceae bacterium | reverse complement strand
CACCCGCACGGGCACTCCGACGGACGGCGGCGACGACGTCCCTGCGGGATGGGTGCTCACGTGGTCCGACGAATTCAATGGGGCGGACGCATCCGCCGCCGATCCCACCAAGTGGACGCACGATGTCGGCGGCACTGGATGGGGCAACCAGGAGCTCGAATACTACACGGACGGCATGCAGAACGCCGTCGTGCAAGGCGGCAACCTCGTCATCACGGCGACGACGGTGGGCGCGTCGTCTCTCTCATGCAGCTATCCGTCGAGCGGCGCATGCGAGTACACGAGCGCCCGCCTGAAAACGGAGGGCCTCTTCTCGCAGCAATACGGTCGCTTCGAAGCACGCATCCAGATTCCCGAAGGTCAGGGCCTCTGGCCGGCCTTCTGGATGCTCGGCGCCAACATCGACGCGGTCTCCTGGCCCGACTGCGGCGAGATCGACATCATGGAGAACGTCGGCAAAGAGCCGGCCACGAACCATGGCAGCTTGCACATGCCCGCGACCGGGACGATGAACGACGACGACCTGAGCGGCCAATATTCGCTGAACAGCGGCAAGCTCGGCGACGATTTTCACACGTACGCCGTCGAGTGGAGCAGCGCCGCGATCAAGTTTTATGTCGACAATCAGCTCTACGAAACGCAGACGCCATCCACGGCGACGGGCCGAACGTGGGAATTCGATGCACCGTTCTTCATCATTCTCAACGTGGCCGTCGGCGGGGCGTTCCCCGGTTCGCCCGACTCGTCGACCATATTCCCACAGACGATGAAGGTCGATTGGGTCCGTGTCTACGAACCGGCGGACGGGGGCTGAGCACGCGTCTCCGACACTCCGATTCTACCGAACCGCGCCATGGCGTAGGCGCGACACAGAAGGAGCGCGCGAGCTTCGCCTCGCCGCTCGCCGTAGTTTCTGATAGGGAGACGACGCGTGAAACGTCCGAAGCCGGGTTCGATGGCGAGCGCCCAACCCATTCATCTCGTAGAGTCCGCAGGGCCCGGATTCAGGTACCGCGCGGCGCGCGTGCTCGCTTCGTTGCCGGCGGTCGCGGCCCCTGTCACGGTCGGCGTCCTCCTCCTCGTTGAGCGCCACCGCCTGATTTGGCTCGGGGCCACCTGGGCGCTCACGATGCTCGTTTCGATGCGCGGCTGGGGCCTAGCCGTCGAACTGGGGATCCGGCCGCGGCGCCGCGTCGATCTTGGCCTCTCGATGGGCTGGGGCTTGGCCGCGACCTTTGCCCTCGGGGGCGTCGCGTGCGCGCTGCACCTCGCCGTGAAGCCGTTCCTCATCGCACAAGTGCTCGCCGGGGTGCTTCTGGCGCTCGGCCTGGGCGTGCGGCGATGGCACCCGGCTCCCTCGCGGCGACGGTTCCTGGCGGCGACGGCGCGGCCCGGCGCTCTCTTGGTCGTGCTCGGCGCCCTCGTGGCCATCACCATCGACTTTCTGGGCCTCCTGAGGGACTTCAAGTTCAACGCTTCGGACGATCCCCTCCAATATCTGTATTTTGCCGCGAAGATCATCCAGACAGGCTCGCCGCTCGATCCCTTCAACAGCCGGCGCGCGACCCTGTACGGAGGGGTTGATTACCTCAATGCGCAGTTCGTGTGCGTCGGCAAATACTACGAACTCCACGTCGTCGACGGCGGCATCGGGGTACTGTTGCTTCTCGCCCTCGTCGTCGGGGCGCTGGCGCCACGGGGATTGCGCCGGGCCAACGCAGGGCTTCTCGCCGTCCCGCTCGTTCTCCTCGCGACGCTCGGAGACGTCCACGTCAATGTGGGCAGTCTTGTCACCGGAGCCGCGGCGTTCGTGGCGGTCTACCGCACGTTCCTTTGGATCCACGACGAGCGGCCCGACGGCGAGACTGTTCCCCTCTCGCGCCTCGCGATCCTCGGCGCTTGCGTCATGGCGACGAGCATTCTCCGTCCCAGCAACGCGATGCCGACGGCGTTGTTCGCCGGCCTCGCCCTGATCGGTCGCCACACGAAGCTATGGCGGCACTTCACCTGGCCCGCGGTGCGAGCCGCCCTTCGCGACGCGCTCGGCTGCGGCCTTTTCTGCTTTGCGTCACTGCTTCCCTGGCTGGTCGTATTCCACGAATCGGTCGGCTCTTTCATCTATCCACTCTTCAGGGGCAATGCGACACGGGGATTCGCGTTCCTGAAGCCCGAACCGGGATTCGCGTTCAATCTCACGCATCTCATTCAGGACCTGGCGTACTCCCCGGTCGACACCTCCCTCCTGCTCCTCGTCGCCGGCCTCGCGCCGCTCGGGTGGGTGATGCGCCGCCGGAAGGCGCCGGCCGACTTCGTGGTGCTGTTGTCGATCGTTTGCTTCGCCGGGGTGTGCCTCAACAGCTACATGTTCGGGGTCTGCGATAGCGCCGTCGACGCGCGATACGCCTATGCGTATCTCGTCGGCACGATTTTCGTCATCGTGTTTTCGATCGCGCCACGGGGGGGTGCATTCCACGACCTCGTGGCATCGCCGCGGGCGCTCCTCGTCGTGGCGGCGGTGATGGTGCACGTGAATGCCCATCGCGAGACGCGCAAGGTCCTCGCGGTGGACCGGATCGACCTCTTCGAGAAAGGCAGGAAGACCGCCCAGGACACCGAAGCGGCCGAAGACAAGCAGACGGACACGTATCGGGACGTCCAAGCGCACATCCCGGGACATCAAACCATCGTCGTCATCGTGCCCGAGCCGTTCCGGTTCAACTTCCGGCGCAACACGATCTTCAGCCTCGATGTCCCCGGCGGGCTCGGGCCGAA
>DATHQY010000337.1:0-10606 GCA_035482215.1 Polyangiaceae bacterium | reverse complement strand
GCGACCTCGATGGCACCGAGAACGCGTCCGTCGAGGATGCCGACGGTCACCTCCATCCCGCGCACGTAGCGCTCGACGAGGACGTCGGCATCGAAGCGCAGCGCCTGTTCGAGCGCTGCGCGGAGCTCGAAGAGGTTGCCGACCTTGGCAAGGCCGACAGAAGACCCTTCGCGACGCGGTTTGACGATCGCCGGGAACCCGAAGCTTCCATGAATCTCCTCGAGGCGATCGAGGTCCGCGTGCGACGCCATGTAGTACGGCGGGGTCGGCACGTTGTGCAGGCGGAACATCTCCTTGGCCTTGAGCTTGTCCATGGCGAGCGCGCTCGCGAGAACGCCGCTGCCCGTGTACGGGATGCCGAGCAACTCGAGGAGACCCTGCACGCAGCCGTCTTCGCCGCCCCGACCGTGGAGCGCGATAAATGCAACGGCCGTCCCGCTCATCCGAACGAGCTCGTCGACCGCCGGCGTGCCCGGCCCCCACACGAGGCGCGCGACGTCGTGCCCGCGCGCTTCCAGCGCGGTGGCCACGTCTTCGCCGGTTCGCAGCGAGACTTCTCGCTCGGCGTTCAGACCGCCCATCAGCACCCCGACGCGAGCGCTTTTCGTTCCGCTCGTTCCGTTCGCTCCGCTCATTCGGCTCATTTGGGACCACTCCGAGCTAGAAGGGGCCTTCCGCAGGCCCGTCGGTGGAGACTCTTTCAACACGCAGGCCACACGGAACGACGCCGGCGGACCCGCGCGGTCCAGACGAAACGCCGGGTCTTTCGGCTTCCCCACCACCGAGACGATCGCGGTTGCACCACGACTGCCACGGTACAGTGTCCGTTCGACCACAGACGTGCGTCCGACCGCACAACCGGATATCAGCCGAGTCTCGCGTGGGTCAACTTCGTGGCGACCCGATTCAGTCGATTTCTACCAGCACGGCAGTGATGTTGTCTTTGCCGCCTCGTTGGTTCGCGAGGTCGACGAACCGCCGAACCGCCGCATCGCCGCCCGTACCGAGAACCTTGGGGATGTCCTCGTCCTTCAGATAGCCGTGCAAGCCATCGCTGCACAGAAGAAAGCGCATGCCGGCCGTGAGGCGGAGGCATCCCGTATCGACTTGAACGTATTCGCGGTTCCCCACCGCGCGCGTGATCACGTTGCGATGCGGTGAGCGAGCGGCTTCTTGCGGAGTGATGAGCCCTTGTTTCAGCTGCCACGCGATGAGCGTGTGGTCTTCGGTCAGCTGCTCCACGCGGTCGTCGCTGATGCGATAGATTCGGCTATCGCCGACCTGCGCGGTGATCGCATAGTCGCCGAGGACGAGCAGCGCGCTGATCGTCGTGCCCATCCCGCTCTTGTCGCGGTCGATCTCCGCGATCGAGTAAACGAAGTACGTCGCCGCTTGGACGGCGCTTTCGAGCAGGCGGCAGGACGCGCGCACGTCGTCTTCGACGAGCGGGTCGACGAGATCGCGGAGCGATCCGATGCCGCGTTTGACCATGCCGTAGAGCGTGTCGACCGCCTCGCGGCTCGCAACTTCGCCCGCGGCATGGCCGCCCATTCCGTCCGCCACGATGTAGAGGCCGAGCGCGTCGTCCACGAAGAACGCGTCTTCGTTCGACTTACGCTTGCGCCCGAGGTCCGTCAGCGCATGCCCGGTGCGGCGAAACGGAGCGGCGGCCGGAGATGATCGCTCGGGCTCTCGCGCCTCCGCTCGGGGAGGCTCGGTGGCCAGCGAATCGCGAGGGGTCGCCACTTTCAGCGCGGGTAGACGGTCGTCGCTCGAGGTCATGCGATGGGACGACAAAGGAGGTCCCGCCGCCAGTATATCCCTTTGCGCGGCCGTCGCTTCTGCCACGCGATCGAAAGATTGGACGAGGGCGCCGGTACGATTCTGGCCCGCATGCCGTAACTTGGCGCGTAACCTGACCTAACCCTCGGCGGGGCGCGCACGCGCGCGCGCCGCATGGATCGGGTCGCTATGTACGGAACATGGGCTCTGCGCGCGCATCGCTAACCGGATCGCCGTCGGTCGACGGAATCGCGATCGGACAGGCCGTCGTTTGGATCGCGGCGCCGCCCGTCACTTCGCCGCCCGCCACTTCGTCGCCCCCACCGGCGGGTGCGAGCGTGGATCCCGCGAGTACGACATCTCCGGCGGAAGAAGCACGGCGCGTGGCGCGCGCCCATCAACGCGCCATTCGTGGCGTCGAGGAGCTCGTTCGCTCGCTCGCCGCGGCGGAAGCGGAGCTCTTCGTCCCCGAGCTGGCCATCCTCGCGGAGCTCGGTCCGCTGCTCGAAGCGAGCACTCTCGCCGGAGCAACGGCCGAGCAGGCGATTGTGCAGGCCACGGCGCGCGTATCGACGGATCTCTTGCTCGACGCGCGGGTGCGCCTTCTGGATGGGCTCGGCGACAGCCGAGAGCCGTTCGCGGCGGCCTTCGCCGAACGCAAAGGCGATCTCGTTCTCGTCACGAACGATCTCACGCCCTCGCTCGTGGCGTCGCTCCCGGCCGAAGTGGTCGGCATCGTCGCCACCCCGCACGGGCCGGCGCCCGGTCGGGGATGGCATGCGTCGCATGCGGTGATTCTGGCGCGCGGCCGCGGGATTCCGCTCGCCTTCGTGGCCGCGGAGGCCTTTGCGACGATTCGCGACGGCGAAGAAATCGTGCTCGACACGACGGCGAACCCCGCGCGGATCTGTCTCTCCCCCGACGACGCCGAACGCGCCGCCGGGCAGCAGCGCCGCGGCGGATGGGACGAGTCGGCAGACGACGCGACGGACGAAGGACCGAACGAAGAGGCGATCGGCGTCGAGATGCACGTCAACATCGGATCCGTGCACGAACGGTTTCCCAAGGCGGCCGCCGGCATCGGCCTCGTGCGGACCGAGCTCTTGTTCTCCGGGCACCACCAGCCCCCGAGCGAGCTCGAACAGCTGGCCGCTCTGCGCACGATTGCGACGCCCGCGGGGCAAGGCCCGATGGTGGTCCGGCTCTTCGACGCCGGCGGCGACAAGCCCCTCCCCTTCCTCCCGGCGCCCGCTGATGCGCCGAATGCGCGCGGCATCGAGCTCCTGTTTTTGCACCCCGACCTTCTCGGACAACAGCTGCGGGCCATCGTTCGCGCCGCCGAGCACACGCACGTGCGGGTCCTCTTGCCGCTCGTCCGCACCGCCGCCGACGTGCAGCAGGTGCGCGCGCGCACGGGCGGCGCCCTCCCCGTCGGGGCGATGGTCGAGACGCCGGCCGCTGTCGATCGGATCGACGAGCTCGCGGCTTGCGCAGACTTCATCTGCATCGGCACGAACGATCTCTTCTCGCTCTTCGCGAGGCCGAACGGCGGCGAGGACCTGGACGAGCGTGGACAGGGCCTCGGTGGAGGCACGCTCGACCCGCGCGGGCTCGCCATGATCGAACGCGTCGTCGGGCGCGCGCATGCGCACGAGCGCAAGGTCACCGTCTGCGGGGAGATGGCCGGCGACGAGCGGGGCGCGGTGATCCTCGTCGGCCTCGGCGTCGACGCGCTCAGCGTCGCGCCGTCGCGCTTCGCGAAGATCCGCCGCATCCTCCGCGCGACGACGCGCGAGCGATGCCGGGACGCGGCCCGCGCCGCCCTCGCCGCCGATCCGCCGGCGCAGTAGTCTCGCGCCGTGGCTCGCTCCTCGCTCGCACGCCGTCCCAGCGCCATCATCGGCCCGGACGCCGCGCTCGCCGCGCTGGTCGTCGTCGTCATCGGCCTGATGATCGTGCCGCTCCCGACGTGGGCGCTCGATCTCCTCATCTCGACGAACCTCTCGGCGGCGGTCGTGATCCTCCTCGTCGTGCTCTACGTGCCGGACGCCATCGGCATCGCGACGTTTCCGACCCTCCTCTTGTTGACGACGCTGTTCCGCCTGGCGCTCAACGTCGCGTCGACGCGGCTCATTCTGCTACAGGCCAACGCGGGGGAGGTCATCAAGGCGTTCGGCACGTTCGTCGTGCGCGGCAATTACGTCGTCGGCGCCGTCGTGTTCCTCGTGCTCACGACGATTCAGTTCATCGTCATCGCCAAGGGGTCCGAGCGCGTCGCCGAAGTCGGCGCTCGCTTCGCGCTCGACGCGATGCCCGGCAAGCAGATGGCCATCGACGCGGAGCTCCGGTCCGGATCGATCGACGGCAACGAGGCGAAGCGTCGCCGGCGCTTGCTGCAGCGCGAGAGCCAGTTTTACGGTGCGATGGACGGCGCGATGAAGTTCGTGAAGGGCGACGTCATCGCGTCGCTCGTCATCCTCGGGGTCAACATCGTCGGCGGCCTTTGTATCGGCGTGCTGATGAAAGGGATGGCTCCCGTCGATGCACTGAAGCGCTACGGGCTCCTCACGATCGGCGACGGCCTCGTCACGCAGATCCCGGCGCTCGTGCTCTCGACGGGAGCCGGCGTGCTGGTCACGCGGGTCGCGAGCGAAGAGGCGGACACGCCGCTCGGCGAGGAGCTCCTGCGCCAGCTCCTCGGCGTTCCGAAGGCGCTCGCGGTGGCGGGCGTGTTCATCCTGCTCCTCGCGGCCGTCCCGGGCTTGCCCGCGGCGCCGTTCCTGGTGCTCGGGGTGCTGCTCCTCGTGCTCGGGCGGGCACGCGCGCGGGTTGTGACGCAGCAGCAGCAGCGCGACGCGACGGAACCGCAGCCGGCGGACCGCGCGCGCGCCCGCCCCCACGAAGTGACGTTCGTGCCGCTCGTCACGCCGTGGAGCCTCGACGTGAGCGCGGACCTCGAGCCGCTTCTCGAGGCGACTCCGGTGGGCCTGCGGGCCGCGGCCCTGGACCTGCGCATGCGCCTCTTCGCCGAGCTCGGCGTGCCCCTGCCCGCTCCACGTGTGCGCGTACGCCAGGAGATCGAGCCGCGCTCGGCGGTGCTCTCGGTGCACGAAGTGCCCACTGCGGCGTTCGCGCTCCCGGAGGGGATCGCCGACGACGAGCGCGTACCGTGGCTGGCCGATCGAGCGCTCGCCGTGCTGCGCACGCGCGCCGCGGATTTTCTGGGCCTGGCGGAGGTACAGCGGCTCCTCGACGAGCTCGAACAGTATGCGCCGGCCACGGTTCGCAACGTCGTCCCGAAGCCCGTGACGCTCGTGCTTCTCGCCGACGTCTTGCGCCGCCTCGTCGAAGAGCGAATCAGCGTGCGCGACTTGCGCGGCGTGCTCGAAGCGCTGTCCGCGGTGGCGACGGCGGAGCGCGATCCGCTGAACCTCGCGGAATACGTGCGCAGCCAGATGCGGCGCGCGATCACGTTCAGGCTCACCGCGGGGACGCCCGCGCTCGACGTCGTGCTGCTCGACTCGCTCCTCGAAGACACGGTGCGGCGCGCGATTACCCGTACGCCGGCCGGCGCGTTCCTCACGCTGCCGCCTCAGGCCGCGCGCGACGTGCTCACCTCGGTGCGACGCGCGGTGCTCGAAGCGGCTGCCACGGAGCGCCCCGCGGTCATCCTCACGCAGCCGGACATCCGTCGGTTCGTGCGGAAGCTCATCGAAGTCGAGATGCCGGCCGTCACCGTCGTGAGCTTCGCGGAGCTCTTGCCCGAGGTCTCGCTTAAGCCCGTCGCCCGAGCCGTCCCGACCTGACCCCCGGTAGGGTCGCTACATCTTCTGCCGCACCATCTTGCGCGGAGCCGCGCCGCTCCGCATGAAGAGCTGCTTGGCTTCCTGCTGCAGCATCGGGTGCACTTTCTTCGCGCCCACGAACATGCCGAGGAGCTGTGGGCTCATTTCCACGAGCTTCTTCAGCGCGCGCGAAGCGCCTTTCATGTCCCCCGCGCCGGCATACGCAAACGCCCGCGCGCGCCACATCTGCACGCGCATGTCCGCGTAATCCGTGTCGTCGGGATTGAACACTTCGAGGAGCTCGACGGCCTTCTTCGCGTTGCCCGTCCGCCCCCACGTTTCGCCCGCGACCGTCGCGAACATCGCGCGCGTCTTCGCTTCTTGCTGCTTGCCGAGATCCATCTTGTCGACGAGCGCGCGCGCTTCGTTCAAGTCGCCGAGCTGGAGGTGAATCGTGGCGCGCGTGCAGCGCACCTGGTCCGCGACGGGTCCGAGCTGCTTTGCGAGGTCCACCTCTTCGAGCGTGGTCAGCGCTTTACGCGGATCGTCCTGCATTTCGAGCTGCGCGCGCGCGAGCGCGGCCTGCGCGTCGCCCTTTTTGTAGTCCGTCTCGAGCTTCTTCAGCGCCTCTTTGCGGCCCTCTTCGGTTCGCGACGCCGACTGCAAGAGCGCGGCGACTTCCCGCGACTTGTTCACGTACCGAACGAGCCACACGCCGAGGCCGATCGCAGCGGCCGTGAGGGCGGCGACGACGTAGACGGGGATGATCGTCCAGCGCGTGACGACGAGCGCGGCGAGCCAGAGAACCGCGAGGATCCCGCCGACCCGCAGGGCCGCCTTCCGCAGGTCGACCGGCGGCTTGGGGGGCGCGTCGTCCGACGGCACCGCCAGGTCGCGAAGCTCGCGCTGCATCTCGGCAACGCTCTGCTTCTTCTTGTTCTTTTTTGCCTTGCTGGCTCCGTCCTTGGAGGCGGGAGCGGCGCTGGAGGCGGGCGGCTGGCTTCGGGGCGGGCTTTCGTCGGTCGGCACGGCGGGCAAGAGGTCGGCTTAGCGCGCGCCGACTGCTCCTGCAATCCGGACGGCAGAAGCTCGGGTCGGCTGGGAGTGTTACGCGACCGCCGCTTCGGTCGCCGGCAACGGCTGCGTGCTCCGAATCGGCTCGATCCGCTCGCTCTTGTTGTCGTTCATCTTCACGCTCACGATCTTCGAGACGCCAGCCTCGGGCATCGTCACGCCGTACAGCACGTCCACCATCTGCATCGTGCGCTTGATGTGCGTGATCAAGATGAACTGGGATCGGTCCGTCATCGACCGAACGAGCTCGTTGTACCGGGCGACGTTCGCCTCATCGAGTGGCGCATCCACTTCGTCGAGGATGCAGAACGGCGACGGCTTGATCTGGAAGATCGCGAAGATGAGGCTAACCGCGGTGAGCGCCTTTTCCCCGCCGCTCATGAGCTCGATGCTCGAGAGCTTCTTGCCCGGCGGCTGCGCGATGATGTCGATCCCGGTTTCGAGCAGGTCGTCGGGATTCGTCAGGCGAAGCTCGGCACGGCCGCCGCGGAACATGCGCGGGAAGATCTCCTTGAAGCGCGCGTTCACGGCTTCGAACGTCTCGTCGAAGAGCCGGCGCGATTCGCGGTTCATGAGCGCAATCGCCTTCTGCAAGTCGGCGAGGGCTTTCTCGAGATCCAGCTTCTGCGCCGTATAGAAGGTGAAGCGCTCCTCCGCCTCGGCGTGCTCGCGGACGGCGTCGAGGTTCACGCTGCCCATTCGCTCGATGAGGCGCGCGAGCTCCTCGCTTCGCGCTCGAGAGTCCTCGTCGGGCGGCAGGCGCAAATGGTAGTCGCCCACGATCCGCAAGAGGTCGAGCCCGCGGAACTTCTCGCGCACGTTCGAGAGCAAATGCCCCATCGCGAGCTCTCGCTCGCGGAGTGCCATCTCGTGCGTTTGCAGGTTTTCGCGGATCGCGTCGACCTCGGCGCGAATCGCCTTGAGGGCGGCCTCGCATTCGAGCATCGAACCGCGGAGCTCCTCGAACTCGGCCCGCGCCCGCGCGAGCGCCTCGGAGGCCGTCTTCGCGTGCTCGCTCGCCTCCAGCATGCGCTCGCCGAGGAGCGCGAGGCTCGCGGCCGTCTCGCCGAAGGCCTGCGCGTTCGCCACGAGCTCCTCGCTGACGCGCGCGGCCCGCTCGGCCAGCTCGGCTTCGCTTCGCGCGAGGCGCGACTCGGTACCGCGCGCCGCCGACAGCTTCTCGCGCGTCGCGGCGACGGCGACCTTGCCCGCCGTCACGGCCTGGCGCTGCCCGTCAAGCCGCTCGCGCGCGGCTGCGAGCTCCGTCGCGACCACCTGCAGCTCTTCTTCGGCCGCTTCGGCACGGGCCCGTGCCACCTCGAGGGCCTCGGTCACCAGATCGCGCTCGACTCCCGCTTCGTCCAGCGTCTTCGCGAGCTCCTGCTCCTCGGACGCGAGCGCGGCCAAGCGGCGCTGCACTCCATCGAGCTGCGACTGCGCGCGTTGCAGATCCTTCTCCGCCGTGACGAGCGCGAGCTCGCGCGCGTGCGCGTCTTGCCGGGCGCGATCGAGCGCGCCGCTCGCCTGCGTCAGCTCGCCGCGCGAGGCCTGAAGCGCCTGGAGGCAGGCCGTGACTTCGCCGTCGAGATGCTCGATCGCCACCGCGAGCTCGCGCGCCTCGCGCTTGTTGTCGAGCATGCCGGCCGCGAGGGCATCGCCCTGCCCGCCTTCCATGCGGCCGTCGGCGCGAAGGACCATGCCTCCGACCGTCACGACGTCGCCCTCGAATCCCGCCTCGCGGATCCGACGCGCCTGCGCGAGATCCGGCGCGACGCGCGCATCGCCCACGAGCGAGCGCACGAGCCCCTCGTCGTCGGACGCATAAAGGAGGTGGTCCGCGAGGCGCACCGGCGCGTCGCCGTCGATCCCTGCCACCAAGAGCGGCTCTTCGCGTCCCGCGACGAACGGGGCGCGGAGCGCGACGATGGACGCGCGGCCCTTGTTCGTCCGGCCGAGGTCTTCGAGCAGCGCGAGGCCTCGCGCCACGTCCCGAACGACCACCGTTTGCAGCCGCGTTCCGAGCAGCGCCGCGAGCGCCGGCGTCAACTCGGCCGGGGCTTCGATGCGATCGGCCACGAGCCCCGCGAGCGTCGCGTCGCGCGAGCCCATGAGCGCCTTCGTGCCCGTGCCGACGCCCTCGAGCCGCGCGCGTACCTCTTCGAGTGCGCCGTGGCGCGAACGCTTGCGCGACAGCTCGCTCTTGCGCTCCTCGAGCGCCTTCTCTTCCCCGCGAATCTTCTCTTTGAGGACCCCGAGGGACTGTTCGAGCCGCGACTTCTCTTCGGCGGCGGCGGTCCGTTCCTCGCGAAGTGCTTCGATCGAGTGTGCGCATCGCTCGGAGGTCTGCGCGAGGTCGTCCCGGTTCACCTCCAGGGTCGCGCGCTCGCTCCGCACCCTGTCGAGCCGGGCGCTCATGTCGTTTCGCCGGCGCTCGAACCCCGCGAGCTTCGCTTCCGCGCTTGCGATCTCGGCGCGCGCCGACGCGATCGTCTGCCGCCGCTCCACGGCGCCTGCGTCCGCCGCCGCGTGCGCGTCGATGAACGCCACGAGCGCTTCCTGCTCCGTCGTCGCCGCCGTTTCCTGGGCCGCTTCTCGCTCCGCCAGAACCTCGATCTCGACGGCGACACGCGCGCGCTCGTCGGCGAGCCGCGCGGCTTGCGCGCTCATCTCGTTCCGTTCGCCCTCGGCCTGCTTTTCGCGGTCCGCGAGCGCGGCCAGGCGATCTTTCGCCCGCGCCATCGACGCCTCGTGATCGCGCACCGCGCTCTCCGCGGTGAAGCTCTCTTGCTGCGCGCTCTCGAGGAATTCCTCGGCGGCAACGGCGGACGCGCGCGCCGCCTCGAGCTCCCCTTCGCGCGCGGCCAGATCCGTCCGCACCTTATCGCTCTGCGCGGACAGCGTCTCCACTTCGCCCGCTTCGAGCTTGATCCACCCGGTAAGCTCCAGATACCGGTGCGACGCTTCGTGGAGCTGCAGGTCCTCGTGCTCGTTGCGATAAGCAACGAACCGCTCGGCCTTCGCCGCCTGCCTCTTCAGCGATGCGAGGCTCCTCTCGATCTCGGCGACGATGTCGCCGACGCGCAGCAAATTCAGCTGCGTCATCTCCATCTTCTTTTCGGCCTGCTTCTTCCGGGCCTTGAACTTCGTGATGCCCGCCGCCTCTTCGATGAGAAGCCGCCGGTCCTCCGGCTTGGCGCTCACGATGAGCCCGACCTTCCCCTGTTCGACGATCGAGTACGCCTTCGTTCCGGCGCCCGTGCCGAGAAACATGTCGGTCACGTCGCGCAGGCGAACGGCGGTCTTGTTGATCAAATAGTCGCTCTCGCCGCTCCGGTGCAGGCGCCGCGTGACCGCAATCTCCGCATAGTCCTTGTATTCGAGCGGCATCTCCTCGGGCGTGTCGTTCTCGAAGGTCAGCGTGACCTCGGCGAACTCGTTCGGCGACCTCGATTCGCTTCCGCTGAAGATGACGTCATCCATCGAGCGACCGCGCAAATGACGCGCGCTCTGTTCGCCCATGCACCAGCGGATGGCATCGACGATGTTGGACTTGCCGCACCCGTTCGGCCCGACGATCCCGAGCACGTCGTGGTCGAAGCGGAGGACCGTGCGGTCCACGAACGACTTGAACCCGATAAGCTCCAGCTTCTTGATTTTCATCGCGCTTTCCCCGCATTCGTCAGGGTCGAGAGGCGGACGCCGCACGAGGGACTATCGGGGCATGTCACTGCACATAGGGTCACGGGCACGGGATCACGTGTACCGCCACTCGCTTGTTCAGTTCAAGTGGCAATCGCGTGCTGGCCAGAACTGGCGCCGCGTCCGGCTCGAGCGTGCGCTAGAGCATGGCAGTACGTTCCCAGCTCGGCTCGGGATGCGCCTCTGGCCCTTGCCTTGACAGAGTGCTAGGGCGGCCATATCCATTGGAATTATGCCGACCTACGAGTATGCCTGCTCCGCTTGCG
>DATHQY010000336.1:0-4063 GCA_035482215.1 Polyangiaceae bacterium | reverse complement strand
GGCGCTCCCCTCCACGCGCCGATGGACGCGTTCATGTGGATCTATCTGTCCGGGCTCGTGGTCTGCGGATACGGGACGCTCGTCCGCCGGCGGTGGTTTCACGTCGTAGAACGTGACGTCGTCATCCCCGGGCTCGACAAGCGCCTGGACGGGCTGCGCATCGCGCACCTCTCGGATTTGCACATTGGCTCGCTCACGCCGCGATCGTGGGGTCTGCGCTGGTCGCACGCGGCGAACGGACGGCATCCGGATTTCACCGTGGTGACCGGCGATCTTGTCACGAGCGGCACGGCGTTTCACGACGACGTTGCGGACGTCGTGGGCGCGCTCCGCGCGAAGCACGGCGTATTCGTGTCGATGGGCAATCACGACTACTTCGGCGACGGCGAGCCGCTCGTCGCGAAGATGCGCGCGAAGGGTGTGACCGTCCTGCGCAACGAGGGGACTCGCATCGACCACGACGGCGCCGCCGTATGGTTGGCCGCGATCGACGATACGTGGACCCGTCGCGACGACATGGAGGCTGCGCTGCGAGGGCGTCCCGCGGAGGCCCTGGCGGTCCTTCTGGCGCATGACCCCAACGAGTTCGACGAAGCGGCCGCTGCCGGAGCGAATCTGGTGCTCGCCGGGCACACCCACGGCGGACAGATCGGCGTGCCCTTCTTGTACAGGTACGCGAATCTAGCGACGATTCCCTATCGTTACACGATAGGGATCTACCGCCGTGGAACCTCGGTCCTTTACGTACATCCGGGGCTTGGAACGACGGGCCCACCCATGCGGCTCGGGGTAGCGCCGGAAGTCACGGTGTTGAGGTTGCGCGGTACGCCCTAGAACGGTGCCTTTCCCCGCCGGCGGGTACCGACCGGGACGTCGTGGACTAAGGTTACCTGTCGCAGAGGTCACCATGCGTACCACGGCTTATTTGTTCATTGGCGCTCTTATGGGTCTCGCGGCTTGTTCGAGCGGAAGCCCGGCCCCCTCGCCAAACACGGAGTCCACGACGAGTGCGGAGGTGTGCTCGCCCACGCTGGGCGTCATCGCCTCCGAAGCAGGGAGCGGAGAACCCTGCGGCGTGGGGGCCACGTGCACGAAAATGAACGACGGTTCGTTCGCGTGCGCGCCGAGCGGCGGCTGGTAGTCCGGGCGGTTCTCAGCTCGGGACGCTGACGAGGGCCGCGGGGACCACCGCGCCGCCCGCGCTCGCGATGAAGTCGTTGTTCATGATGCTCGCCGGGATGCCCAGCGCTGCGCCCAGGGTGCGGGCGCAGGCGTCGTGCGTCGAGTCGGCCGAGATGTCGCCCGAGGCGTTTGCCGTGCCGTCGGCCGACGAGATCGCAGAGGCCTCGAGCGCGCCGCTCGAGTCGGGCGTGATGCCGCCGATGACGCTCGGCGCGACGTTCTTGCCGATCATGACCGTGACGCAGTGATTGCCGTAGTGGTCGCGGCCCGCGCGTGACGTCACCTTCGAGATGCCGTTCAGGTTGCGCCCGAACACGTTGAGCATCGCGAAGGTCACCTTGTCCGTGAGGTTCAAACCCGAGAGGGCGGTCATGAGCGCCTGGATCCCCTGGACCCCGCTCACGGTTTGCGTGACCTCGGTCGCGAGGTTCTGGTCCGAGTGGTTGTCGCCGCCGAAGGGGATGTGGATCGTCACGCACGGCGTGACGTTCGCCGCGATGAGCGCCGCCGCGGCGAGCGCCTGGCCGCTCTGATCGTTGCCCTTGATCGCCGACAGCGTCGTCGAGAGCTGCGAAGCGAGCTCGCGGACCTGGGTCTGGCTCAGCGCCATCGTATCGAGGAATTGCTGCTGCAGGACGTTGCCGTCGGCCCGCGCCAGCGCATTGAGCGCGTCGAGCGACTGGTCACGGATCGATTGCATCTTCACGAGCGGGTCCGTGGTCGATCCGGTGAGGAGCTGCTTCAATTGCAGCGGCGAGATGGACGGAAGCGTGCGACCCGAGAAGCTCACGAGCTCGCTCGCATTGCTTCCCGCTCCCAGGGCGACCGGCTCGGCCTGCACGGTGCCGAAGCACTGCGCCAGATGCTTCGAGAGAGCCGACACGAGCATCTCGCCGCCGTTCACGTCGCCGAGGAGCTTCATGACTTTCGGCTGATCGCCGTGCACCGTCGTGCCCGTCGTGTGATGGAAGAAGCAGGTGCGCGCCAGCACGGCGGGGTCGAGCGCGCCGCCCTGCGCGGTGGGGGCCCACGGGAGCGCCGCGCCCAACGTCTGCGTGCCGAGCGTGATCTGCGTGGCCGCGACTTTGGGGTCCGTCGGGTGGATCGCGTTCGTGTTCTCGTACGTGCCGGGCGCGTTGCAGTTGATCGGGTCGCCCATGCTCGACGTGCTCACGACGAGGTACTGGAGGTTGTTCGCCGCGTTGATCGTGCACTGCATGTTCTGCGCGTTGAGCGATCGCGGATTGAGCAGAAACCATGCGGGCAAACCCGTGGCCATCGCGCGGAGACCGACGAGCCCCGTTCCGAAGAGCGCCGTCAGTCCTTCCCGGCGTGTCATTTTCCTAGTCATCGGCTTCTCCCTTACAGACCAATCGAGACGGAGGTGGGCGACTCGCAGGCGAGGACGAACGTGGACCGGAGCGCGACGGAGGCGGTGCCGCCCTGCGCCTGGGAAACGCTCGTCGCGTGCGCCTGCAGAATCTGGAGCGCTTGCGCGTAGTGCGGATCGTTCGGCGTATACCCCATGATCTTCTGGACCATGTCGGGGATCGCCGTGCTGGTGTTCGCGCTCGAGTAGACGGTGTTGCTCGTCGCGTCGACGACGAGCGGAGCGAGGTTCTCGCAGAGCTCTTCGACCGCGGCGCGGAAGAACAGATTCGGATCCGCCGGGGTCACCGGGATCTCCGATCCGCGGCTGAACGTGTCGGCCACGACGCTGCCCGCGATGGTCGAAGTGGTCGTCTGCGCCGTGTTCGGCAGCGGCACCGCCAGCGAGCACAAGTCAGCGACGCCGAGGCGGTTCGAGAGCGCCGCGCAGAAGTGATCGCGCCGCGCGATGCTCACCGCCACGAGGCCGGGCGGGATGCCGCCGTCCGGCAGGGTCGCGCCCGCGTCCATGTTCGTACCCGCTCCCGTCACGATGGGCGACGAGAAGAACTCCTTGATCAGCGCGGGGAAGTTGAAGTTGCTGTTCTGGAAGACGAACGCGATGCGGCGGAACTCCGGGTCGCTCGGGTCGCAACTCGTCGAGTTGGCGTAGTAGCAGAGCTTTTGCGTGATTCCCTGGGCGAACGAGTTGAGCGGATTCGTCGGGTCGCTGTCGTTCGACGACGCGAGGAGGTTGCCGAGATCGAGGATGCTGCTCCCGGTCGCGTTCACGCTGTCGAAGGCGAGGGTGCCGCCGGTCATCGTGGGCTTGGGGTTCGGCGCGGCGCCGGTGAAGCTCGTCGTGATCCAGTCGTTGCGATCGTTGAAGTCGAACTGGTTGGCCCAGAACTGCCGCAGCGGATCGAGGCCGCTATGGCAGACGTAACACTGCGATCCGGTGACGGCGTGGTCGGAGTCGAGCCCCTGCTCGCTGATCGGGACGATGACGTTGGCGCTCGTGAACGAAGCGCCGAGCGCGGCGAGCAGCGTCTGGTTGGCGGTGACGCGATGCTGGTTACTGTCGTTCGTGTTCCAGAGTGCGAGGAACGCAGGGGTCGTGTAGAAGCCGACGCGCGGCAACGCGAGCGCGAGCTCCGTCGCGGTGCGGAGCGTCGGCAGGTCGTACGGTTGCACGTACGCCTCGCCCGCGTTGAGCGCGCGCACGGTGACCCATTGCCAGTCCGACATGTCCTGGTCGGTGAAATACGGCTTGGAAGGGTGCTCCCAGCACTCGGGATACGCCGCGAACGGATAGCGCGGCGTGAACCCGAGCATCCGCTGGAAGAGCTGCGCGTAGCCGCTGAACTGCCCATGCGTGATCGGCGCGCCGGCCTCGTTGTCGGTCGTGCCGCCGCGACAGGTCGGGAACGAGCTGCCGCCGCCGAAGAAGCTGCCCATCGTGGCCGGTGGCTCGTCGGAGAACACCATGTAGTTGGCGCTGCTCGGGTTGATC
>DATHQY010000335.1:0-14569 GCA_035482215.1 Polyangiaceae bacterium | reverse complement strand
CGGCCGGCGTGGTCCGTCACGCGCGAAACCTCGGGCCCGATTGGGCGCCGCTCGCCGCGGAAGCCCGCGCCTGCGGCCGCGACCTTGCGCCGATGCCCTACGCCTACGGAGCCGAGACCACGGCGACGCAGAGCGGGACGGTCTTCAACGCGTACGTCCGGGTCTTGAAACCCGAGGTCCGGGCCGGGCGCGTGCAGATGCAGTACGACGCACGCGTGGTCCGGCTCGAGTGGTCGCCGCAGGCCCGGCGCGTCTCCGGTGTCGTCGTGCGAGATGCAGACGGCTCGCAACGAACCCTCCCGTGCCGCGCCGTCGTCGTCGCCGCGGGCGCCCTGCGAACGCCGACGATCCTGCAGGCGTCCGCGTGCGACGCCTTTCCTGCGGGCCTCGGCAACGAGCACGGCGTCCTCGGCCACTACTTGCACGACCATCCCCTCGGAAAGATCGTCGTCGACCTCGGGCGATCGGTCGTCGTGCATCCGCCGTCGTATTTCACGCGCCAGGGGCTCGACGCCGCCCCACCGCTCTACACGGCCGCGTGCATGCAGTGGAGCGGGTCCGACATGTTTTCTCGGAGCGTGATGCGCGGGACGCCCGGGCGCCTCTCGTGGATCGGGTTCAGCGTGTTCGGCACGATGGCGCCGGTCCCCGACAACTGGGTCGCCATCGACGACAAGGCGCCGGCGTCGAGCAGCGCCGGCAACGGCCACGGCATGCCGCGCCTCACGCTGCACGTGAATCACCCCCCCGAAGCGAAGACCGCCCTCGAAAAGGCGCGCGACGATTTGATGCAAGCGCTGAAGCGCGCCGGCATGCAGCCGGTCCTGCGCACCTGGGACATCAACCCGGTGGGCGAATCGAAGCACTACGGCGGCACGTGCCGTATGCACGCTTCGCCGAAGTACGGAATGATCGACCGGCTGAATCGCCTGCACGCGGTTCCGAACGTGGCGGTCGTCGACTCGTCGTGTTTCACGACCGGCCCCGAAAAGAACCCCGTCGTGACGGCCATGGCGATCGCGGCACGCGCAGGCCACCACCTCGCGACGGATCTGCAGGCGGGCGCCGTCGGTTGAGAGAGCGGCATGAAGGACCGACTCAACATCCTATTTCTTCACTCGCAGGACGACTTCGGAGCGGACTCGGCGATCCACGCCGACTTGATGCGGTACCTCGATCGGGATCGTTTCTCCGTGCACGTCGCCTCCAGCAAAGGGGACGGCACGTCGAAGCCGCGGGCGCTCGCCGAGTTCGAGAAGATCCCAAACCTGCGGGTCCGGCCGACGCAGTTCGCGCCGGGCCTCCGGCATCGCAGCCGCGACGCGCGCATGCGGCAACTTCGCGCCGCCGTCGACTTCCCGGTCGACTTCGCGATGCTCGGCAGGTACGTCGCGAGCGAGAAGATCCATTTGATTCACGGGAGCGATCGCCCCCGTGACGCCGTCTCCACGCTGGCCCTGGCGAAGCTGACCGGAGCCAAGTCCGTCGTGCACGTGCACGTCGGGTGGTCGGTCTTCTGCAGCGCTCCCTCGCGCTGGGGCGTGCGTCGGGCCGACGGCGTCTTCGCCATTTCGCGCTGGGTCGCGGGGACCGTCTTTGCGAGCGGCACACCGCGCGAACGCGTGCACACCGTGCCCAACGCGATCGATCCCGCGAAGTGGGATCCGAACACGGATGGACTCGCCGTTCGCCGCGAGTTCGGCGTGCCCGCCGCCGCTCCGCTTCTCGTCTCCGTCTCCCGCCTCTTCGGCCAGAAGGGCCAGCGCGAGCTCCTGCAAGCGCTCGCGGCCGTCCGCCGCAAAGGCGTCGACGCCCGGCTTCTCGTCGTCGGCGGCGATTCGATCGAAGTGCACGGAGGCTCGTTCACCGCCGAGCTCAAAGTGCTCGCCGCCGAACTCGGCGTCGCCGATCGCGTCGTCTTCACCGGCCCGCGTTCGGATATTCCGGCGATCATGGCCGCGGCCGACGTCTTCACCCTTCCGAGCTTCGAAGAGCCGTTCGGCCTCGTGTTCCTCGAAGCGATGGCGATGCAGCGGCCTGTCGTCGCTCTCGACGACGGGGGTACGCCCGAAGTCGTCGAACACGAGAAGTCCGGCTTGTTGTCGCGGTTCGGCGACATCGAAACGATGGCGGACAACATCGTCCGCCTGATCCGCGACCCGAAGCTCCGCGCCCAGATGGGCGCGTACGGCCGCAGCCGGGTCCTCGCGCACTTCAACGTGCAGCGCATGGCGCGCGACGCCGCCAAGGCCTACGAATCCATCGTGACGTGATGATCGAGCCGGCCCCGACCCTCCATGCGAGCTCCGCGGCGACCTCGCGGGTGGACGCACGTTGTCGCATCGCCGCGTGGGGCCTCGCCGTTCTGCTCGCGGTTTCCGTCATCGGCAACCTCGTGCTCCTGCGCACGGCGCTCGGCTACTTCCGCAATGCGCTCGCCATCCGCCTCGATCCCGCGGGCCTGAAGACCTACGCGGCCGACCGCGCGAAGCCACTCGCGGGGGGCCCGCTGCTCGTCTTCTTCGGCGACTCACGCGCGTACATGTGGCCGGAGCCGAAGGAGCCCACCGGCTTTCGCATCGTCAACCACGGCATCGGCTACCAGACGACCGAGCAGATCCTCCTGCGCGTCGACGAAGACGCGGTGAGCCTGCATCCCTCGGCGGTCGTCCTGGAAGCGGGCGTGAACGACCTGAAAACGATCGCCCAAATGCCCGATCAGCGCGCGCAGATCGTCGCCGATTGCGAGGCGAATCTGTCGCGCATCGTCGATCGCCTCGCGAGCTCGGGCACGACGGTCGTTCTCGTCAGCATCTTCGAGATCGGCGACGTATCGCTCCTCAAGCGCCCCTTCTGGTCCGAGGACGTCTCGGCCGCAGTCCGCGAGGTCAACGCGTTCCTCGCCACGCTGGCGGGCCCGAAGGTGGTCTTGTTCGACGCCAACAAGGTGCTCGACGACGGCCACGGGCACGTGCTGCACGACTACCAGATGGACTACCTGCACCTCGTGGCCGCCGGCTACTCGGCACTCAACGCGAAGCTCGTCCCCATCCTCGGGACGATCGCCAAGTAGGAGGCGCCCGCCTTGATGGAGAAGAAGATCCTGGTCACTGGCGGTGCGGGCTTCATCGGCTCGCACCTGTGCGAGCGGCTCTTGCGCGCGGGTGAAGACGTGCTGTGCATCGACAACTTCTTCACGGGGTCGAAGCGCAACGTCGAGCACCTCGTCTCGTCGCCGATGTTCGAGCTGATGCGGCACGACGTCACGTTCCCCCTCTACGTCGAGGTGGACCGCATCTTCAACTTCGCCTGCCCGGCATCCCCCGTTCACTACCAGTTCGATCCCGTGCAGACGACGAAGACGAGCGTGCACGGCGCGATCAACATGCTCGGGCTCGCAAAGCGCGTCAAAGCACGGATCCTCCAAGCGTCGACGTCCGAGGTGTACGGGGATCCCGAGGTCCACCCTCAGGTCGAGAGCTACTGGGGGCGGGTCAATCCGATCGGTCCGCGCAGCTGTTACGACGAGGGCAAGCGCTGCGCGGAGACCCTCTTCTTCGATTACCAGCGGCAGCACGACCTCGACGTGAAGGTCGTTCGGATCTTCAACACGTACGGCCCGCGCATGCACCCGAACGACGGGCGCGTGGTCAGCAATTTCATCGTGCAGGCGCTCCGCGGCCAAGACATCACCATCTACGGCGACGGCCAGCAGACGCGGTCGTTCTGCTACGTGGACGACCTCGTCGAAGGCGTGATCCGGATGATGGATTCGGAGCGCGCCTTCCACGGTCCGGTGAACCTCGGCAATCCGGGCGAGTTCACGATGCTGGCCCTGGCGGAGATGGTGCTCCGCCTCACGGACTCTCGGTCGGGAATCGTCAAGAGGCCGCTTCCCCCCGACGATCCGCGCCAGCGGCAGCCGGACATCACGCTCGCCAAGGACAAGCTCGGGTGGGCGCCGACGATCGGCCTCGAGGACGGCCTGAAAGAGACCGTCGCCTTCTTCAAGAAGCTGCTCGCGAGCTGAACGGCGCGGAACGAGGGAGCGGCCAACGCAAAACGTGACGGGGAGCTGCGAACGCGACGGCGCGCGCGGCGGCGCCCGGGTCGCGCGGCCCGCCGCCCCCGTGATAGAGCAGGGGGCGTTTTGAACGGACCGTTCAAACCGACGGATGCGACCAAGCCTGGGTTAGAGCGTCAAGACGAAATGGCCTTCGAGAAGAACATCCTCTGCATCGGCGCTGGTTACGTGGGCGGCCCCACGATGACGATGATCGCGCACAAGTGCCCGCAGTACCGGATCACCGTCGTCGACATCAACAAGCAGAAGATCGCCGCGTGGAACAGCGACCGCTGCCCGATCTACGAGCCCGGGCTCGAGGAGCTCGTCCGTAAGACGCGAGACCGCAACCTCTTCTTCTCGACCGACGTCGAGCGCGGAATCCGCGAGGCCGACATCATTTTCGTATCCGTGAATACGCCGACGAAGACGTTCGGCGAGGGCGTCGGCAAAGCGGCCGACCTGCAGTACTGGGAGAAGACGGCGCGCGTCATCGTCGCCAACTCGCAGAGCGACAAGATCATCATCGAGAAGTCGACGCTGCCGGTCCGCACCGCGGCCGCCATGGAGCGGATCCTGACGGCCAACACGAACGGCCCGCGCTTCGAAGTGCTCTCGAACCCGGAGTTCTTGGCCGAAGGGACCGCCATCGCGGACCTCGAGAACCCCGATCGGGTCCTCATCGGGTCGCGCGAATCGGCCGCGGGCCTGCGCGCGCGGCGCGAGATCGTCGACATCTACGCGAACTGGGTACCCCGCGACCGCATCATCGAGTCCAACGTGTGGAGCGCCGAGCTCTCCAAGCTCACGGCGAACGCGTTTCTCGCGCAGCGCATCTCGTCGATCAACTCGATCTCGGCGCTCTGCGAAAAGACGGAGGCCGACGTCGACGAAGTGGCGTACGCCATCGGGACCGACTCGCGCATCGGTCCGCGGTTTCTGAAGTCGAGCGTCGGCTTCGGCGGATCCTGCTTCCAGAAGGACATCCTGAATCTGGTCTACATCTGCCAGAGCTACGGATTGACCGAAGTGGCGGACTACTGGGAATCGGTCGTGAAGATCAACCAGTGGCAGCAGCGGCGCTTCATTCAAAACATGCTCGGCGCGATGTTCAACACCGTGGCGGGCAAACGCATCGCACTCTTCGGGTTCGCGTTCAAAGCGAATACCGGCGACACGCGCGAGTCGCCCGCACTCGGGATCGCGCGCGGCCTGCTCGCGGAACGGGCGACGGTCGTCATCACCGACCCGAAGGCGCTGGACCACGCGCGGGAGGACCTCGCCGACGTGGCCGATGGCGACCGCATCGTCTTCGAGCCGGACCCTTACGCCGCCGCCGACGGCGCCGCGGCCATCGCGGTCATGACGGAGTGGAAGCTCTATGCGGAGCTCGATTACGCGCGCATCTTCGCGTCCATGTCGCAGCCGGCCTTCATCTTCGACGGCCGCAACATCCTCGACCGGCGGCGGATCTTCGACCTCGGCTTCAACGTGTATTCGATCGGCAAGCCCGCGCTGAAGCACTTCTGACGATTCGCGGCGGTCGCGCGATTCGCGCCGGTCGCGCGAATATGCCCACGCAGCGCGCGGTCGCGCGAACATGCCGGCTCAGCGCGCGGTCCAGCCGCCGTCCATGATGAGCGTCGCGCCCGTGACGAGCGACGCCGCGGGGCTCGCGAGAAAGACGACCGCCGCCGCGACTTCGACGGGCTCACCGACGCGCCCGAGCGGGATGCGCGCGAGCAGGTCCGCGCGGAACGCATCGTCTTCCAGCCACTTCGCGGTGCCGGGCGTGCGCACGAACGTCGGCGCGACGGCGTTCACCTGAATTCCGTACGGTCCCCATTCGACCGCGAGGCATTTCGTGAGGTGCGCGATCGCGGCTTTGGTCATGCAGTAGACCGACTCGGTCGGCAGCGCGACGAAGCCGGCTTGCGAGCTCAGATGGATGATGCGCCCCGAGCCCTGATTCATCATCACGCGGCCGACGGCCTGGCTGACGAAGAACGTGCCCTTCACGTTGACGGCCATCGTGCGGTCGAAGTCCTCTTCCGTGACGTGCTCGGCGGCCCGCGGCGGCCCGATCCCCGCGTTGTTCACGAGCACGTCGATGCGTCCGAGCTCGTGCATCGTTTCGTCGACGGCGGAGTGAACCTGTTCCGTGCGCGTGACGTCCATCTGGAGCGGCAATGCGCGGCGCCCGAGGCCCTGGATGATGCGCGCGAGCGTGCCGTCGTCCGCGTCCTTGTCACGAAATCCGAGCGCGACGTCCGCGCCCGCCTGCGCGAGGGCGATGGCGCACGCCCGGCCGATGCCGCGCGCGGCGCCGGTCACGAGAGCGACCTGGCCTTCCAAATCGAAACGCGGAGGGGCGGCGAGCGAGATCGAATCTTCGTCGGACATGGGTCGGTGCGCGAGGCTACGCGATTTAGCCGGCGCGAGCCCGCGAAGGGGTCGGCGGGCTCGTAGAGGGGCGCCTCATTTCCGCAGTCGTGGCGAAGCGACGCGCGATTCCAATGGCACCGATGGCATCGAGCCGATCGCTGTCTTGCAGAATCCGTGCTTCGAGCGTCTCAGGAACGATGCCAGCGGAAAAGCCGTGTACGCGAATGGCGTACGTGACGGCGTCGGTGAACGCCGGAGGCGCGCCGTCCTCTTCCGAGACCCGACGCCCGTGCTCCGCGCATACCTCGCCCGACGGCGACGATTCCGGATGATCTTTCGACTAGTTGAAAAGCTCATGCAGAAGCGCGCTTGCCACGGCGACGCCTTCGTCCGCGCCCTCGTTCCGTGAAAGCTCGCGCGCAGTGGCCGCCACACGTCGCACATGAAGATGGTCGTGCGCCGGGCCGGCGTCGTGGCACCGTGTCGCGGCGACGGCATCGAGGCGGTGGATGCGACCTACACGATCGAGGGAAACCTCCATGGGGGTGATGTCGATTTAGAGCACATTCCAATTCCCACCCGGGAAGTTCGGGCTCAAGCTCGTCGTTGCATTCGCATGCCCCTCGCGACGGAAGCCTCGGAACGCGACGCGATCGACGCGCGCGCGCGTTCGCCGTATCGCAGTCCTCCCGAAGGAGAGACCGCGCCCGCCCCGAGCGCGGCGATCGAATGCGAGAATCTCGTACATTCCTTCGGGTCGAAGCCGGTCCTGCGAGGCGTCGCGTTTCGTGTACCGAAGGGGTCCGTCTACGGCTTCATCGGCGAAAACGGCGCCGGGAAGACGACGACGCTGCGCATTCTCGCGACGTTGCTCGACCCGACGAGCGGGACGGCGCGCATCTGCGGCCACGACGTCGTGACCCGGCCGGAAGACGTGAGGGCGATCCTCGGGTTCATGCCCGACACGCCGGGGACGTTCGATCGCGTGCACGTGGACGAGTACTTGCACTTCTTCGCGAGCGCTCACGGCATTCGTCGCCATGACCGTGTGCGCGCCGTCGCGCGGGTCCTCGAGCTCACGGAGATGGGGCCCCTGTCGAACGCGAGCGCGGCGTCTCTGTCCAAGGGCCAGAAGCAGCGCCTGCTCCTCGCAAGAACTCTCCTTCACGATCCCGAGGTGCTCATCCTCGACGAACCGGCGAGCGATCTCGATCCACGGGCGCGCATCGAGCTGCGGACTCTCCTCGCCTCCCTCGCGCGCATGGGCAAGACGATCCTCCTCTCGTCGCACATCCTGACGGAGCTCGCCGAGCTATGCGATTCGATCGGCGTGCTCGAAGGCGGCAAGATCGTCGCCTCGGGTCCGATCCGCGACGTGCAGGCGACGATTCGCCCGGGCCGGCGGGTGCGGTTCACGATTCTCGCTCCGGCCGCGGACGCCATCTCGCTGCTTCGCGGGCGCCCTCGCACGGCGAGCGTGACGCCCGTCGCCGAGCGTGGCGGCGCGAGCACGATCGAAGCCACCTTCGAGGGCGACGAGTGGACCGTCGCCGAAGCCGTGGCCGCGCTGGCCGCGGCGAAGATCGCGGTGTGCGCGGTCGAGCCGGAAGGCACCGATCTGGAGCGACTTTTCATGGATGCAACGCAGAAGCAGCCCGGAGGACCGCAATGAGCGCAATCGTCGAAACGCAGAGGCCCACCACGGTTCTCCAGCGCGCATGGCAACGGCTCGTCGATGCCAATCCAGTGCTCGCCAAGGAGATCCTGGTGACCTCGCGCACGCCGGCGTACGCCGGGGCGATCGTCGGCACGCCGCTCCTGCTCGCCGGCATCGTTCTCGCCGCCCGCTGGATGACGAACGATCTGGCATTCGACGGGAGCCCGGTCGTTCGCCTCTATCTCGTCTGGGTGGCGATCTTCCTCGGCGCGCTCGGAGCGATCCTCGGCTCGACGCTCGTCGTCCACGATCGCGAAAACGGCACCCTCGAAGCGCTTCGCTTTTCGCGCGTTCGCGCCAGCTCGATCGCACTCGCCAAGCTCGCATCCGTGGTGTTGGCACAAGTCGTCGTCGTCGCGTGCACACTCCCCCTCATCGGGTACTTCGTCGTCAGCAGCGGCGTTTCGCTGGCGGGAATCGCCGTGGCGGCGGTGCTGGCCCTCGCGCTCGGAGCCCTGACCGCGGCCGTGGGGATCGGCGTCTCCGCCCACGCACCGAACACGCGCGTCGCTCACGTCGTGTCGCTGTTCGGCGCGGCGTTGATCTGGATCGCGGTCTGCGCGTGGTACGCGGCGAGCTGGCGTCTCACTGGATGTCTTCACGGTTGCGACGCGGTCGATGGCTATCTCGGCGCGTCGTTCGATCGCAGATACGTCTCGCTCCTCATCGTGATCCCGGGGTGCGGCTTCGCAATCGTCCTGTGGGGCGGGATCGCCGCCGCGATCTCCGGGCTGCTCGACACGTCCGAAGATCGAAGCCTGCCGATCAAGCGTTGGGCCCTTTCGGCCGTGGCCATGGTCGCCCTCGCAACCTTCGCGGCGGCCAGTGGAGCCGAAAAGGACGCGCGCGCCGCGATCGCCGGCGTGGCCCTCTTCGCGATAGCCCTCGGCGCCGTCGTGCTGCACTTTGCGTTCGTCGGCGAACCGTTGTCGCCTTCGCACCGGATGCGCGCCCGGCCGGCGCGATCCATTCTCCGACGTCTGTCTCCGCCCTCACTCGTGCCGTCGATCGGCTTCACGATCGTGACCGGCGCGCTGGGCTTCGTCGGCATTCCCCTTCTCGTGCAGTCGCCGGATGTCGCGCTCGCCGGCCTTTGGGTGCTCTTCTACGTATCGGCGCTCGGCGGGTTCATGGGATTCGTCGCGGCGCGCAAGGGGGCCCGGCGTGCGCGCTGGATGGGGGCGATCGCCGCTCCCGTGTTCCTGCTCTCGCTCCTCGAGGACCATTCGCGCGGCGCGGCAGCCCTCGATTGCGTTTGCCCCTTCTGGCTCCGCCACGCGTCGGGCGGCGAAGCCAGCGCGGTGTGGTCGTGCAGCCTGGCCCTCTGGGCCCTGACGGCCTGCGTCATGCTCGGCTCGATGATCAGAGCCAGCCGCGAGGCCGCCAGCGCGCTCCCGCTAAAAAAATATTAATACGGCGCCGTTCGTGCGAACAAGTCGTGGACCGGGGCGCCCTCGCTGATTACGACTGCGGACCGAAGGTTCCGCATGGCCAACGACATTCGCGTTTCCGCTCGCGTTCCCGCAACCGCCCGAAATCGTTGCGCCGCGCGCGCCGGGTGGGGTCGCATTGCCGCTTTCGTTGCCATGGCAACGATCGCGCTGATCCTGCCGATTCGCGCGTGGGCGATCGTCCCCGCTCCCGTGGCCTCGAACGGCCCGACCCCCGCCGAGCTGGCGGCACGCATCGCGGACCTCGAAGCGTACATCACGAACGGTACGCCCAAGACGCTCGTTTCGCCGGGCCCGGGGCACAACGCCTGGATGATGGTCTCGTCGGCGCTCGTGCTCTTCATGACGTTGCCGGGGCTCGCGCTCTTCTATGGAGGGCTCGTGCGTCGCAAGAACGTCCTCTCCGTCATGGCGCAGTGCCTCGGCTGCGCGGGGTTCGTCACGCTGCTGTGGTGGCTCGTCGGCTATAGCCTCGTGTTCGACGCCGGGTCGCCCTGGATCGGCGGCCTGCACTTCGCCTTCTTGCGCGGCGTGGGCGCGGCGCCGAACGCGAACTACGGCGCATGGGTCTCGCACAGCATCTTCGCGATGTACCAGCTCATGTTCGCGATCATCACGCCGGCGCTCATCGTCGGCGCCATCGCAGAGCGCATGAAGTACTCGGCGCTGATGGCGTTCCTCGCCGCGTGGATGTTCGCCGTCTACTTCCCGCTCGCCCACATGGTCTGGGGCATCGACGGCATGATGAACGGCGTCTTCAACGCGGACGCGCGCATCCACGCGATCGATTTCGCGGGAGGCACGGTCGTCCACATGTCGTCGGGCTGGTCGGCGCTCGTCCTCTGTTTGATCCTCGGCAAGCGCGCGGGTTTCGGGCAGCGCGCGTTCTATCCCCACAGCCTCGTGCTCACGATGATCGGCACGGGCATGCTCTGGGTCGGCTGGTACGGGTTCAACGCGGGGAGCGCCGTGGCCGCGGACGGCATCGCGGCGAACGCGTTCATGACGACGACACTGGCCACGGCCGCGGCCTGCGTCACGTGGCCCGCGATCGAGTGGGCGACGCGCGGCAAGCCGACGGTGCTCGGGTTCTGCTCGGGCGCGGTCGCGGGGCTCGTCGTCATCACGCCCGCCGCCGGCTTCGTCACCGCGTCGGGCGCGGTCTTCATCGGTCTTCTCGCGGGCGTCGTTCCTTACCTGGCGGTGACGAAATTGAAGGAGCTGCTCGGATACGACGACGCGCTCGACACGTTCGGCGTTCACGGCGTCGGTGGCACGCTGGGCGCGCTCATCACGGGCTTCTTCGCGACGCCGGAAGTCAACGCGAACCTGAACACGAACTTGTCGGAGCTCGTCGGCAAGACGCTATGGGTCGAACAACTCAAGGCGATGGGCCTCACGCTCGTCCTTTCGGTGGGTGCGACCACGGTGCTCGCGATGATCGTCAAGGCGGTCATCGGTCTCCGGCCGGACGCCGAGGACGAGGAGGACGGGCTCGATCTCACCGATCACGGCGAGGCGGGGTACCACTTCGACGAACCGGGCGGGTTCAAGTCGGATGCGCACCACCCGCACGCTCCGGTGCTCGCGACCGAAGTCACTCGATCGGAGCATTGAGGCGCGCGAGCGCCTATTGGAGCTGCGGCGCACCCACGAGTTCGTCGAGATTCGGCTGCAGCGTGATCTCGATGCGCCGGTTCTTCGCCCGCCCGTCCGCCGTGTCGTTCGTGGCGACAGGATCGAACTCGCCGTAGCCGGCCGCGGACAGCGCTTTCGGGGCGACGCCCTGGGCGATGAGAAGCTTCACGACTTCGACGGCGCGCGCCGTCGACAGCTCCCAGTTCGACGGGAACCGGGCCGTCTGGATCGGAACGTTGTCCGTGTTGCCGGCGACCTGGAAGCTGCGGTCCGGTACGGTCGAGAGCACGTGCGCCACCGACGTGAGGGCCTGCTTGCCGCCGGGCTTGAGCGCCGTCTGCCCCGAGTCGAAGAGCACGTCGTTCGGCAGCTGGAGCACGAGCCGCCCATTGCGCGTCACCATCTTCAGCTGGCCCGCTGCGATGAGCGATTTGAACTTCTGGGCGAACTGCGCGAAGAGCTGGGCGCGCGCCTCCGCCGCCGCTTGCGCCTTGCGCAGCTCTTCGAGGCGAACCTTCGCGTCGTCGAGGGCTTTGGTGAGCGTGCCCTTTTCTTTGAGCATCGCGTCGACGTTCTTGCCGAGGCCCTCGAGCTCGCTCCGAAGCTTCGCGTCGATGGCCGTCTCTTCGTCGAGTTGCGCCTGCAGATTGTGGTCGGACGTCGACAGGTCGCTGAGCTTCTGATCGCGATCCTGGATTTGCTTCTGTGCGTCGTCGAGCTGGGTGCGAAGATCCGCGATCTGCACGTCCGCCGACTTCTCCCGAGCGAGCGCCGATGTCAGCGCGGCGTGCGCGCCCTGCGCATCCGTCAGCGCGTCGTCGTACTTCCCTTTCGGAACACACGCGCCCAAAACGAGCGCCGGCACCACCGCCACGAGACTGAAAAGACGAGCGCTGCGATCCATCACCTCTCCCGGAGATGACACCTAACGCGTCTCTCGCATTCCCGAAAGACATACCGCGACGAGGTGCGCACTCGCGAGGCGGGTCCATCCGCCGCCGCGCAGCCCTCGCCGCCGGTCGACCCGATGCCGACGATTTGTGGCTCGTCGGCCGTCGCGCACTCCGCGACGTGCCGCGCGTCGACGCCGTATGGCAGTTCATCCTCGTCGAAATGAAGAGCGTCGCGACGAAGAAGCGCCGCTGAGACGCCGTCACTGGCGTTTCACGCCTCGCGTTGCCGAGGCTGCAGGGTGGGAAGTGCAGCGGCCAGCTCCGTGAGCACGTGACCCGTGCTGGCCTCGATTTTCAGCGCCGCGTGCTCTTCGCCGCGGACCGGACCGCGATTGACGATGCCGATCCAGATCCCGCGCTCGGCCGCGCGGCGCAAGAACCGATACCCCGAGAAAACCGCGAGCGACGTCCCGGCGACGAGCAACGCGTCGGCGTCGTCGAGCGCGGCGAACGCCTGGTCGACGACGACGCGCGGCACGTTCTCGCCGAAGAAGACGACGTGCGGCTTCAGGACGCCGCCACAAATCGTGCAATCGGGCACCGCGAACGCCGCGACGGCGTCGTCCGAGAGGTCCGCGTCGCCGTCGGGCGCGGCCTGCGCACCTTGCGCGGCCATCGCGTGCCGCCCGTCCCACGCGGCATTCGCCTCGCGCAGGCGCGCTTGGACCGCATCGCGATCCTCGAACCGTCCGCAGTCGAGGCACGTGACTTCGGCGAGCGCGCCGTGCAGCTCGACGACCCGCCGGCTGCCGGCCGCCTGGTGCAATCGATCGACGTTCTGCGTGATGACGCACGTGACGGCGCCACGCCGCTCGAGCGCGGCGATCGCCTGGTGCGCCGGTCCCGGACGCGCGACGCGAATGCGCTCCCACCCGGCGCTCGCGCGCGCCCAGTAACGGCGGCGCACGGCGGCCGAACGCAGGAAGTCCGGCCCCGTGATCGGTCGACGCGGGCGTGCGAGCGCCTCGGGACTGCGGTAGTCCGGAATACCCGACTCGGTGCTGACGCCCGCGCCCGTGAGGACGACCACGCGGCCTCGCGCGACGCGATCGGCAAGCACGACGACCTTCTCCATGTGCGAACCGGAAGGCTAACCATGGATGGGCGCCAAGTTTAGTGCCGTTCGCTCGAACGCGAAGTTCCCGTTCGCGTCGAAGCGTGCGCGCCCTTCGCGCATGTGCCGAACGCCGTGACGAGGGTAAAGGCAGAGGCGAGAGATGAGCCCCGGACCACGAGGCGCCCCGGCAATATTAACACTTTCTTATTGCTGCCATCGGTAGAACGCGAAGTGCTTGGTTCTTCGCGCATCACCGGGCCGGACGATCGAAGGCCGCTTCTACCTTCTCGAAGAGATTGGGCGCGGCGGCATGTCAGTGGTCTTCAAAGCGAAGGACCTCGCCAACGACGGCGACACCGTCGCCGTGAAGATCCCGCTGCCCGAGTTTTCGAGCGGCCTCGGGGCGTGGTCGCTCTTTCAGCGGGAAGCGGAGATCGGCCTTCGGTTGCAGCATCCGTCGATCGTGCGTTTCATCGGGCCGGCTTCCAAGAATCGGGAGTACGTCGTCACCGAGTACGTCACGGGAAAGACGCTCGCCTCGCGTATCGGCAATGGTCGGCGCCTCCCGGAGGCCGAAGCGCTCCGCATCTTGAGCCAGGTCTCCGCCGCAGTGGACTATCTTCACGGAGAAGGCTTCGTGCATTACGACGTGAAGCCGGGCAACGTGATTCTGTGCCCGGACGGATCTCTGCGGTTGATCGACTTCGGCACCGCCCACGAAGCCGTGCATGCGCGCTTCTCCCTCTCGGCTCCGGCGCCGCCGTTCGCAACTTCCGACTACATGGCGCCGGAGCAGATCCGCCGACGGCGCGGACAGACGCGCGTCGACGTCTATGCGCTCGGCGCGATGCTGTACGAGATGCTCACGGGCCACACGCCCTTCGAAGGCGACGACCCGTACCTCGTCGCAAGCGCGCGAGAGATCGGCGATCCGCTGGCGCCGCGATCGCTGTGTCCTGAGATCTCGGAGCCGGTGGAGGAGATCGTTCTGCGCGCGTTGCGGCGCAATCCGGCCGAGCGCTTCGCCACCGTCGCAGAGATGAAAGCCGCGGTCGACGATCCGTCATCCGTACCCTTGACGCAGCTCGCGGAGCGTTTGGTGCCGGTCACGCCACGACGGCGCCTGCTCCGCAACTTGCGGTTCGCCGCCATCACAGGGCTCGCGCCGATCAGCGGTCTGGTTGGGCTCTTCCTCATGGTCTGGTGGTGGCTCGAACGACGGCACTAAGCACGCGCCTCACGATTCGAGGGCGCGGTCGTTGCATCGACGTCGCGCGTTCGATCGAGTCGCTAACTCACCCACGC
>DATHQY010000334.1:0-3405 GCA_035482215.1 Polyangiaceae bacterium | reverse complement strand
GTACGGGGTGCGGCCGGCGGCCAGCCCGCCGTCCACGCCTCCCGAGGAGGTCGTGACCGGCGCGATGCGCGAGGAGAGAGGCCCGTGACCGCCCTGCTCGAGGTCGATCATCTCACCGTACGGTTCGACGGCTTCCGTGCTCTCAACGACCTCACGCTGTCGCTCGAAGCGGGCGAGCTCCGTTGCATCGTGGGCCCCAACGGCGCCGGCAAGACGACGCTGATGGACGTCATCACGGGCAAGACGCGTCCCACGGAAGGCACCGTGCGCTTCGGCGGCAGAGACGTCACCAAAATGTCCGAGCACGCGATCGTCGGTCTCGGTATCGGCCGCAAGTTCCAGCGGCCGACGGTCTTTCCGAACCATACGGTGTACGAAAATCTCGAGCTCACGACGGATGGGAACAAGAGTGTGCTCCGGACGCTCTTCGCGCGTCTGACGCTCGACGAGCGCCAGGCGATCGAGAAGACGCTCGAGCTCATCGGGCTCCAGCACGTGCGTGACGCGCTCGCCGGCCTGCTTTCTCACGGCCAGAAGCAGTGGCTCGAGATCGGCATGCTCCTCATGCAGCGGCCCAAGCTTCTGCTCGTGGACGAACCGGTGGCGGGCATGACACAACAAGAGATCGAGCGCACCGAAGAGATACTCGCCTCCCTCGCCGGCGAGCACACCGTCGTCGTCGTCGAGCACGACATGGATTTCGTTCGGAGCATCGCGCAGAAGGTGACCGTGTTGCACGAGGGGAGCGTGCTCGCGGAGGGAACGATGAACGAAGTGCAGAGCGATCCGCGTGTCATCGAAGTGTACCTAGGAGCTTGACGTGCTCGAAGCCCGCGACGTTCATCAGTACTACGGCGGTAGTCACACGCTGCGAGGCGCGACCCTCGATGTGCCTCCCGGGGAGTGCACGTGCCTGATGGGCCGAAACGGCGTCGGAAAGACGACCCTCCTGAAGACGATCATGGGCCTCGTGAGCACGCGGTCGGGCAGCGTCAAGTTCGGCGACAAGGAACTTTCGCATGCGGAGCCCAACGCGCGCGCGCGCGTCGGCATTGGGTACGTCCCGCAGGGACGCGAGATCTTCGCCGACCTCACCGTGGAAGAGAACCTTCGTGTGGGCGCCCTCACGCGCAACGACAAGACCCACGAGATTCCGGATCTCGTGTTCCGGCTCTTCCCCGTCCTGAAATCGATGCTACGCCGCCGGGGCGGCGACTTGTCCGGTGGCCAGCAGCAGCAGCTCGCGATTGGCCGTGCGCTGACGCTCAAGCCGAAATGCATCCTCCTCGACGAGCCCACGGAAGGAATTCAGCCGAGCATCGTGCACGAGATTGGCGACGTAATCCGCCGCCTATGCTCGGAGGAAAAAATGGGGGTTCTCCTCATCGAGCAGAAGCTTCCGTTCGCGCGCCGCGTCGCCGATCGGTTCTTTCTCATGGAGCGCGGCTCGATCGTCGCCTCCGGCACAATGAGCGACCTCTCGGAGGAGCTCGTGCAGAAGCACCTCGCGGTGTGAGCGTCGAGCGCACGGCGCCTTGCCGGTGAACAGGCCGGCCGAGTTCGCGCCATGCGCGACGCACGGCACGCCGCGTCAGACGAAAGCGCCGCTGTCCGAGGACAGCTCCGCGCCGGCACGGGACACGCGCCCGCGCCCTCGGGCAAGCCCCCGGCCTGGTATCTCGACTATGGGCGTTTCATTGCCTTGCCAATGAAACGTCGATAGGTGGGCCATTTTCGCGCGGGCCGGAGCGGGCTCGCGGGTGGGGCTGCGGTTGGAGACAGCGCCTCCTGGCGTTGGCACGAGACGTGGTCTCTCGGCGAGACATGCACCCCGTGTTTTTCGGTTTGAAGCGCGCGTACTATTCCACGCTTGGACTTACGCGGCGAACGTTGCGCAAAATGGGCCTCACCGCGGCTCGCGTGGACATGCTCTACGTGATCCACAAGAGGGGGCTATACCCAATGCAGCAGGGGCAGCTGTGGCGCACCCTCGGTGTCTGCCCATCGGTTGTCAGCCGCATGCTCAAACGGCTGGAGGCGATTGGCTACGTCGAACGCGACGTCGTGACCAACGATACCCGTCGCCGGACGGTCAGGCTGACTACCCATGGGCGAGCGCGCATTCTCCGCGCGATACGGCAATTCATCGGTTGGGGCTATGCGGCGCTAGCGCTTCATTCCGTGCTCGAGCCCAGGCGCTGGAACAGCGAGTGGTACACGCACGTCGCGGTCTCGCAACTCCAGGAGTACCTCCGCCTGATACGGCTCGGATTCGGCGACCGCGCTTCGCTCGTCGTTTACCCAGACGGTGTGCGGGAAAAGGAGCCACCTCGCTCCACGAGCTTGGCCCTCCGGTGGGTGAGCGAATGAAAATACCGAATCGGCGCTCACGATCGTGAGCGCCGACTCATTGCGCCGCCCGCCCGTAGACGCGCGGTGGGCGCTATTCGCCCGGAGCGTGCACGGTCTCGGGGTCGTCGAACGACGGCTCGTGGTGGGCGCTCTCGCCCGCGGGTGCGGGCACGGCATAGCGCGCGCACGCCAGGAGAACGCCCGCGACGACGAAGTAGGCGACGACGACGGTCGGATTCTGGAACGCGCCGACTTCTTCGCCGTGCATCAAGCCGAAGAACGTGAGGACCGCGCCGGCAGCCGCAAAGCCGGCCGCCTTCGAGAACTCACGGTCGATGATGAACGTCGTCACCGAGCCCAGGACGACGCCGGCGAGGATCGAACCGCCTCCGAGGATCGACAGGCCCTTGTACATGATGCCGACTTGCGCCATCGAACCGATCATCTCGGGCGTGACATGGTGGATGTTCGCGATTGCGCCGAGTGAGTTGTCGATCTGGAGCTTGCCCCAGGCGGCGATGGACGGGAAGAGCGCGACCACGATCGCCGGCGCGTGCTTGTGCGGGCTCTCCTGGAAGGCCTGCGACCCGATGAGCATTCCGATGTACAGAAGAATCGGCGAAATCGCGACGACGGGAATGACCGCGGTCATCAGCGAAATGACGCCGAACCACGAAAGGACGATCACCATCAGTCCGGTGGCGGCCGAATAACCGATGCGTCCGCCCATGGCCTTCCAGCCCGGGTGGCCGATGTAGACCGCGTTGATGTACGGATTGCCCATCAGGCAGCCGATGAGGCTCACGACGCCGTCCGCGGTGAGGACGCGCGTCGTCGGGTATTCGTCGCCGGCCGCGGAGGCGCTGACGACGTTGTCCATCGCTTCGACGAGGTCGTAGATGCCGAATGGAATCGCCGTCACCAGGATCGTCTTGAGGAAAGACCATTGCAGCCCTCCCAGGACGAGGCCCACGACCGGCATGGGGAAGGAGAATCCGAACGTCTGGAACGACGCTTTCACCGTTTCGGCGCTCATGCCGCCGAAGTTGAGGC
>DATHQY010000333.1:0-14593 GCA_035482215.1 Polyangiaceae bacterium | reverse complement strand
GAGGAGACGATCATGGACATTCTCGATCACAAGCAACTTGGCCAGAAATTGGGGCTGTTCCACCTCCAGAAGGAGGCACCGGGAATGGTCTTTTGGCACCCCGCGGGGTTCGTCCTCGTGCGCGCGATGGAGGGCGCGATCCGCAGGCGCCTCGTGACGGACGGATTCGTCGAAGTCCTGACTCCGCAGCTCGTGCGGCGCCGCGTCTGGGAGGCGAGCGGCCATTGGGAAAACTTCCGTGCGCACATGTTTTCCTTTGGAGATCAAGGCCGAGAGGAAGCGCTCAAGCCCGTGAGCTGCCCGTGCCACGTCCAGATCGTGGAGCGAATGGCGCCTTCGTACCGTGACCTCCCGATCCGGCTGGCGGAATTCGGCGTCGTTCATCGGGACGAGGACGATGGCGCGCTGAACGGCCTCTTTCGGCTTCGCCAGTTCACACAGGACGACGGGCATATCTTCTGTGAGAAGGCCCAGATTGAAGACGAGGTCGTGCGCTTCTGCACATCGGTGCGCGCGCTCTATGAAGCGTTCGGCTTCGCCTCCTTCTCGGTATCCCTTTCGACACGACCGGCGCAGCGCACAGGGGACGACGCCATGTGGGACGTCGCCGAGCGGGTCCTCGATGCGGCCGCGCGATCCGCCGGACTCGAGCCTTCGCTCCAGCCCGGCGAAGGGGCCTTCTATGGGCCGAAGCTCGAATTCTCGCTCCAGGATCGCCTGGACCGATCATGGCAATGCGGCACGATCCAGCTCGACTTCGCGATGCCCGAGCGCTTCGGTCTCTCGTACGTCGATTCGCAGGGCGCCAAGGCGCGTCCGGTGATGCTTCACCGGGCGATCCTGGGCTCGATCGAGCGGTTCCTCGCGGTCCTCCTCGAGCACCACCAGCGCGCGCTCCCCCCGTGGCTCGCCCCCGAGCAGATTCGCGTGCTTCCCATTTCCGACGCGCAGGCGGCCTACGCAAAGGCGCTCCGCGAGACGTTGCAGCGGCGCGGGCTCCGCGCAACGGTCGCCGCCCGCGGCCAGACTCTGTCACGGGCCATCGTCGACGCGCATGACGCCTGCGTGCCTTTTCTGGCGGTCGTGGGCAAACGAGAAGCCGTCGCCTCGCAAGTGACCTTGCGCCATCGCGACGGCCAACAGCGTGTCATCGAGCAGGGGGCCGCCGCGGCGGAACTGGCTGCAGTCTGCACGCCCCCGTTGTGATGGGCGGGCGCCGCGCAACGTCGATGAGCGGGGTCGTGATCGACGTTACGGAGGCATGATTCGGCCGGGCGCGCCGTTCGCGCCCTGTTCGGTATGGCAGCTGTTGCAGTCTCCGCTCGTCTGCGCCGCCACCATGTCGCGCTCCTTGGACCCGTTGAGGACCTTCGCGTCGAAGGGAGTCGCGATCGAGCCCGTCGAATAGAAGTTGCCCACGCTATTGACCTGTGGCGTCGCCGGGGTGCCTTTCGTAAGGACCGCGGCTGCTGGCAGTCCGATTTCAATCCGCGCCCTTATGTTCCCCACCGGCCAAAGCGGTGTGTACGAGACGCTGCAACAAGGTGCAATTGCCCGCCTTCCCATTGATCCTGTAAGCCAAAGCCCATGCGGAGTTTCGCGTTCGACGCCGCTGCGTTCGACCTGACGGATATCGGCAACCTGGACTTCTTGGTCGTCGTGACCTTCCAATACCGCATTGGTGACGCAATCGGTGTTCGCGTAGGCTCGGGTTTTCTTATCGATGTCTGGCAGGACGCCCTCGTGACGGCGGCGCACGTAATCGCGCTGCCCCCTCGCGCCGTCCCTCTCCAGGTCGAACTCCGCTTCTCGGGAGACCGCGGGTCGGTCAGTGGCCTGGCGCGGTCAATCGCCTATCTCGATGAGTCATCAGGGACGACGGACGTGGGGGTCGTGCGCTTGCCGACCAATCGCCCTCTCGAAGCACTCGGCATGCACACCGGGCATATCGCTGACGGCGGCGCCCCTGCGCAGATCTTCGGCTTCGTCAACGGTGCGAGGAAGCAGATCGATGTTCGCGTTACCCCCGACCCGAATACCGGCTTGCTCGCCTATGACCCCGCGGATGCCGGAATGAACGGAATGAGTGGGGGGCCCGTTCGAACGGCGTCTGCCGTCGTAGGCATTCACCTGGGGCTCGTTCCGGGTATGACGACAAACTGCGCGGTCCCCATCGACGACGGCGTTCTGGACCACCTGCAGAAAGCAGCTGCCGCCGCGGAAGGCACTTCATAGGGTTCCCATGTCAAGATTGAAGGTCACGTGCGTCGTTTTGTTGATGGCTTTCATGGCCATGTTCGCGGAATTTGCGGTCGCCGATCCACCCCCGTCGGCGCATCCGCATCCGACGCATATGGGGGCGCCGAAATCGGACGGCGGGGCACCGACGCAGGACACACCGCTAGCGCAAACTGCGCCTTCGGGGCAGGCGTCGGCACCGACTTCCAATGGTCCGATCGAAGAGTTTGCCACGCGATACAACGCATTTCAGCAGTTTGCAGAGGGCCTGGCGGCAGTCTGTCGCGACACAGACGGCTCTACGCTGACGCCGTCCGCCTCCTCGGCAAGCATCGATGTGGTTGCGAACGCATTCAAGGCCCCCCGTGCGCGGGACGCTGCGGTTCTAGCGGCTCGACCCAAAGTGCAGGCGCTGTCCAGCACTCTTTGCAGCCAGCTGTGCAACCCGGCCGCCAATGGGGCGCAGTTCGACGCATGTGCATTCGCGACCCCTGCGTTCGCGGAGGCGGCTGTCGTCGCCGACTGGCCCGATGCCCAGGCGATCATGGCCTATGCGGATGCCCAGGCCAAATCAGCAGCTGACGACGGCCACGAAAAGCGCGCTGGCCGTCAAGGGCAAGTCGATCCGCAAGGACTCCCCTCTCGCACAAATGGTGGCCAACGCCGCCCCGGAGAACCTTCAGGCGGCTACGCCGCCGGCACCAACGGACTTGGGGACCTTCGTCACGCAGGCACTCGCCACCGGTCTCGAGGCGCTGGCGAAGCTCGTCGCAGACCGCGCCCAGCGAGAGGTCGTGGAGTTCTTCCTAGACAAGATGCGCAGCGACATCTGCCTTGACCCTCTCGCGGATGGCGGCGTACCGCCCGCGGAATCGGGGCAACCCTCCGTCGAGACTCGCGCAGAGCTGACCGAGTTCTGGTTCCCGGCCACCTGCGCCCTTACGCTCGAAGCGTCTCCAAGCACCTATGGAACGGGGGCCGCGCAGCTCAACGCGCTACGCGCGGCACTCACGCAGGACGTTCGCTCCTGGCCCGGCGAGTTCGTAGGACTGGGCGTTGGCGCGGGGCTCGGGCCTCCGGACAATGCATCGATCTTTTCGTGTGACACCAACGCGGGAAACCCGTCGAACGCGCGATGCGTTGCTCTAACCACCCTTCGGGCGGACATCGCGAAGCGCGTGAACGGATGGATCGACGGTCAGTCCGGACTCGACGCGCTCTACGGGATGGGAACGGACATCGACGATGAGAATCGACACGTAGCCTCAGCCCCCCAGTATGCGCTCTACAGCGACCCAATCGAGGTCGTCGGGTGCCTCGCCGCGATGCCGCAAATCGCGCATAATTACCGCACACTATTCGATTCGACGGCGGGCGATTCGTTGAACGCGACGAAGTCGAATGCTTCTACGGCGGAGGCGCTCGTACTGACGGCGGCCGCCTCGGCGCCGGCGTGTTGGTCGATTTTCGGACTTGGAATTCAGACGAACCAGTGCGCGTGGTTTCAGGGCGCGCCGCCCGGATCTTCCGCGGATGCGGGGGTGGACGGGGGCGGTGGGAACGCAGATGCAGCGGGCGCCTCGGGCGGCCCGGCCCCCGCGACCGGCTGCTCGGCCGCAATCACGGGCATCAACGCGAGTACTGGCCTCGAGCGCCTATCGACCATCGCCCGTTTGGGCAAGAAGGCATCGCCGAGCGCCGAGTTCTATGCGCGTGTCCTCGCACTCGAGCATGCCATCAGCACGTACACGTCGGCGAGTACGACCGCGCCCGCGTCACAGCTTGGGGTCTCGGACGCGATGGCTCCCCCGGGAGGAAACGGCGGAACTGCGGCCAGTGTCGTCTTGCAAGCGCTCGGGGTTACCGAAGCCGCCGTAGACCTCGCAGCCAGCTTCGCCGACACGTTTGCCGTTCTTTCGGACCGCTCCCTGACGCCCGGCCTGGGGGGCCAGGGCAGCATCGGCAGTTCCGACTCGATGGCCATGCACGTGAAGAAAGCCAAGCTCGTGTTGCTCGCAATTCACGACGGCATCGCCGTCGTCCGCGACTTTGCGAACCAAGACTGGTCCTCGGCGATCGTGCGTGCGGCCGTTGGCGGCGACACGATTCTGCGCGAAGCGTGCGGAACTGGCTGCTCGGGGCCACTGAGCACCGTCGTGAAGTATGCCGGCGTCGTCGCCGCCATCGTGACAGCGAAGGATGCAGACCAACTTGCCCAGGTTCTCGACGAAGCGGCTGACCCTCCCGGCGGGTGGAAAGACAAGCAAGTGCCGGGACGCTACACCGTGTCGGTTACCTCGGAAGCGGGGATCTTCACCGCGCTCGAGCTGAGGCACGGGGCGTACGGTGTCATCGAGAACAACTTCGAGAAGGCCTATGGACAGGCACCGACTTTGAGTCTCCCGATCGGCATCGAATTCGCTTGGGGCACAAGGGGTGGTCCCAATCCCCTGAGCCTCTACTTGCCCATCATAGATCCCGCGGCCTTTCTCCAATACGACGCGGCCCAGAACGGGCGGCTTCCGGGCCCGGGTGTCTTGACGGCACTTTCTCCCGGCGTCGGGCTCCGCTTCGGAATCGGGGGCAGTCCGTTCGGGATCATGCCAATGGTCGTGTACCGGCCCGCGCTGCGAGCGTGGGATCCGGCAGTTGCCAAAGGAGCCGACGCCCTTCAATTCGGCCTCAACTTCGATGTCGACGTGACCTTGTTCAAGCTCGCCGGGGGAAACGGCCAATGAAGATTGCTCATACCCTCGCCTTCGCGTTTCTGCTCGTCCAATGCGGAGAACCGAAGTACCCGACGCTATGTGTCTCGACGTCGGGAACAGACGTGACCTCCCTGACCGCCTGCCCCCAGACAACGTCACAGCCGTTCTCCGTGACGAGCGGCCAAGCCGTCTACGTGGTAAGTCGTTTGCCTGACGGAGTCGATCCGGGCGATCAGACGGTATCGATTACCCTTTCGACGGCCTGCGGCTCCGCCACGCAATCGCTTTCGTATTCCAACGACGTTGCCTTTGGCGTATTCGCGGCGCCGCCCGGCTCCGAGTGCTCAGTGACCGTGACATCCACGATCGAGAACAGCACGATCCGGCTCGTCTCCGCGGTGGATCCGAACGCCTGTGGCAGTGGACCGGTATGCCCCCCCGACTCGGGAGCTGGCACCGAACCCGCCGACGGCGGAGAAGCCCCGACCGACGCTGCCGGCAGCTCCGACGCCGGCGACGGCAGCTGATACAGAACGAAGACCCAGGTCTATTTCGCGAGCTTCATCACCGTGCCGTCGTCCGCATCCCAGTAGACGCTCGTCGCGTCGACGGCCACGGAGGCCGGGGTGCCGGGCACGGCCTGGAACGTGGCGGTCGATCCGCCGCCAATCGGGACGCTGAAGACCGCGAGCGTCCCCATGCCGTCCGGCCAGTAGACGTTCGCCCCGTCGACCGCGACGCCGAGGGGCTGGCCCTGGTTGCGCGCGATCGTGGTCCGCGTGCCGGTCTTCGACTGCTGGACGATCGTGCCGTCCAGAAAGCCGTTCGCGGAGGTGCCGAGCGTGGGCCAGTAGACGTTGTTCGCGTCGACCGCGAGCCCCGAGGGCGACGTTTGGCCCGTCGCAACGCTTATCGGGCCCCCCGTGCCGTCGAGCGCGACCTTCTCGATGGTGCCGTCCGCATAGTTTTTGGCCTGGGTGCCGCCCGTCGTCCAGTAGACGTACGTTTCGTCGATCGCCATCCATTGCGTCTGGTGCTGACCCGTGGCGAGCGTCGTGGCCGATCCACCGTCGAGCGTAGCCATCATCACGGTGCCGGCGTCGTCGTTCGCCAAGGCGAAGCCGCCGTTCGTCCAGTAGACGTTCGTCGTGCTCACGGCGACATCGATCGGAAGCGCCTGGTTTTGGGCGATCGTTTGCACCGGGCCGCCGCCGATCGGCACCTTGGCGATCACACCGTCCTGGAAGTTGTTGGCCATCGTCCCCTCTTCCGCCCAGTAGACCCACGCCGAGTCGACGACGATGCCAATCGGCTGCGCGCGTCCGGTGGCGAGGGTGATGAGATGGCCCCCGTCGAGCTGCACTTGCATCACCGATCCGTTGGCCGCCGCGTCGCCCTCGTTCGTCCAGTAAAGGTTGTTCGAATCGAGCGCGAGGTCGTTGGGGACGTTCTGGTTCGAGGCGAGCATGAGGGGCTGGCAGGCGTTTTGCGCGCATTCGCCGCCCTGGCAGCTCTTCACGATCCACTGGCCATCCGAGCCGCACGTCTCGAGCGCCCCCGGCACGCACTGGATCTGGCCCTCCGTGCACACAGGCCCCGCGTCGACACCGGCGTCCATCTCGGGCGTCGTCGTCGTTGCTTCGATCGCGGCGTTCGCGTCGCTCGGCGCCCCCGCATCCCTGGCCGTCTGCGCGTCGCTGCCGAGAGTCGCGTCGTTTCCCGTCGACGCCGCGTCACCCGAGCCCGGCGCGCCGTCGGTCCGCGTCGTGGCGATCGTCGCGTCCGAAGGCTCCATGGAGCTCCCGTCGCTGGGCGGCGGCAGGCTTGGCGCGCCCTGATCGCTCGCCGGCGTCGCATCGAGGTCCTCGCCCGGCACGTAGGTCGGTAGATTCGCCACCGGGACGAAGTTCGGCCCGCACGATCCGGTGTCCGGCTGGCAGCTCTCGTCTTGGGTCATGCATGTGGAGATCGGCTCGTTGCCGGACAGCGTGACCTGCCCCTCGCACGGTTCCGCGAGCACGAGGCGGAGCTCCGCGAGCCGGTCCACGGGCACCTGCACTTGCGCTTCACGCAGAACGACGGGCTGGCTGTTCTTCAGCGCCGTGACCTTGATGAGCGCTTCCTGCGTGCCGTTCTTGCCGGCGACGATCGCGAACGTCGTCGGCAGCGTGGCTTCCTGCGGAATGAAATAGTCCTTGTTCCAGAGCGTTTGCCAGCCGCCGTCGCTCTCTTCCTGGCTCACTTCGAGGCGTACGTCGTCGAAGTCGGTCGGCGCGCTGAGCCCGTCGCTCGCGATGACGATCTCGATGCCGCCGACAGGTGCGGGTGTGCTCGTGGAACACGCGGGCAGGAGCGACGCGAGGGCGATCGCGCCCGCAGCGGCGGTCCATCGGTGCGTGGCCGGCGCCGTCATAGCCGCCAGCTCGCGAATTGAACGGACCCGAGCTGGCCGCTCGGGGGCGCCGGCCCGGGCGTATGCGATTGGAAGAGGAAGTATCCACCGACGGTCGCCCCGGCGACGACCGCCGCCCCGGCGACGATCCACGGCCACACGGGGCCGCCCTGCGCACCGTGCTCGTTCTCCAGCGCGATGACGAGCGTTCGCGTTTCGCCCGTGCGGATCTCGACGCGCGCGTCGTAAGAGATTTTGCCCGGCTCGGTCACGCGGACGCGATGCGTGCCGGCGGTGACTTCGCCGTCGAACCGGCCGCGTCGCGCGACGTCGTCGTCGATCGTGACGAGCGCGTCGTCGTCGGCCGCGACGACGAGGGCGCCGCCCGTCTTGGCCGCCACGAGGGCCACCGACATCGCGGTCTCTCGGTCGCCACCGGAGATTTCGATCGTGCGCGTGTCGGGCTCGAACCCCGGCTTCTTCACGGACATGACGTGCTTGCCCAGGTCGAGCACGAGGTCGCCGTCGAGCGGGGTCGTGCCGGCGTTCTCGCCGTCGACGGAGACCACGGCTCCGTCCTCGTTCACGGTGAGCTTCACGGACGCGACGAGCCCGCGGACGGCGGTGAGTGCGCCCTCGACCTCCGCCCTGTCTTCGTCGGTCAGGGTGCCGGCGGCTTCTTTTCGGTAGCGAAGCAAGAGGCCGCGCATGCGCGCGTAGGCGCGGAGGCTTCGCGCGCAAACGGCCATGTTGAACAGAAGGCGCGGGTCTTTCGACACGGCATACGCCTGCTCGTATTTGGCGAGCGCGCCCGCGTAGTCGCCGTTGTTCACGAGGATCGTCGCGGACTCGTAGGCCGCTTTCGCGGGGCCGGTGAGGGTCTCGTGGAGCGGCGCTTGCGGCCGGGGATCGGCGCCGGCCGGCGACGAAGCGACGACGCTCGCGCAGAGGAGCGCCGCCCCGCATGCCGCGCGGACGCCGAGAAAACGCGATCGCATCATTTGACCTTCAGTCTCGAGAGGGGATCGACGGGGGCTGGCGGATCGGTCGGCGCCGGCCTCTGTACGGGAGGGGCGGGCACGGATTGCGATTCGACCGGGGGGGGCGTCGTTGCGGGCGGGAGCTTCGGTCCGTGCGGGCCGGCGGCCTTGCTGTGCGGCGCGTGGAGCGAAGCGGCCTGCGGCGTCGGTTCGACGGGGGCGACCGCAGGGAGCTCCGCGTGGGGTTCCGCGCGAGGGGCGGGCGCGCTGGCGGCCTGCGAAGGCGCGTTCGCCACCGGAGGCCCGTTCGCCGCGGGCGGCGCGTTCGCCACCGGGGGTGCGCTCGCGCCGCCGGAAGACGACCCTGCCGCCGCGGTTTCGCTCGCGCGCGACGCCGCCGGCCCATGCGCGCCGGCCCACACGTAGGCCCCCCATGCGATCGCGATCCCCGCGACGCCGGCCACCGCCAGCGCGATGACCGGGCCGCGCCGAGAAGAGACCCGCAGTGCGGACGACGTGAGCGCGCTCGGCAGACTCCCGCTCGTCACCGCGAACCGCGAAGGGCCGACGAACTCCGGGTCGGACCCGACGATCGCCGCGACGCGCTCGGCGAGCGAGCGCGCCTGGCGCGACCCGAACTCGGCAAGCGCCATCGCGAACGCGGCGACGTCGGCGTAGCGCCCGCTCGGCGCCTTCGCGAGGCACCTCTCGATGATCGCTTCGAGCCCGGGCGGCGTGTCCGCGCGCAGGCGCCGGAGCGAGACCGGAGGCTCGGTCGAAGCCTTCACCGCGACCTCCGTGAACGTCTCGCCGTCGAACGGAACACGCCCCGCGAGGAGCTCGAACAGGATGATCCCGAACGCCCAGATGTCGGTGCGGTGGTCGACGTCGCGGGTCGACCGCAGCTGCTCGGGCGACATGTACAGCGGCGAGCCCATGACGGTGTTCGTCCGGGTGACGGACGCCCCGGCCTCGGCGTCGACGCGCTTCGAGATCCCGAAGTCGAGCACTTTGACCACGAATTGGCCGTCCGTGCGCCGCGTGCAAAAGAGGTTCGATGGCTTGAGGTCGCGGTGGATGATCCCGACCTTGTGCGCGTCCGCGACCGCCACGCACGCCTGCAGGACGAAGTCGACGGCCCGGTCAATGGGCAAAGGCCCATGGCGCTGGAGCAAGCACGCGAGATCCTCGCCCTCCAGAAACTCCATCACGATGTACGGCGCGCCGCTCTCCAGCGACCCGACGTCGAGCACGCGCGCGACGTGCTCGTTCGTGATCTTCGCGGCGGCGCGGGCCTCGCGGGCGAAGCGCGCCGTCGCTTCTGGATCTTCGAGCATCGAAGAGCGGAGGACCTTGATCGCGACTTTCGTGTCGAGCTGCAGGTGATACGCCGCGACGACCACGCCCATCCCGCCGGCGCCGAGCACCCGCTCGATACGGTACTTTCCCGCGAGGACCTCGCCGGCACGAAAATCCGCCGTCGCTATGGGAGCCCCGTTCGCCACGCTCGATTCACCCCGCTGATGCGCCGAAAGCTTATCGTACCCATGCATCTTCGCCGAACGCGCGGCGGGCCGCGTCCCCTATTCGGGCGACGGCGCGTCGGAAGCCGCGCGCCGGCGCTCGCGATTCCAGGCGTGCCGGCCGGGACTCAAAAGGTGCCGACGTACCCGATGAACGCACCCTGGGCGCTCGCGCTGACGCGAAGCCGATCGATCTCGCGCGCGGCGGCCCATGTCTTCGGCGGCACGAGATACGGGAGGAACGCGCCTGCGAATCCGAAGACGCCGGCCGTGACGACGTGCATTTCGCGCTCGAGGTCGGTCCATGCCATAGGCTCGGACCCAGAGGCGATGCGGTTGACGATGGGCGCGGTGGCTCCGGCGAGCAACGCGAACGAAAGCGCGAGGGGCCATACTTGCCGCACCCCGCCCTCGCGCGGCGATTCGCCGACCCAGTGCATCGAGCACTTCGGCAGCGATAGCCACGACCCGCCCACGGTCGCGCCCCAGGTGAGGCCGATCAGCGCGGGGCCTGTAAAGCGAATGCCGATGCGATCGACGTTCTTGATGAAGTCCGAGCTCCCGTACAAGATGGCGCCGGCGTCGAGGACGCCCAGGCCGAGGAGGTACGCCCAGTCGGGCGTGCTCGCCGACGCGCAAAGCTCCGCTTCGTCCGATCCGCGCGGGTAGATGTCGCCCGGCGCGAAGCCATAGCGCGCTCCGCCCGACGCGCCCGATGGAACCGGCGCGCCCGATGGAACCGGCGCGCTCGACGGAACCGGCGCGCCCGACGGAACCGGCGCGCTCGGAGCGACTTGTGGGGGCGGAGGCGGCGGGAGCGAGTCCAAGCGAAGTTGACGCGAAGTTGGCGCGAAGTTGGCCGACAGGCCGGCGAATCTAGCGCGATTTTCCCCTGCGTCGATCCTTCGAAGCCCCAAACGGCAAAAACGCCGGCCCCCGCTTGCGCGCGGGGGCGGCAGGCGCGATAAACTGCGCGCCCTCATGCGCGTTCCTACCCAAATCTTCCGTGAGTACGACATTCGTGGCGTCGCCGACCGCGACTTGACCGATGCGCTTGCCCGGGGTGTCGGCGGCGCGTTCGCAACCATGCTCGGCGCCGCGAATGCGGCGAGCGCCACGAACGCGCGAGTCCGCGTCGCCGTCGGGCGCGACTGTCGTTTGTCGAGCGACCGGCTCTTCGCCGCGCTGACGGCGGGGCTCACGGAGGCCGGGGCGGACGTCGTCGAGATCGGCATCGGGCCGACGCCGCTCCTCTACGGGTCGGTCCACGCGCTCGGCACCGACGGCGGAATCATGATTACCGGCAGCCACAATCCGGGCGACGAAAACGGATTCAAGATGATGAAGGGGAAGGCGAGCTTCTTCGGCCCCGACATCCAGACGCTGCGGCGGATCATCGAAGAAGACGCGATCGTCAAGGCGACCTCGCCCGGGCGCATCGAAAAGGTCGATACCAAAGAGCGCTACGTCGATATGGTCACGAGCGGCATCCGTATGGCGCGGACCGACGTCAAGTTCGTCCTCGACGCGGGCAACGGGGCGGGCGGTCCGCTCGGCCTCGCGTGCATGCGCAAAGTCGGCCTCTCGCCCGACGAGCTCTATTGCGACATGGATGGCCATTTCCCGAACCACCATCCGGATCCGACCGTCCCGAAGAACCTCGAAGCGCTGATCGATCGGGTGAAGAAGACGGGCGCGCGCGTGGGCCTCGCGTTCGACGGGGACGCCGACCGGCTCGGCGCGGTCGACGCGAATGGCGACATCATCTGGGGCGACAAGATGATGATTCTGTTTTCGCGCGCGCTTCTCGCGGAAAAACCCGGCGCGGCGATCATCGCCGAAGTGAAGTGCTCGCAGACGCTGTTCGACGACGTCGCGAAGCACGGCGGGCGGCCCATCATGTGGAAGACCGGGCATTCGCTCATCAAGACGAAGATGAAAGAAGAGGGTGCCCTTCTGGCCGGCGAGATGAGCGGCCACCTCTTCTTCGCCGATCGCTATTACGGATACGACGACGCGCTCTATGCCGCGCTGCGTCTCCTCGAGATCGTCGCACGCGATTCGCGCAGCCTCGGGGAGATGCTCGCCGACGTGCCCAAGACGTTCTCGACGCCCGAGCTCCGCGTCGACTGCCCGGATGCGATCAAGTTCGACGTCGTGAAGGCCGTCCTCGCGCATTTCCGCGCGAAGGGCGCGCCCGTCGTCGACATCGACGGCGCGCGCATCTCGTTCGGCACCGCGAGCGATCCTGCGTGGGGTCTCGTGCGCGCGTCGAACACGGGGCCCGTGCTCGTCATGCGGTTCGAGGCGACGAGCGCCGCGCGGCTCGCCGAGATTCGCAGCGAAGTCGAAGGCGTCGTCCTCGCCGCGCGCAATTCCTAGCCGCGCTGCGTCCTCGCGAGCCGCGTTTTTTTGCGCTACGAGACGGCATGTGACGGCCGTAGCCCAACCGCCCGCATGGACGAGCGAGTCCATCCTGCGCTGGGCGACGGACGATTTTCGCGCGCGCGGCATCGACACGCCCCGCCTCGACGCGGAGCTCTTGCTCGGCCAGGCGCTGTCGGTCACGCGCATTCAGCTCATCGTCGACGCGAAGCGGCCGCTCTCGAGCGACGAGCTCGCCCGCTTTCGCGAGCTCGTGAAGCGCCGCCGCGCCCGCGAACCCGTGGCGTACATCCTGGGCCAGCGAGAGTTCTACGGGCGCCTCTTTCGCGTCGATCGGCGCGTGCTCGTCCCGCGGCCCGACACCGAGTGCCTCGTCGAAGCCGCGCTCGAACGCACGAACGGCGTCTCGCTATCGGCGCGCGTGCTCGACCTGTGCACCGGCAGCGGCTGCGTGGCGATCACGCTCGCGCGCGAGCGGCCGACGACGCGCGTGATGGCCTGTGACATCAGCGAAGACGCGCTCGCCGTGGCGCGTGACAACGCGCTGCGCCTCGGGGCGTACAACGTGGCGTTCGGGCGGGGCGACCTGTTCGCGGGGGCGGCTTCTCGGATGCGTTCGACGCGAACGGGCTTCGAACGCTTCGACGTCGTGACCGCGAATCCCCCGTACATCCCCGCCGGCGAGATCCCCGGATTGCAACCGGAGATCCGGGAGCACGAGCCGCGCCTCGCGCTCCTCGGCGGCGCCGACGGGCTCTCCGTCGTCGCGCGCATCGTGGAGGGCGCGCCGGCGGTGCTGTCCGAAGGAGGCGTTCTCGCGGTGGAGGTGGCCGCCGGGCAGGCCGAAGCCGTGGACGCGCTCTTCGAAAAGAGAGGCTTCACCGCGATCGAGCGCAAGCGCGATTACGGCCGGATCGAGCGCGTCGTCAGCGGCATCTTCCGAAAGGCGTGACGGCGAGGCGCGATGTTCTTCGTCGTGGCGTTCATTCTCGCCGTCATTCCAGCCTGGATCTTCTATGCGTGGTCCGTCGCGTCCCTCCCGTGGCTCGCCCGAAGGCGCCGCGCCCTCGTCGTCGTTCTCGCCGCGACGTGCTTCGCCGGCGCCCCGCTCCAGTGGCTGGTCGTGCACACGCACTCCGTGTGGATCATCGACGTTCAGACGGCGCTCGGAATGATCTTCGTCACCCTCGGCCTCGCCGCGATTCCGCTCCTCGCGATTCACCTCGCTTGCAGTCACGGGCGCCGGCGCGGTGCCGCACCGGCCGCGGCGCCGCGAATGCCGCGTGGCGCGGAGGAAGCGCCGCGCGACGAGGACGGCGACGCGCACGAGACGATGACGCGGCGCCAGGTCGTCGAAGCGTCGGCCGGCGCAGCGCTCTTCGGCACGGTCGGGGCGGCGGTCGGATGGGGCGTCGTCCGCGGTCGCCACGCTTTCGAGGTGCGCGAGCTGGCGGTGCGCATCGCCGGTCTTCCGCGCGCGCTCGATGGCTACGTCATCGCCCAGGTCAGCGACATCCACACGGGCATCCACGTCGGCGAGCGCGAACTCGAAGAGGGGTTGTCGCTCCTGCGCCGAATCCGTCCCGATCTCGTGGCCGTCACGGGCGATCTGGTCGACATCGAGCCCGCGTTCGCGCCTCTCGTCGCGCGCAAGCTCGCGGACCTGCCTTCGCGCGACGGCGTCTTCGCGTGCCTCGGCAACCATGACTACTACGCCGGCGCGGGCGCCATCGCGCGCACTCTGCGCGCGGCCGGCATCACGCCGCTCGTCAACGACGGCCGGGTGATCCGCCCGGCGGACGGCGGGGGTTTCGCGCTCCTCGGCGTCGACGAGCTCACCGCGAAGCGGTACCCCGGCGGAATCGGGCCGCGGCTCGACCTGGCGCTCGCCGCGGTTCCGGCGGGATTGCCGCGGATCCTCCTCTCCCATCAGCCGCCCACCGTCGACATGTGGCCGGGGCAAGTCGCCTTGCAGCTCAGCGGCCATACGCACGGGGGCCAGATCAATCCCGGCGGCCACATGCTGAACGTGTTCTTCGAATACGTCGCCGGTGCCTACGAAGCCGGCGGTACGACCCTGTACGTCAACCGCGGATTCGGGACGGTCGGTCCCCCTGCACGCATCGGCGTGCCCCCCGAGATCACGCGCATCGTGCTCGTTGCGTCGTAGCGGTCGAGAGGAGAAAGTGAAACGGGGAGGAAGGAGGAAAGGAGGCTTTGGAAGGATTCCGAGCTTGTCGTCGGGGCGCTCATCGAGGTCCACCGTCACGTGGTGCCGGGTGGCCTTCGTGCTTTTGGATATTTCTTTCCTCTTCTCCTCCTCCCCTCCCTGTTTCTCCGCTCTCCGTCTTCGCGGTGGTCGCGCTG
>DATHQY010000332.1:0-23779 GCA_035482215.1 Polyangiaceae bacterium | reverse complement strand
CGACGCCTACGGACGCGCGCGAAGCGGCGAGGGACGTGTACGCCGCCGGGTCAGGAGAGATCTACGTCGCGGTCGCCCGAGAGCACGCGATTCGCAGGGTTCCGCTCGACCGAATCCGCCTGGACGCGATGGCGCCCGTGGACGCCGGTCGCGCGAGCGGTACTTCGGCGATCGCCGCGGGCGAGTCGGTCCTAACGCTCGATCCAGCCGAAGACGTCATGGCCATGTCCGTGGGGGCAGACCTGATTTGCTTTGCGTCCGGGCAAAGGGGGCCGCGAGGGCCCATGTCCGTGCGGGCGGGAGTACCCCCGAGAGGGCCGTTCGTCACGCACCGGCGCGACGGCCCTTCCGTCCTCGCGATCGCGTGCGATCGCTCCGCGGTCGTCGTGGTGACGGCGGACGAGGGCTCCACCGGGCTCACTTCGAAGAGCAACGTGGAGCGCTTGTCGTTCATTGCCGACGATCGCCACGGCAACTGGATCGTCCGCTCGGACGGCGCGATTACGAGCCTTGCGCTCGACGAAACCCACGTCTATTGGGCCGACGCGCTCGATGAAAAGATCGTCGCCGTGGCGAAGGACGGCGGCTTGCCCACGGTTCTGGCCGAGGGCCGGGGCCTGCCGAAGTCGATCGTGGCGTTCGGCGACACGCTCTTTTGGGTGGAACAGCGCGGCGAAGCCGTGTGGATGATGCCGAAGGTCGGCGGGTCGCCTCGCCTCGTCGTGCAGGACTTCGCGGGGTTCGCGCATCTCGCGGCGGGGCCGGACGGCGTCTTCTGGGTCAACGAAGCCGCCGTTTCGGGCGGATTCCGTGTCCTTCGCGCGCCGCTCGGCGGAGGCGACGCGACGCCGGTCGCACCGGCTTCGCCGGCGGTCGACGGCATCGACGCGCTGATGGTCGTCGGGACGGACGTTTTTTTGGCGCGCGACGGACACGTCGCTCGCGTCTCGACGGCGGTTGCGGGGACCGTCCCTTCGCGATAAGCGCCACGACCGTGGCCACGCCGTCGACCCCCGGACAAGAGACGCTCGTCATCGGGGCTGCGAAGACCACGCTCCGCGACTTCTACCACCTGTTCTTGCGCGTTCGCTGGTCGCTGGCGATCGCCGCGATCGTCGTCGCGTACCTCCTCATCAACACGCTCTTCGCGATCGTTTACCTCTACGTCGGCGGGGTCGAGAACGCGCGGACCGACTCGTTCTTCGACGCGTTTTGCTTCAGCGTCGAGACGATGGGGACGATCGGGTACGGCGCGATGTACCCGAAGAGCCAGGGGGCCAACCTCGTCATGATCGTCGAGTCCGTGTCGAGCCTCATCATCACGGCGGTCGCCACGGGCCTCGTCTTCGCCAAGTTCTCGCGCTCTTCGGCGCGCGTCGCGTTCTCGGAGAACCCGGTGATCGCGCTGATGGACGGCCACCCGACGCTGATGCTCCGCGTCGGCAACGAACGGGGCAACTTCATCCTCGAAGCGACGATTCGGGTCTCGATCGTGCGCACCGAACGCACGATCGAGGGGGTCACGTTCTACCGGATGTACGACCTCCGTCTCGCTCGCGAGCGCTCCCCCGCGATGACGCGATCCTGGACGATCATCCACACGATCGACCCGGACAGCCCGCTCTTCGGCGCCACGCCCGAGTCGATGGCGAAAGACGAGGTCGAGCTCATCGCGACGCTCGTGGGCATCGACGACACATCGATGCAGACCGTCCACGCGCGCAAGCGCTACGTCGATTCGCAGATCGTGTGGGGTGCGCGCCACGCCGACATCCTGAGCGAGGAGCCCAACGGGCGGATCATCATCGACATGCGCAAGTTCCATTCGCTTATCCCGACGAAACCGAGCGACAGCTTCCCGTATCCTCGCGTCACGGGGGACGCGGACGGCGTCAGCGATGCGCCCGCGAGCCTGGAGGCGTCGCTCAAGGGCTGATCGGCCTTCGAAGCGCCGAACGATCGCCACGATCGGGGCCTCTAGTCTAGACGCTCGGAATGGCGCGGATCGGGTCTCGGAAGGGCCAAGAAGGGCTCGATCGACGCCAGGAACGCGTTCCCGAATCCGAAAGAGGACTTTGGCGAGCCAGTAAGGACGCTAGCGACCCAAGAAGGACCTTGGCGCCTCGATCGAGCACCTTGGCGACTCGATCGACGACTCCTGTGAGTCGATCGGGAACCCAACGGACTCGATCGAGGACCTTCGTGAGTCGATCGAGAGCTCAACGGACTCGATCGAGTCGCTTTCACGCTCCGAAAAAGTCTCTCCCCGACTCGTTTGCGTCGATCACTGGCTCGATCGAGTCGATCGCCCCGCGCACTCTTGGCGTCCTTGGCGTCCTGGCGGTCGCCCTCTCCGCTCGATTCAGCGCCCGAGCGCTTCGGAGCGATTCACGATGTGCGGCGTGATGAAGATCACCAGCTCGCCGCGCGTGTCGTTCGCCTGCCGCCTTTGGAAGAGGACGCCGAGGATCGGGATGTCGCCGAAGAACGGCACCTGGCTCAGGTTGCGGCCCGTGTTGCGCGTGTAGATGCCGCCGATGACGGCCGTGTGTCCGTCCATGACGAGCAAGTCCGTCTCGGCTTCGCGCTTCAAGATCGTCGGCGCGCCGTTTGGCGCCGTCTGGTTGAAGTCCGGCTCGTCGCGATTGAGCTTCACGTGCATCGACACGGACCCTTCGGCGGTCACGTGCGGCTTCACGAGGAGCTGCAGCTTCGCTTCCTGGAAGGTCGTCTGCACGCCGAGGGCGCTCACCTGCGCGTACGGGATGAGCGTGCCCTGGTTGATCCGCGCCTCCTTGTTGTCGAGGACGAGGACGCGCGGCGCGCTCACGATGCGAACGAGGCCGCTCGACTCGGCCGCCGACAGGCGGACGCTCAAGTTGAGCGTGTTGTCGATCGAGCCGAACGACATGCCGATCGCGCCACCGGCCCCGGTTCCGACGGCCGCGGGGAGGTTCACCGCGAAGTTCGGCGTGGCCACCGTTCGCGTGATTGGCGAGATGCCGGCCGTCGGCGTGTTGTTGTCGTAGTTGCCGCCGGCGGCGGTCACCGTGTTGGGGAACGCGATGCCCGTCGGGTTGCCCGTCGAGGGGCTGAACTCGACGTCGCCGCCCCACTGGATGCCGACGTCGCGCAGGTAATTGCTCGTGCCTTCGACGATGCGCGCCTCGATGAGCACCTGCGCGGTCTGCGTGTCGAGCGACCGGATCAATTCCTCGATGTAGTTCAGGTTCGCCGACACGTCGCGCGCGATGAGCACGTTGGTGCGGTCGTCGACCGAGAGCGAACCGCGCGGCGAGAGGAGCTCTTTCGCGCGCGCCTGCAGCTCGCCGGCCTGGGCGTAGCTGATCGGAATGAGCCGCGTTTCGAGCGGGGTGAGCTCGTATTCTTGCTTCTGTTGCGCGAGGCGAAACTCGCGCTCCTTCTGGAGCTGCGCGAGCGGGGCGACGCGAATCAGGTTGCCCTGCCGCACCATCCCGAGCCCCTTCGCCTGCAGCACGACGTCGAGCACCTGGTCCCAGGGCACGTTCCGCATGCGGATCGTGATGGTGCCCTGCACGTCGTCGGCCGTGACGATGTTCACGTGGCCGGTGTCGGCGAGGAGGCGCAGGATGTTGTGGATGTCGGCATCCTTCAGATCGATGTCGATCCGCCGGCCCGAATACCGCTGCTGGGCGGTCACGTCGCCCGCACCCGAGGCGAATCCGGCGGCCCCGCCGGTCGACGTTTCGACGACGGGGTCTTCGTCGTGGATCGACGTCTCGATGCGGGGCTCCGCGGTCGGCTCGTCTTCGCGCGCGACCGTGACGACGTGGCGGACGGGGCCTCCGTCCCTGGAGCCGGCGCGCTCGCCGAGCCGGATCTGCGCGGTGGGAGGCGCAGGCAAGTTCGGCTTCGGAACGGGGAACGACCACACGAGCATGCCCGCTTCCGCGGTCAGTGTCCCGCTGGCTTCGGTTGCGCGCTCGAGCTCGATGAACGTCGACCCGTTGACCGCGTCGTGCGTAGCGCTCACCGACTTGAGCACTCCGCCGTACGCCGACACGTCGAGCGCGTGGGCCAGCTTGTCGGGGAGCGCCGTTCCGTGCAGCTCGAGGCGAAGGTGCCCCACGCTCGTCGTCGTGAGCGAGTACGTGGGCACGTTCGGCAGCTCGATGCTCACGCGATCGCACCCATACGGCGCGCATCCGGACACGGCGGCGGGGGCGCGCTCGAAGCGGACGTCGCGGACCGCGAGGCCCAGCGACTCGGCGGCGTTGCTCGCGGCGGTCGCCCCGCTGGGGGACGCTGCCGCGGCGCCGGCAGGGCCCGACGGAGGGGCGCCGAGCGGCGATGCCGCGGACGGCGCGGAGGGCTTCGCGGCGAGCAGAACGCGGAGGTTAGTCCCCTCGGGAATCACCCGGTACGTCGCGTCGTGCTGCAAGCTCACCGAGAGGCGCGTCATGGACCCGGTTGCCGTCGGATAGGCCTGCGTCAATACGCCGCCGACGACTCCCACCGCCGTGGTCAGCGCGTTCGGCGCGCCGGCGACGTCCGAATCGGACAGATCGATCAGGATCCGCCGTCCCCCGTCCGCGACGCGCACGTTGTAGGTCGGCGCAGCGGTGCCGAAAATCTCGATCTCCGCTCCGTCCCCCGCGGAACCATCCGCGTGCACGCGGACGTCGCGTACGTGGTTCGAAGGCTCTGCCGCCGACACGTGTCCGCTGCAAAGCAGGAGGATCGACGCGGCACTCGTCCCCACCCAAGACGTAAGATTGGCCCGACGCATTTTGGCTCCTCGCGCCCCAGCCGGGTGAAAACCCGGTTGGATCGCGGATGCGACGGTAGAACGCGCGATCCCAAAGGGACCAATTTGTGGCGGTTATCCCGGAGCAGGAGTCGTTCGAACGGAACGTTCGAACGACCGATGCGACCCAACTTGGGTCACGGGACCAGCGCTTCCGCGGCCTGCTTGTCGACCTCGGGGTGGAGCGGCACGACGCGCGTCGCAGGCGGAATCGCAGGCTGCGCGGGGTCTTCGCGAATGAGGACGACGTCCCCGTCGCGAATGCGATCGACGCGCCAATTGAGCTGGTACTCGGGCCCGTTGCTGCCGCCGAGATGAACCACTTCCGGCCGGCAGATGAACGTCCCCTTGTAGACGACGGTGCCTTTGCCGCTCGGATCGACGAACATCGCGCTCGACCGGTCGCCGCCGAGGACGATGGCCACGAGCTTCAGCTCGTCGATCGAATACTGCGAGAGCTCGATCTTGCGTTGGTTCGCGGCCTGCCGGTTCGCGTTCTGGTTCGCGATGAGGTAGCTCCGGAACGGATCGCGATTCCTGTCGCTCTCGACGAAGTCGTTCTCCGTGTACTCGGGCCCTTTGAGCTCCGGCGGGAGGCTCGAAACGCTCGCCGACGCCGACGGCGGCGTTCGCGTCGGCGGGGGCGGCGCGGAGTTCGTCGGGACGTCGCATGCGACGGCGGCCAGGAGGAAGGGCACGCCGAGCAACGCCGCGAGAACCGCGCCCTGGAGGGGGAGCTTCATTTCGGAGTCCCTTCGGTCTTGGGTGCCGGGCCGGCGCCGCGCGCGTCCTTCTTCGGAGCCAGCGCGTGGAACGCGGTCGCGAGGCAGCGCGCTCGGAGCACGATCTCGTCCCCGGTCGTCTTCGCGTCGGTGAGCTCGATGTTCTCGACGTTGATGATGCGCTCCACCTTCCCGAGCTCGTAGGCGAACTTCGCGATCTGGTGGAATTTGCCCGACATGTCGATGCGCATCGGGACCTTCGCGTAGAAGGCCTGCGTTACTTCTTCGAGCGGCGCGTACCCCTTGAGATCGATGCCCGCTGCGTTCGACGCCTGCTGCACGCTCGAGAGAAACGCGTCCTCTTCCGCGTCCGGCGGGAGGACCTTGTTCAAGTCGCGGGCGCGCTGCTCGCGAAGCGCGAGCTCACCGCGATCAGCGATGTAGTTCGCCTGGGCTTCTTGCGCCTGCGCCAAGTCGTTGCGGAGGGACTTCTTCTGCCGCTGTGCGCCCTCGATCTTGGCCGCGACGTCCGAATAGAACACGAACCAGTATCCGAAGAAGAGGACGAGCACGAGGCCCGCGCCGGTGCCGACCTTGGCGATCGGCGGGAGTTTGGCGAGCTGCGCCTGAATCGGAGAGGCCATGCGTCAGTACCTCACCTTTGCGCTGAGCTCGAACTTGAAGAGCTCTTGTTGCGTCTGCTGGTCGACGATCTTGTTGCCCGGGAGGAGCTTCACTTCCGCGAAGTAGTCGCTCGCCTTGAGCCTGCGTTCGAGCTCGCTCACGTCCTCGCCGTCCCGCGCGAGCCCCGCCATCTTCACGACCCGCTCGCTCTCCTGGTAGGCCGTGAGCCAGAGCCTGCGCGGATCCCAGTTGGGGTTATAGACCTCGGCGGGGTTGTCGCGCTTCATTTGCTCGAGCTTGTCGCGGTCGGTCGTCGGCCCGCGCCCGGGCGTGAGCAGGTGCGCGAGCTCGAGGAGCGTCGAAGTCGGCCCCGTGCGCGCGGACTGGAGCTTGGCGATCGCGTCTTCGCGATCCCGGAGCTCCTTCAGGCGCGCCGTGATTTCCGGGTGATCGGCGATCTGCTTTTTGATCGTGTCGATCTGCCCTTGCACGCGCCCGTTCTCGGCGAGCAGCGCCGCCAGCTGGTCGTTCTTCACTTTCTGGACGAAGAGGCAGATCACGATGGCGCCGACGAACGCGCCCAGCACGCCGAGGAGCCACACCTGCCGGGGCTCTTGGCCCGGAGCCCGGCGGCCGACTTGGCGGCGCTCGGGGAGGAGGTTTATGCGGACCATTGACGGCGCTCCTTCTCGCAGCGCAGGGACAGGCCGAGCGCCACCACCATTTGCGCAGCCATCGCGCGGAGGACGGGCTCGTTCACCGCCTTCGCGTCGACATCCATCTTGGTCATCGGGTCGAAGAGCTCCACGGGCACACGCGCGCGCCGCTCGATGGCTTGCGCGAGCGGCGCGAGGTACGCACTGCCCCCCGAGAGGTAGATCTTGCTGATCTCCTGCTCGCCGCTCGTCGCGAGGTAGAAGTCGAGCGACCGCTGGATCTCGCCGGCGAGCGCCTGGCACGCCTGGTTGATGATCTGCGTCACTTCTTGCGGGACGATCTGCGTGGCGCCCCCGCCGTGCTTGTACGCCTCGGCCTGCTCGTACGAGCACGAGAGCGCCTTGCGGATCTCCTCGGTGATCGTGTTGCCGGCGTTGGTGATCTCGCGCGTGAACGCGCTCACGCCCTTGGCGACGATGTTGAGCGAGGAGACCGCCGCGCCGACGTTGAGGAGCGCGATCGTCGCCTCCGGCGGGAGGCCGTTCTGGTGGTCGAAGATGTTTTGAATCGTGAACGCGTTGATGTCGACGACCACCGGGCGGAGCTTCGCCTCGCGCAGGATCGCCGCGTAGTCGTTGATCTCGTCTTTCTTCGCGGCGACGAGGAGCAGATCCATTTGGCCCGCGTCCGGCCGCTGGCGGAGCACTTCGTAGTCGATCGACATGAGCTTGATGTCGAACGGGATGTGCTGCTCGGCCTCCCAGTGGATCTGCTCGTCGAGCTCCACGGTCGTCATCATGGGCACGGTAATCTTGCGGACGATCACGCTCTGCCCGTAAACCCCGATGGCCACGTCGCGCTGCTGAATCTTGGCGTCGCGAAAGACGCGCCCCAGCGCCTCCGTCACGGCCGAAGAGTTCATCACGTGCCCGTCGATGATCGTCTGCGGCGGCAAAGGCGCCCATCCGCTGCGGATGACCTGCAGCTTCTTCCGCGTTTCGCGGAGCTGCACCACCTTGATGGAGCTCGCGCCGATGTCGACGCCGACGAGGTTCTTGCCTTCGGCCATTTGTTTCGATCTCGCTTCGATCCCGGAAGAGCCCTATGCCCGCAAAAGGACGAGCTTTGCCAAAGCCTTGCGCGACAGTGTGGCACTCCTCAAAGTCCCCCGTCAAAAAAGGCGGCGCGGCACGCTGGTCAGGCGCGCGGGGCCGGTCTACGCAAGCGTTCGCATGCGCCGTTTGCTCGTCACGCCCGCCACGCCGGCCGCGCCGTCCGCCGGCCCGGTCGCCCGCCTGGCCGCCGGCTCCGTCGTCGGCCTCCTGTCGTTGCTACTGGCCGCATCCCCCGCCTGGGCCGACGTCACCCACATCGTGCAGCGGGGCCACACGCTCGAAGCGATCGCGCACCGTTACCACGTGACGGTCGAGGCCATCGTCCTCGCCAACCACTTGAAGGACGGGCAGCACCTGCGGCCCGGGCAGGAGCTCGTGATTCCGGGCGTCGACGCGCCCGAACCCCGTCATGGCCGAAAAGGTGGCCATGACGACGGGGACGACGCGGAGGAGACGGGGCCCTCGGCGCACTCGACGCACGGGGCCCACGCCTCGGCCTCGAACGAGAAGCTCGAGCCGCGCGGCCATCATCCCAAAGGGACCATCAACGCGATTCGCGCCGGCGAGGAGTTCCACATTCGCGTGAACGACACGCACGGCCACATTTCCGAGGCGGCGCTCCGCGAGTTCGCGCGCATGTCGCGGCAGGGCAACGCCACGCACCCGCCGGACCCGAGGCTCGTCGCGCTCATCGGCATCGTCTCCGACCACTTCGGAGGCCGCACCCTCGAGATCGTGAGCGGGTATCGTGCCTACACGCCCACCCAATATACGCCGCATTCGAACCACAACGCCGGCAAGGCGCTCGACTTTCGGGTGCAGGGGATTCCCAACGAAACGCTGCGTGACTTCTGCCGCACACTCCGGAATACCGGCTGCGGCTATTATCCCAACAGCACGTTCGTTCACGTCGACGCGCGGGATTCCAAGGCGTACTGGGTCGACTGGTCGCATCCCGGCGAGCCGCCGCAATACGAAAAACCGGGCGTCGTAGCCGACGAAGGCGCGAGCGACGTGCCCGATGACAGGGCTCCGTCTGCGGGATCGGCCGCGCCCGCGGCGCCTGGAGGGTCTACGAACACACCTCCGACAACGCCGCCGAACGACACCGTTCAATCGTTGTAATCTCCACGAATCGGCGGCCGCCGATTCGTGGCTTGGTGCCTACCGGCGCGGAGGCGGACGCGAGAGACCCGCGTGGAGGTCATCGTGACCCAAGGGGGGGGTTCCGTTTGACATGGATCGGAAGTCCATGAAAATGCTGCACTGATCGCGCCGCAACCCGGATTGATGCGGGTCAGCATCACCCCCGGTGACCCGACCGCCCTCGCACTCGACTCCGGAGAAGTTGGCAGAAACCGCGGAAACTTTAGGCCCGGCCACTTGGCATGGACTGCGCAATAGCTGGTCTCGCACGCAGCCGAGGAAGCCGCCCATGAAACCTTGCGCCATCAAGAACACGAACGTCGGGTCCCCCACTCGTGAGGAACTCACGGCCTATATGTACTTGGTCCATCAGGTCGTCGCGCGTGTCCTGCGCAAGCTCCCGCCGAATGTTCTCCGCGACGACCTCGTCGCAGCGGGTACGTTCGGCCTGGTCGACGCGCTCCGCAAGAGCGCCGATCGCGGGCCCGCGTTCGACTGGTACGCGCGTATCCGCATCCGCGGCGCCGTCGTCGACGAGCTCCGCGCCCAGGACTGGCTCACGCGCCGCGCTCGTACGCGGGTGACCCGCGCGCAGGCGCAGGGCGAATCGGGCGGCGTCGCCGTCGTCGGATTCGACGATTTGCCCGAATCGCAGGCCCACGGCTTCGCCGACGAGTCCGTCGCGACTCCGCAAGAGCAGGTGGAACGCCGCATGGATCGCATCGCGCTCGAGCGCGCCGTTTCGCTCCTCCCGGAGCGCGAGGCGAACATCGTGGCCTGGCACTACTTCGACGGCGTGCCGTTCAAGACGATCGCGAGCCGCCTTGGCGTCAGCGAGCCCCGCATCTCGCAGCTCCACGCGCGGGCCATGGGCCGGCTTCGTGCGACCCTCGGCGAGCAGAACTCCGCAGTGGCCGCGTAGTCCACGCTTGTGGCTCGTTCAGCCACAATTTGATGACAGCGCGGCGACAAAGGCCTGCGCTATCCCCCGCCTCGGTGGCATTCGCGCTCCGCGTTACTTGGATTTCGCGCCCTGTGCGAGAGGGGGCGCGCCCGCGGGCGACGTCGTCCCGACGGCATCGAAGCGGAACGCACGCGGACGAAGCGGAGCGCTCATCGCGTAGAGAACGCTCTGGTCGTAGCCGCTTCGAAGCGGACGATCCGTTCCGGCGCGATCGATGAAACCATCGGCGCGAAGCCCGCGGTCGAGCAAGAGCGCGCGAGTGCATCCCGCCGCCGCGAGGGCGGTGGCCAGCGACGTGGCCGTCGCCGACGCGCCGCGCGCGAGGAGCACGCGCCCCGAAGGCGTCGTCCCGAGGGCCGTGCGCGTCCCCCCCGCGGCGGCATCCGGCGGCGAAGTAGGGGCCTGGATGTGCCCATCCCAGAGCACGACGGGCAACTCGGCGAGATCGTCGTGCGGGCCGAGCGCCGGCACCGCGTCCGCCAGCGCGAGCGAAAGCCGCCCGTCGCCGTCGACGACCATCGCCCCGAGCGAGCTTCCCCCGCGCATCGCCTGAACGAGGCGCCCGTCGGTCGCGAGACCGAGAGGGTGCTTGTCGGACGCGACCCCCATCCCAGCGGCAAAGAGCGCGTGCTTCGCGCGCTCTGGATCGAGGTCACGGAGCGGAGACGCCGCGGCGGCGTCGCGCGTCCCCGCGCGGATCGAGAAGGTGGCGCGATCGGCTTCGATGTCGAGCAGCTCCACGGAGCGCTCGACGGAGCCGGTGCCCAGCGCAACGTGCGTACGCCACACGCCCACGATCCAATGCGGGGGCGGCTGGGACCCCCCGTCCGGCTGCCACGGTTCGGCGCTCGCGCCCTCGAGCGGCGGCGGCGTCGGATCGTGCGTCATCACGTAAAAGAAGTCTTTCGGCGCGTATTGAATGTAGCGATCGACGGGAATCGACATCCCCGAGGTCAGAAGCTGCGACTTGTACTTCCGCGCAGAGAGATCCTCGAGCGACGTGAAGAGGAATCCCGTGTGGTACGGATTCATGTCGAGATGGAGTGCGTAGTCGCACGAAGCCATCTTCAGTGCGCGCGCGAGCGTCGTGCCGCTCAGATCGTCGCCCCACGCGTAGACGATGTGGCCGCTCGTCGTCACGCACAGGCCCGTGCGCTCGGTTTGCGCGCCCTTCCCGGGGAGCGTGAATCCCCACATGTTGCGGCCGACCGGGTTGATCTCGCCGTGATCGATGAGCGGATCCAGGTTCTGCCGGAACGAAGCGATGGCGTCGTCGTTCACGCCGGCGATGCCTCCCACCTTGTGGCCGGAGCCCCACGTGCCGAAGCCGACGCCGCCGTCTTCGAGCGTGACGATCGTCGCCGCTCCCGGTACGGGCGGCAGGAGCACGCGCTTGTGCACCATCATGCCGTAGTGGCCGTGCTCGGTCTTGAACGCCCCGTTGAATGCGGCGACCACCCGCCGGTAGACGTGGGGGTCGCGAGGGATGCGCCCCGCGCCCGGCGGCCCCGTCAGCGGCTCCGGGTCTTCGACGCCAGCCTCCATGTCGAGTTCGAGCTGGCGCATATCCATCGCGACGAGAATCACCTTGGAATAGGGGCGCTCTTCGTCGGGACGGACGAACGTTTCGTAGAAAGCGCTCGGCACGTCCGCGGTCTTGGGGATCCACGGGACGTCCGGGACGACCCACTGGCCCTCGCCCGGCTCGGGCGACTTCCAGATCGTGGCGATCGCCGCGGGCGGCCAGTGCGCTTCTTCGACGGACGCTTGCGACGTGTCGAGGAGCAACGGCGCCGGCGGTGCCGCCGCGACTTCGTCCGTGGCCGAGTCATGCGAGGCGAAGGTCCCGCGCCGGTAGGTGTCGCGTAGCGCGAGCGCCTGATCTTCCGCCCACGCGATCGGCGCGGGGCCGATCCAGGAGACCGCGCGAAGCGTGTCGACGGCCCAGTGCGAGAAGCGCTTCGGCAGGTGCATCGACGGGTCGGCATGCATTCCTGGCACACCCGCCTCGAGCTCCCCCCGCGCGAGGTCGACGCTCGCCGTGACCGCAGTCGCGGCCTTGCGCGGATCGCCGCCGAACAGGGTCAGCGCGAGAGACGTCTCGCCGAGCTCGAGGCTCACCGCGCGACCCGGCGAATCGAAGGTCACGTCGACGCGCCCAACGCCGCTCGCCGCGCCCGTGCGCTGCCAGTTCGTGATGACCGCCATCGTCTCCGAGAGCCAGCCCGTCGTCTTGTTTTGCGCGCCTTCGCCCGCCAGATCGAGGAGCGTCACGCTCTGCTCTTGGCCGTACGCTCGCGTCGCGAAGGCTGCGCGGGAGCCGCGCACGACGAGCGCATGGTCATCCCCGAGCGGCGTGTTCGTGAGGTCGCGCACGTCGGCGACGTCGATGACGCTGCCGTCCGGCGTCACGCGGACGCGCGCCCGCCAGAGGTCGCGCGTCTCGTCTTGCTTGCCGCGCGCGAGAAACAAGAGACGCCGACCGAAGAGAAGGTCACCGAGCACACCGCGCGAGGGCTCCCAGCGCAGGTCCTCGGTCGCGACGTGCGCGTCGTCGGCTGCGCTGCCGAGCGACGCGGCCAGGGCATCTAGATCGCGGCCGGGAGCCCGAGTACGGAAGAGGCAAGTCGCCGTCGCCGCGACCGCGCACGCGACCCACAATTGCAGGCGTGCGTCTTTCGCTCGAGGCTCCGCCACCTCGGCGCGAGGCGGGGCCGCCTTGGCGGGAGGTGGCGTCCGCGGCGCGGCTTTCGCTCGAGATGCGGCGGACGCGGCGGCGTTGGACCGGACTCGGGTCATTCGACGGAGGAAGAGGAGCGGAAAGAAGCGGCTGGCCTAGCACGTTGCGTCCGCGAGATCGCGCCGCCCGTGCCTCGCGACGGGGAGAATGACCGGGGTGCCGAATTGGACTAAGCCGTGCTCGTGCCGAGCGCCCTCGTCGTCGCGAAGAACGTCAAGAAATCATTCCGCCATATGGGGCGCACGCTCGACGTGCTGCGCGGCGTGGATCTCGAGATTGGCGACGGCGAAATGGTCGCGATCGTCGGCCCGTCCGGCGCCGGCAAGTCGACCCTCTTGCACTGCATCGGCACGCTCGACATCCCGACCTCGGGGTCGATTCGTATCGGCGGCGAAGAAGTCACGAAGCTCCCCAGCGCGCGTCTCGCGGAGCTCAGGAATCGATCGATCGGCTTCGTCTTCCAATTCCACCATCTTTTGCCGGAGTTCAACGCACTCGAGAACGTGATGATGCCGGGCCTCGTGCAGGGCAAGTCGCAACGCGAGATTGAGCCACGAGCCAAGGCCCTTCTCGACGAGGTGGGCCTTCGCGACCGCGTGCTGCACCGCCCCGGCGAGCTGTCCGGCGGCGAGCAGCAGCGCGTGGCGCTCGCGCGCGCGATCATGCTCGAGCCGCGGCTTCTCCTCGCCGACGAGCCGACCGGCAACCTCGACTCGGCGACCAGCGCGCAGATCCACGACTTGTTCTTCGCGATCAACCGGCAGCGCGGCACGACGATCGTCGTGGTCACGCACAACGCGGCGCTCGCGGCGAGCATGCCGCGCACCGTGACGCTCCGCGACGGTCACGTCGAACGCGACGACCGGCGCGGCGCCGAGGCGCCGGTGCCTCTCGCGAGTCTCGCGTAGGGTGATGCTCACCAGCGCACGATCACGCTCGGCGGCGTCACGTGCACTTCGCATTGATCGATCGCCAGCTGGATCGGCAGCGCATCCGCTCCGTGCTCCGCCGTCGAGAGGATCTGCACGCGCGGCACGATCTGCTCGTTGCGGAGCGCGCGGACGATCTCCGGCGGACACGAGAGCCGCACGTCGACCTCCGCGGGCTGCGCCTTCGCCGCCGCGTGCCCCCCGACGACGGCCACGGGAATCCGCGTGAATGGCCGCTCCGTCACTTCGCGCGCGATGTCCACGCTCGCCGTCACGCTGGGCGCGTCGTACGTGGCGTGCCCCGGCGGTCGCTCGATCGCGAGCTGCCGGGTGTATTTGCCCGCCGTGAGGCCCGTCACGTCGAACGCGTCCGCCCGCGCGCGCTGCAAGACGATGACTTCGCTCTTCGGGCCGCGCACACGCACCGACGAAGGATCGGCCGTCGGTGCCTCCTTCACCATGAACCCTTGCGCCGCCGCGCCGACGACTCCGACTTCGACCGGGATGTCGCGCACGATGCGGTCCTCCCACGTGAGATCGATCGCGGGCGGATCGATCTGCTCGACGGTGAGGCCCGGCGGAACCGGAAGTTGCGACGGCTCGAACGTGAAGCGCGTTTGCGTGCCGCTCCGCAGATCGATCTGCACGCTGCCGATGTCGTCCGCATGCAGATCGTCGAGCGTGGCGCGCTGGCCGCGCACCGTCACGCGAATCTGCGCGGGGATGGCCGTCACGAGCTCTCGGTTCGCGCTCTCGGGCGGGGTGAGAGCGACGACGCCGAGCAGGAGCGATCGCTGCGCGTCTTGCGAGCCGTGCACCACCGAGTAGATGACGAGCGCCGCCGCGAGCGAGATGAGCTTCAGGTTGAAGTTCTCCGCGACGATCGCGCGCAATCGGTAGCCGAGATCGGTCGCCATCATTCGTCCCGCGGGCGCGGAGGCAGCTGCGGCGCAGGAATGGGCGCGGGCGTCTCGATGGGCTTGGCCGGAGCCATCGGACGGCTTGCGATGCGCGAATCTCTCTCGGTTCGCGGCCCCTCGCCGCGAACCGGCGGCGGGAGCAGAATGCGGTCCTCGCCCGCGTGGCTCGACGGCGGCGCGTCCGATACGCGCGACGGGCGGCCCTCGCCCACGTTGCTCGTGCGCCCTGTGTCGGGGGACGGCGCCACGCGGAAGCTCCCGGTTTGCGTCTGGGTCACGGTGCCCGCGCGCTTCTGGCCGGGTTTGCGCTTGCGCGGCCTTTGCCCGAAGAGGCCGAGGAGGGCCTGGCGGAGCGAGGCTCCGTCGAGGTTCGTGACGATGTTGCCGTTGAAACAGAAGCTGATGCTTCCGCGCTCTTCGCTGACGACGACGACGACCGCGTCGGTCTCTTCGGTGATGCCGAGCGCGGCGCGGTGCCGCGAGCCGAGCGACTTGTCGAGCACCTTCGTGTCCGGCATCGGGAAGAAGACGCCCGCCTTCGCGACGCGCAGGTTGCGGATGATGACCGCTCCGTCGTGCAGCTTGTTCAAGCTCTCCGGAATGAAGAGGCTCACGAGGAGCTCTCGCAGGACGGCCGCATCGATCGCCGTGCCCTGACCGACGACGAATTCGTCGAGGTTCGCGTCTTGCTCGAACGCGATGAGCGCACCGATGCGGTGCCGCGCGAGCTCCGTCGCCGAGGCGACGACTTCGTCGATGGCTTTCGACTCCTGCTGGCGCGAGAGGCCGCTCAGAAACGCCCGCGCGCCGACGCGCATCAGGCCGCGGCGGATGTCGTTCTGGAAGACGACGACGACGATCAGAATGATCGAGCCGAGGAGCTCTTTCAGCAGGTTGAAGAGGGTGAGAAATCCTGCCCACTTCGAAACGAGATAGACGAGAAAAATGACCCCGAGGCCCGTACCCATCTGCATCGCGCGCGTCCCGCGGAGGACGAGCAGCGCGCGGTAGACGACGTACGTGACGAGCAAAATGTCGGCGAGGTCGGTGAGGACCGCCGAGGCGCTTCGCCGCGCGAAGAGGTGGAGGAAGCCCTCAAGCACGGTCGTGCCCTCCGGCTTCCCGCGGCGTCTCGCCAGCAAGCCGCGCGCGGAGCTGGCCATGTTGGACCGAAATCGCCGCGCACCGGCGCTCGAGGTCGAGCGCCTGCCGGGTGGCCCGTACGTCGTGCACGCGGAGGATCGCCGCGCCTTCGTGCGCGGCGTGCAGCGCGGCGGCGATCGACGCACCGGCACGCGACGTGGGGGACGCCCCCGGATCGACCGCGGTCAAGAACGACTTGCGGCTCGCGCCCACCGCCACCGGCACGCCCGCGATCGCCACGATCTCGCGAAGGCGCGCCAGGAGCTCGAGGCTCTGCGCCGCGTTCTTCGCGAAGCCGAGTCCGGGGTCCATGACGAGCGAGCGGCTTTGCACGCCGAGCGAACGCGCACGCCGGGCCGCTCCTTCCCACTCGGCGCAAATGTCTTGCACGATGTCGCCATAAGCCGCCGCAGGGTACTGGCTGAAACCCACCATCTGGTCCGGCGTTCCGCGTGTGTGCATCAGGACGAAGGCGGCTCCCGCGGACGCAACGACTCTCGCCAGGTCTTCGTCGCGCAGGCACGACACGTCGTTGACGACGGCCGCCCCCGCCTCCAAGGCTACCGATGCCACCTCGGGGCTCGCGGTGTCGATCGAAACGCACGCGCCGAGGCTCGCGGCGTACCGGACCGCGTCGACGACGCGCGCGATCTGCTCCTCGGGCGATACCGGCTCCGCGCGCGGCCGCGTCGATTCGCCGCCGATGTCGATCACGTCCGCCCCCTCCGCGAGGAGCTCGTCCACACGCGCACGCGCGGCTTCGGGCGAGAAGTGCGCCCCGCCGTCGCTGAACGAATCGGGCGTGACGTTGCATATGCCCATCAAGGCAACGCCGCGCGCGTTGCGCGCACGGTCGAGCACCGCCTGGAACGCCTCGATTCGAGAAGCCACGTGCCTGCCCGTTCCTCCTCTTACGGAGGCCGCGCCTTCCGTATTTGTTGGCTAGCAACCGATGCCGGAAGGGGCAATGCGCAATCGCGATTTGTGAGCCGAAAACGTGCGATGGTCGCGTGGATGCGTCGCGTGAGGTCGCGGTTCAACGGCGAGAGCGAGAGGCGATGGGAGTAGCGTTACGCGGCATGGCGGAAGGATCGTTCGCACGAGGTCTCTTTTTCGGCGCGATCGAGGAGGACCTGATTTTTCCGTGGCGAGAGGGGCCGGCGGCAGAGACGAACAAGCTGCAGGTGCTCGTCGACGACGTGCGCCGGTTCTTCGAGGAACACGTCGATTCCGCTGCTATCGACCGGGCCGAACAGATCCCCGATCGCGTCTTTGCCGGCCTGAAACAGCGCGGCGCGTTCGGGCTTTGCGCGCCGCAAGCTCTCGGAGGCCTCGGTTTTTCGGCGACGGCAAGCGCCCGGGCCGTACAAGAGATCGCCGGGCTCGACCTCGGCATCGGGATCACGTTGGCGGCGCACCATTCGCTCGCCCTGCGCGCCCTCCTTCTCTTCGGGACCGACGGGCAGAAGGCCCGCTATGTGCCGCGCCTCGCGCGTGGAGAGAGCATCGCCGCGTTCGCGTTGGCCGAGCCCGGCGCAGGAAGCGACGCGGCGGGCATTCAGACGATGGCGCGCACGCTTACCCACATTCCCGGTGCAGCGCCCGGCGCCGCGGCTCGTTTGGCGTACGCACTCGACGGCGCCAAAGCGTGGACGACCAACGGCGGCTTCGCGGACTTGTTCACCGTCTTCGCCCGGACCTCGCCACCGGATGAAGGCGCCAAACCGAAGATCACCGGATTCCTCGTCGAGCGCGGTCCCGGGGTCACGTCGGGCCCGAACCAATCGAAGCTCGGCGTTCGGGGCGCGTCGACGACGGTCGTTCGCTTCGACGGCGTGCACGTGCCCGGCGAGAACGTGCTCGGAGAAGTCGGCCGGGGCTTTCGCGTCGCGATGCAGTCGCTCGATTACGGAAGGCTCGACCTCGCCAGCGCGAGCGTCGGCGTCTGCAAGCGCGCCATCAAGCTGACCCTCGACCGGTGCCGTCAGCGGCGGGCCTTCGGCCGTCCCATCGGGGAATTCGGTCTCGTCAAGGACAAGGTCGCGACGATGATGGCGGAAACGTGGGCGAGCGAGTCGGTCACGTACCTGACCGCCGGCCTGGTGGACGGAGGCGCGGAGGACTTCTCGGTCGAGGGCGCGATCTGCAAGGTGCTCGCGAGCGAGACGTGCTGGCGCGTGGTCAACGACGCGATGCAAGTCGCAGCCGGCGCCGGCTACATGGCGGGCGAGGCCTACGAGCGACTCCTGCGGGACGCGCGCGTGACGCTCGTCCTCGGCGGCACGAGCGAGATTCTTCGCGCGTTCATCGCACTCAGCGGGATGCAGGGTCCGGCGCGCCAGAAGGTCGACGTGGCGCGTGCCCTCCAGGAGCCGATCAAAGGCTTCGGTTTGCTCGGGGAGATTGCGCTCCGGAAGGCGCGAGGAGCGCTGGGCCGCGACGGCATGACGCACCATCACCCGCTCCTGGAGCGCGAAGCGGGTGTGCTCGAGCGCTTCGTGCAGGAGCTCTCGCGGGGAGTCGACAACGTGCTTCGCGAGCACGGGCGCGACATCGCCGAGATGCAATATACGCAGAAGCGCACGGCCGACATGGCGATCGAGCTCTATGCCGTCGCGGCGTGCATCGTCCGCGCGACGCGCGCCATCGAACGACGCGGACCGGAGGGCGCACGCCGCGAGGTCGACCTCACGCGCGTCTTCGTGGCTTCCTCCGAGCAGCGCCTGGCGCGGACCGTGGCAGAGATCGACAGGAACGACGACGAGCTACGTAAGTCCGTGGCGACCCGCGCCTACGTCGACGGGGCGTACCCGTTCGACATCACGTAGCGCCTTTCGCAGACTCTCGCGTTCCCCAGCGGGAAGATGGAGGGATCGCAAAGACGCAAAGTATGAAGTGGCGTTGGACCGAAGTTCGACGGCCCCTCGGGGTCGCCCCTTCTTCCCCCTTTGGGTCTTTGCGTCTTTGCGATCGTCTTCTCGTATTAGCTAAAGGCCGTACGCCGTCTTCATCTGATCGTACTGATCGATGCTCGCGGGGATGGTGGTGACCTTGTTGCCGCTCGTCGTGAAGAGGCCCGGACCCCACGCGCCCGACTCGGTCGGCTCCCAGAAAAACGTGCCCAGTCCCTGGTGGTTCGGGAGCTGGAAGATGATGTCGTTCGCTTCACGGAGCTCGGTGTTGTCGCTCGTGTCGGCGTTGTATTCGGCCATGACGAACTTCAGAGTAGGAAACTTCGCGGCGAGCTGGGTGAACGTATTTTGCCAGCCGCTCGGCTGTCCCTGGTAGGCGACGTAACAAGACTCGCCGAACACGTCGAACTTCACGCCGTTGTTCATCGCATTGGTGATCCACGTCGTGCTCGTGGCGAGGTCGCCACCGCGATCGATGTGCAACATGATCTGGATGGTCGGGTCGACGCCGTGGATCGCGTCGATTCCGGCGTTCAGGAGCTGGGCGAGCTGCTTCCAGTTCGACGTCGGGCCCAGCGCGGTGCCGGGCGTCAGGTCCATTCCGGGAGTGATCTCGTTGCCGACTTGGACGATGTCGGGCCGCGCGCCGGCGGCGACGAGCTGCGTAATGGCATCTTGCGTATAGCTCGAGAGCGCCGTCGTGAACGAGGTAAGGCCGTCGGCCGTCCACGCCGCGGGTTTGATTTGCTTGCCGGGATCGGCCCAGTAATCGCTGTAGTGGAAATCGAGAAGGAACCCGAGGCCCGCGGCTTTGACGAGCTTCGCGTACGCAACGACGTGCGTGATGTCGCCGTAACCCTGCGTCGAATAGGGAGCGAACGTCCCGCCCGCCGGATTCGGAGCCGATTGCGTCGGATCGACGAACGTGCGCAGGCGGATGAAGTTGAAGCCGTGCCCCTTGAGCAGCGCCAGAATGTCCTTCTGGGTGCCGTCGTCGTCGTAATACTTAGCGCCGTTCGCGATCGCCTCCTGCACGGAAGAGACATCGGCGCCGAGGATGTAGGCCGGATCGGACGGCGCACCCGCGTCGGCGTTCGCGCCGCCGCCTTCGCTGGCGGCGGCGTCGTGACCGCTCGAGCTACCCGACGTCGAGCCTGACGCTGCGCCTCCGTCGTGCCCCGTCGTCGACCCCGCGCCGGTCGTGCCGTTCGTGTTCCCGGCTGCGCTCCCGCTCGCGCCAGTGCCGCCCGCGGGACCCGTGCTCGCGCCCGCGCTTGCCGTCCCGGTGGTGCCGGTTGCGTCGCCGGCGGATGCGCCCGCGGCGCCGCTCGCACCCGAGACGCCGCTACCGGTGGAGCCCGTCGCTCCCGCGCTGCCCCCAGAGCCGGTCTGGCCCGCCTGGCCGGTTTGCGCCGAGCCCGCCATCGCGGAGCCCGCAGCGCCGGTCGTCGGCCCGTTGGAGGAGCCGCCGGCATTTCCGCAGTGAACGCCGAAAAGCAATGCGACTGAAATGGTCCGCGCGAGCGCACGACGCATGGGGTTTGCCTCTGCGCGTGAAAGGGGCGACCGCGGCGAAAGTGCTGCCGCGAACCACGGCTGCGCCTGAACCGCGCCCGCCGCGCTCGGGCCCGTGGAGCCTCCGTGCACGCTTGTCTACGGCGCGTCTAGGCCCACGGCGCCACGGCCCAGCGTTCGCTCGAGCCGAGCGCGGGCTGATCGAATGCGCGCTGCCGCTCCGCGAGGGCGGCTTCGCTGCGAACGCGCCCAACGGCGCGCTCGATCGCGGGGACGTTGTATTCGTTCCGCTCGTTCCGCTCGTTTCGCTCGTCCCGCGCGATGGCGTGCGCTCCGTCCGGCGTCCAGCGGACGAGCGACTCGGCGACGAGCAGCGACGGCGACCCCGGCGGCGTCTCGAGTGCGGCCGAGTGCGCGATGGGAACGAAGACCTCGCCGACCCGGTATCCGATGGCCGCGCGCACGACGCAGCCCGCGGGGAGATCGCGCACGAAGAAGTCGCCGAGCATCTGGTGCACGTCGTGATCGCGCGTATTCGAGCGCGGGCCGTCCCACGTCGGCACGATCACGACGACGCGAAGGGCAACGTCACCGCCCGGGCGCGTCGCGCGCACGTAGTCGAGGGTGAGCGTGCGGACCTCCCAGTACACGTAGAGCGTCGTCGGATCGACCGAGATCGCGACGCACTCGTCGACGTCGTAGCGCGGGGGCAGCGGCGCGTCGTCGAGCATATGGGTGGGCTCGACGGGACCGGAACGAGCCGGCACCGCCGAACCTTCGCCGGCGCTCGTCACCGCGCCGGCCCCCTCGAGCGGCGGCGCTGCGGCGACCGCCCCCTCGACGGCGGTTACCGGACCGTCGAACTCCGGGGCCGCCGACGTTTCCGCATCGGCGGCAGGGCCTTCCTCCTTCTCGGGCGGCAGGCGCGGGGGCTCTACGGCGTAGCCTTCGTCGCGGAGCTGGGCGGCGAGCGCGCGCGCGGCCGCGTGATCGGGCTCGCGAGACAGCACGTCGTCGAGAATTTCGATGGCGCGCGCGCGATGGCCTTGCGCCGCGTAAATCTCCGCGAGCGTCACCGTCGGCAGGGCCGCGGGCGCAGGAGCGCGATCGGGGACGGCGCCGAGCGATCGGATCCGCTCCGCCGCATCGTGCAGGTGCAGTCCCTTTTCGACGACCCGCGCCAACAAGTCGCGCGCCCGACCAAAGAGCCCGCGCGACTTCTGCTTCGTCGCAGAGTCGGCTTCGGAGACGAGTAACAACTCGTCGACGATCTCGGGGCGCGTCAGGACGCGCACTTGCTTCACCCCTTTGGACTCTGCCAGGGCGATGAGCGCCTCTCGGCCCAGGGCCTCGAGCTCGGCACGGTTCATCACGCCCTCTTGAGGCAACGCGGTCGCGGATGCAAGAGCTGCCGGCCGAGGCTGCGACGGATCATGGCACTCCGACCTCGGACCCCGATCCCATCCCAAGCGTGAGCACGGATTGCGCCTCGACGGCGTCGCGCGCAATTTGCGCTTTGAGCTCGTCGAGCGAAGCGAACTTCTTTTCGTCGCGGAGACGCGCGATGAGGGCGACGCGGAGGTTTGCGCCGTAGAGATCCCCGGTGAAGCCGAGAAGGTGGGCTTCCACGGTCCGGTGGCTCGTGCCGATCGTCGGCCTCACCCCGATGCTCATCACGCCGTGAACAGGACGGGTCCCGCCGTCGAGGGGCACGACGGCGCCTTCGTCGTCCCGCCGCTCGACGGTGACCGCATAGATACCGTCGGCCGGCAGCATCTCGACGATGTTCGCGAGATTGGCGGTCGGAAAGCCGAGGGTGCGGCCGCGTGCGTCGCCGTGAACGACCGCGCCCGAAAGCGAATGCGGCCGGCCGAGGACCGCGCTTGCCCCGCGCAGATCGCCGGCGGCGAGCGCGTCGCGCACCCGAGTGCTGGAGTACGGGCCGCTCACGTCGCTGGCAACGCCGGCGACGCGGACCGCGAAGCCGTGCTCACGACCGAGGGCGCGCAGCTGCTCGAGATCGCCCGCGCGCTTCGCGCCGAACCGAAAGTCCTGCCCGACGACGACCGCGCGCGCAGCGAGGGCGCCCGCCACGAGCTCGATGGCGAAGCGTTCCGGAGACCACGCCGCGAAAGCCCGATCGAATCGGCGCACGTAGACCCGTTCGACGCCGAGTGACTCCATGAGCACCGCGCGATCGCGCATTGAAGTCAGGAGCGGGGGCGCGCCCGCACCGACGATTTCGCCAGGATGGGGATGAAACGTGAGCGCGCAGGCGGCGAGGCCCGCGCTACGCGCTTCACCCACCGCCTGGTGGAGGACGGCCTGGTGGCCCTTGTGCACGCCGTCGAAGTTGCCGATGACGAGCACACACGGGTCCGCGGCGACGGACTCCCGGGTGGCTCCGTCCGCGACGTCCGTCTGCAAGGTCGCTGTCATCGCAACGGGACACCCGTAGCACAGCGCGGGCGGATCGAGGCCGTAGGGTCAGTGCGACGCGTCGAGCATTCTGCTCATACGGATGATGACTGGGCTGTCGCCCACACGGATCGCACGACTCTCGGTCCGGTAGCCGGCCCGCGTCACCGTGAGCCTGTGTTCGCGCGTGGGGTCTCCCTCGGCGCCTTCGTAGGGCACGTCGCACGGAGTGCTCGCGCAGAGGAGGGCGCCGTTCTCGCGCACGTCCGCGCCGTCCGGGTCGGTGTTGATACGCACGGTGACCGTCGAAGCGGGCGCTTCCGTCGAAGCGGGGCTCGACGTGGGAATGGGGGCCTTCGGGGCGGGCGGCGCCACCGCGACCGGCGTCTCGGGAGCGGGCATCGGATCGGGCGCGCTGGCTGGACGCATCACCACGACGAACATGGCGATTAGCGCTGCGCCGATGGCGACGAGGACCGCGTAGAGCCCGGTCTTCGAGGGACCGAAGCGCGGCGCCTGGGTGATGGGAACCGAGATCGGAATGGAGTCGCCCACGGTACCGTTCGGCGGGCCGGGCGGGGGCGCAACGGTCTGGGCCGACGAGGTGTCGGCGCCCCCGATGCTGCTGCTGCTGCCGAACGCCGGGCGCGGCGCCGAGGGCCGACTGCCGCTCGGCGAGATCGACGACATCCCCGGTGTCGGCCCGCTGCCCGTTCCCTCGTACGGGTTGTGCGTGAGCGACGAAGACGACGCGGACGACGAGAGCGACTGCGCGAAGTCGCCCCCGACGATGCTTCGGTGATCGCCCGTCGCGGAAGGCGATGCGTACGGATTCCCCGTGAACCGTTTGAGGCACACGAGAACTTCGTCCATCGAGCGAAAGCGCTGCTCCGGGTCTTTCGCGAGGCAGCGCATGATCGCTTCTTCGAGCGCTGGCGACACCTGCGCGTTCGGATTCATCGTCCGGATCGGCGGCGGCGGCTCGTTGACCTGCGCGACCATGATGTGGACCGTGCTCTCGCGCGCGAAGGGCACTTTCCCCGCGATCATCTCGTAAAGAATGGTCCCGAGCGCATAGATGTCGGTCCGCGCGTCGACCTTGTCGCCCCGGATTTGCTCCGGCGCCATGTACTTGGGGCTGCCCACGAAAACGCCGACGCGCGTCAGCTCTTCGCCGGGTCCTTG
>DATHQY010000331.1:0-2150 GCA_035482215.1 Polyangiaceae bacterium | reverse complement strand
GAGAGCCATGGCGCGCGGTCATGGCCCCGCCTTTGGCGACTGGAAGAAGGGGTGCGCCAGGCCGTGGCACCCCGCGCTTGCGCAACCGATACGGGAGGCGCGCACCTCTTCCAGTGCAGCGCCGTGATCGACGACCCTTTGCCAGAGCATGTCTTTCGTCGAATGGCATTCCATACAGTTGCCGTTCATCTTCTCGGGCTCGCGCAGCCGAATCGTGCGTTTTGCCTCCTCTACGGGCACGTTGCGATACTGGGTCAGATCCATCCACACGTGCCGGAGGCCTCCGATTTTCGTGACGACCGTGCCGAACATGCCGTAGTCGGCGTGGCAAACGTAGCAATTTTCGCTGCCAAACATGGCATTGCGAGCGTGGCGGGACGCCAGCGAACCGCTCGCGGCATTCTCGGAATCCGCCTGGTGCAAAGCCATCACATGGCATGAGCCGCAAAACTGGCGTTCTTTGGTCGCCTCGAATCCCTGGACATTTCCGGCGAACGCAGCCGCGATGGGGAAGACGCCGAGGCCGAGCAAAAGCCAGATCTTCGTCATGCGCACGAGGGGTGGGCGGACGGCCACGTAGGTCACGAGAATCGCGGCCGACAAGGCTGCAAAGCCGAGTGCGACGATGGCCAACGGCGATGTCGGAAAGGTCACCGGAGCACTCCTGCGATGCTCGCCTGGGATTTGCACGAGGCGTCGCGACACGATGTCGTGCAAGACGACGGCCACTGGAGCGCGGGGCTTCGCCGCTGGTGCTGTGACCGCGATGTGCGCGTCGATGACGCCATGCGCGCACGCAGATCCGCTGCGCCTGCGAGGCGACGCGGTGGCCGCATCGCAGGGGACGTCGTCGCCGACTGGCTTGATCGTCCTTCAGGGAGAGGACGCGCGCAAACCATGGGTGGAGGCGGAGGGCCTCGTCTGGGCGGGAGGGGGATCCTCGTTCACCGGGGACGTCTTGGTGCTGACCGTTCGTTTCCGGGAGCCGCACGGCTACGGAGAGCTACGCGCAGGGCGCTTCGTGCTCGCGACAGGGGCCGTGCGGCCCGTGCAGATCGACGGGGCCTACGCGATCGGGCGGGCGCCCTGGGGCTCCAGCGTGGAAGCGTTCGGCGGGCTACCGGTCGTGCCGCGGTTCGGGACGCGATCTTATGATTGGGTTGCGGGCGGTCGGGTGGCGCAGAAGATACGCCTCGGGATCGCGTTAGGCCTGTCGTACGTCCAGCGAAGGGAATACGGAGATATCGCTGGCGAGGAGATCGGAGCGGACGTCGCGGCGGCGCCGCTATCTTGGTGCGACCTCGCGGCGTTCGCGTCGTACGACCTCCTGAATCCCGGAATCGCCGAGGCTCGAGCCTCGGCCGCAGCGCGATGGGGCGTTTTTCGGTTCGAACTCTTCGCGTCGCAACAGTCCCCGGGGCGTTTGCTGCCGGCGACGTCCCTCTTCTCGGTTCTGGGTGATTTGCCGTCCGAAACGTTGGGCGCGACCGTGCGCTGGCGTGCCGCGCCCCGCCTTGAGGTCCTCGCCAGCGGCGCGGGCCAAGACGTCGCCGGAGGCGCGGGGGGCAACGGATGGTTGCGCGGAACGCTCAAGCTCAACGAGCGAGGCGACGCCGACCTGGGTCTCGAGCTGCGTCGAGTTGCGGTGCCTGGTGCCGAATGGACCGGCGCGCGCGCAACCGCGATGCTGCCGCTCGGCAGAGGCTTTCGGTATTCGTCCGAGGTCGAGATCGTGGTGCCGGATTACCCCGATGGGCGAGGCGTTACGTGGCCCTGGGGCCTCTCGGCACTCTCGTGGCGATCGCGCGACGGATGGGAAGTGGGGGCTGCCGTGGAGGCGTCGTCTTCGCCCCTCCATCGCTATGAGACCGATGCGCTTGCGCGCGTATCGCGCGCGCTGGACCTTCGATGAAGCGCGGCCCGACGCTCCTGCTCTTGCTCGCGCTCCTGTTCGCGATCGGACTTGCGGCGTGTGCGAGCGTGCTCGGGATTCGGCCTGCGTCGCCGTCGCATCCGTTCGAACACCGAGCGCACGTGCTGAAGGGGATCAGCTGCGTCCAGTGCCATACCGGCGTCCAGACGGCCGGAGAAGCTGGGCCTTTGCATTTGCCCACGGACGCGACCTGCATCGGTTGCCATCAAAAGCCGCA
>DATHQY010000330.1:0-24115 GCA_035482215.1 Polyangiaceae bacterium | reverse complement strand
GGATTTCTCGACGACCATGCGTTCGTCGCCGACGCCGCGCTCGATGTCCACGAAGCGACGGGCGAGCCCCGCTGGCTGGTGATGGCCGCGGCTCTCGCCGAGGGCATGGAGGCTCACTTCAGCGACGAGACGGACGGGACGTTCTTCTTTTCGCCGGACGACGCGCCTTCGATCCTGGTCCGGCCCAAAGATCCGTTCGACCATGCCGTGCCGAGCGGTGCGGCGATCGCAAACCGCGTGTTCTTGCGCCTCGGGGCGTTGCTCGACGCGAAGTACGCCGCGTGGGGCGAGCGCGCGGTCGAGAACGTCGCGCCCGAAGCCGCCGCGAATCCGCAGGGGATGGCCGTAACGGTCGCGCTGATGGACCGGCTCGTGCGCGGATCGGTCGACGTGGCGCTGGTGGGCGCTCCCGCCGACCCGCGTACCCAGGCGCTCGCGCGCGTCGTGCATCGCACGTACATCGCCGATCGCGTGCTCGCGTGGATCGACCCGGCGGCTCCGCAGTCCGTCGCCGCGTCCGCCTTGTTCGCCGAGGGAAAGACCGGGGGCGCCGGCGCACCGGTGGCCTACGTCTGCCGGAACCGCACGTGCTCGTTACCGCTGGCGGATCCTGCGGAGCTGGCGAAGGCGCTGGCGAGTGGCGCCAACGATCGCGCGTGAGCGCCGCATCGCGAGCGGGCCCCCGAGCGCGGCGCGAGTCTAGACCCGCCGATCGCGCAGGCCGCGCACGTCCCGATGGGCTCGCGGTGGGCGCGCCGACGGCGTTCGCCCGACTGCCCCCGCGCTGTCCGAGGCGGCGCGAAGCTTCACGGCCGCCTCGGCGCTTCTACCCGCGCTCAAGAGGTCGACCTCGAGCACGTCGAGCGCCGGCGCCATGAGCTCCGTCCGCGCGAAGCGCCCGCTTCGCCCGGCCGAAAGGCGCGGAAGAATCGCAAGGATGCGCCGAACGCCGTCGGCGATCCGCCGCGGGACGGCCACGCGCTCGATGACCGGATCGAGAAACTCGGACACGGCAGCGACCTTGTCGCGCTCGCCCGCGCAAGCTTCGTCGAGGGGCTCCTTGAGAAGGAGCGTCCAGAGGACGACGTCGTCGAGCGGGCGCCCGCGCGCTTTGGTCAGCGCGTCGATGACGCCCATCTTGCGGAAGAACCGCGCGGCGCCGCCGTCGGTTGCTTCTTCGTCGTCGAGATACGCAGCGAGCTCCGGCAGAAGGACCGACATCGCGCCGATCTCCCAAAGGAGCCACATCGATCGGTGCGCGGCGCCCCCTCGAAGCAGCCGCAGGATCTCTTCAAAGACGCGCGGCCGCGCGGCTTTCGCGAGGTCTTCGCGCGTCGCCACCATCGCGTCGTAAACGTCCGGCGCGATGCCGAGGTCGAGGCGCGCCGCGAACTTCACCGCGCGCAGAGTGCGAATCGGGTCTTCCCGGAAGCGCACGATCGGGTCGCCAATCGTGTGGATGACGCGCCGGCGCACGTCCTCCATGCCGCCGCACCAGTCGAGGACCTGGTGCCGGTCGAGGTCGTAGAAGAGCGCGTTGATCGTGAAGTCGCGACGAATCGCGTCTTCATGCGCGTCGCCGAAGACGTTGTCGCTGCGGATGAGGAGGTCGTCGAACGGCTCCCCGGCCTCGTCTTCCGTCGTCTCCATCACGGGGTTGCGCCGGAATGTCGCGACTTCGATGACTTTGCCGCCGGCAAAAAGAACGTGCGCCAACCGGAAGCGCCGCCCGATGATGCGGCAGTTGCGGAAGAGCGCGCGTACGTCCTCCGGGCGGGCGCTCGTCGCGACGTCGTAATCCTTCGGCTTGCCTCCGAGCAAGAGATCGCGGACGCACCCGCCGACGAGGTAGGCCTGGAAGCCGGCGCGCTCGAGGCGCCGGACGACTTTCGCCGCGTCCGGGTCGATGCGGTCGTCGTCGAGGACGACGTCGTGACGAACGAGCCCGGTTCCGGAATGCCGTTCGGCGGGATTGCAATTGGCGTTGCGGTCGCGGTCGGCATTGCGGTCGCGGTCGGCGTTGCGGTCGCGGTCGGCGTTGCGGTCGGCATCGCGACGCCGCTTTCCGCCGGGAGATGGCGCGTCCGTCACATCTTCCACCGTGTAAGAGGGGAGGTCAGGCGGAGCGGGAAAATCGTCGTCAGGCGGGGACATGGCACTTGCGCTTGGGCCGGGCTCGTTTCGCGCCACGTGCCGCGTGCGCCCACGCCACTGCGTACTGGACCGACGCGAACGTAACACGGGCGAGCCCCGGGCTCCAGGGGCATCGGGCCCGACCGGCTCGCTTCCTGAACCTCGTCCGAACACGCGTCGGCCCCAACCTCATGCCGTTGACGCCGCGATCCAGGTGGTTAGGTTGCCCCTCGCGTCGCCTGATTCTCGTGGTCGCTCGGGCAGTTTCAGAGCGTTCACTGGGCGACCACAAACGCGGACCACAACCGTCGCCCGCCCCGCATTCGGCCGGGAGAGCCAGGGCCGCGGGTGGGCACCGTATCGATTGCATCGCGAAGACTGGGAGGCACGGATAATGGGCAAGATCATCGGCATCGACCTCGGCACGACGAACAGCGTCGTCGCAATCATGGAGGGCCGCGAGCCCAAAGTGATCGTCAACGAGGAGGGCGCCCGCACGACACCGAGCGTCGTCGCCTGGGACGACAAGGGTGAGGTTCTCGTCGGCCAGATCGCCAAGCGACAGGCCGTCACGAACCCCGAAAACACGATTTTCAGCGCCAAGCGGTTCATCGGCCGGCGCTTCGACGAAGTGCAGGAGGAGATCAAGCGCGTCCCCTACAAGGTGGTGCGCGCCGGCAACAACGACTGCGCGTTCGTCGTGCGGGGCAAGAATGTGAGCCCGCCCGAGGTGAGCGCGCGCGTTTTGATGAAGCTGAAGAAGGCGGCGGAGGACTATCTCGGCGAGAAGATCAGCGAAGCGGTCATCACCGTTCCGGCGTACTTCAACGACGCGCAGCGCCAGGCGACGAAGGACGCGGGGCGTATCGCCGGCCTCGACGTGAAGCGCATCGTCAACGAGCCGACCGCGGCCGCGCTCGCGTACGGGCTCGACAAGAAAAAGGACGAGGTCATCGCCGTCTACGACTTCGGCGGAGGCACGTTCGACATCTCGATCCTCGAAGTGGGCGACAACGTCGTGCAGGTCATCTCGACCAACGGCGACACGCACCTCGGCGGTGACGACATCGACAACTTGATCATCGACTGGATGCTGGCCGAGTTCAAGAAGACGAACGCCGTCGACCTGCGCAACGACAAGATGGCCCTGCAGCGCCTGAAGGAAGCGGCAGAGAAGGCGAAGATCGAGCTCTCGTCGGTGCAGGAGACGAGCGTGAACCTCCCGTACGTGACGGTGAGCGCCAGCGGGCCGATGCACCTCGACATGCGCCTGTCGCGCGCGAAGCTCGAGCAGATGATCACTCCGCTCGTCGAGCGGTCGATGGAAGCGCTCCGGCGCGCCCTGGCCGACGCGAAGAAGAGCCCGAAAGAGATCGACGAAGTCGTTCTCGTCGGCGGTTCGACGCGCGTTCCGCTCGTGCAGGAGACGGTGAAGAAGTTCTTCGGCAAGGACCCGCATCGGGGCGTCAATCCGGACGAAGTCGTCGCGGTCGGCGCGGCGGTGCAGGCGGGCGTTCTCTCGGGCGACGTGAAGGACCTCGTTCTTCTCGACGTGACGCCGCTCAGCCTCGGCGTGGAGACCCTCGGCGGCATCATGACGCCGATGATCGGCCGCAACACGACGATCCCGACGCAGAAGAAAGAGATCTTCTCGACGGCGACCGACAGCCAGCCGAGCGTGGAGATCCACGTCCTTCAGGGCGAGCGCACCGAGGCGCGGTACAACCGCACGCTCGGCAAGTTCCACCTCGAGGGCATCATGCCGGCGCCGCGCGGCGTGCCCAAGGTCGAAGTCACGTTCGACATCGACGCGAACGGCATTTTGAGCGTCCACGCGAAGGACACGGCGACCGGCAAGGACCAGAAGATCACCATCACGGCGAACTCGGGTCTCAACGAGGCCGAGATCCAGAAGATGGTGAAAGACGCGCAGGATCACGAGCGCGAGGACAAGGAGCGCCGCGAGCAGGTCGAGCGCAGGAACAAGCTCGACAACCTCTGCTACCAGCTCGAGAAGACGCTCGGCGAGAGCAAGGAGAAGATCCCGGCGCAGGACGTTCTCACGCTGGAGACCCTCATCAAGGAAGGCCGCGCCGCGGTCGAGAAGCAAGACGATGCGGCCGTCCAGGACGTGAGCGCGCGTCTGGAGAAGGAAGCGCATCGCCTCGCGGGCGTGATGTACGGCGCGAGTGCGCCGCCGGGTGCCAACGGCGGTCCAGGCGCAGGCCCGGACGCTCCGCCCCCGCCCAGTGGTGGCAAAGGCGGGAAAGATGGCGGCGTGATCGACGCCGAGTTCGAGGAATCGTCGGGCGGCGAATAAGCGGCTCGAAGGTCAGGGTCGGCGAGGCGCCGGTCCGCGGGGAAACCCGTGGGCTGGCGCTTCCTGCTTTGTAAGCCGGCGGTAGCGGAATGGGTGACCGCGGGGAAACGGGGCCGGGCTGCGCACGGGCATTGCCTGGGGAACCGGGCCGTGCCAGAACCCTGGCCCCCGGAAACACGCGCCCGTAGCTCAGTTGGATAGAGCGACGGCCTCCGGAGCCGTAGGTCGCAGGTTCGAATCCTGCCGGGCGCGCCCTGTAATTTCGGGCACTTCGAGCGGATCGGAGGATGCCGAAAAGTCGGCTCCGGTCACCGTCGGTGACTCTTGCTCGGTGTTCGGCGGGCTGATCTTCGAGCGGGTGCCTGGCGTCCCGGATGATGTCGCGGCTACCGTCGAGGGCGTTCGCGAGATGCTCGCCGTCGTCGCCGTGTTCCGGCATTTTGAAAAGCGGGCGTGGGCATGACCGAGACGTCCCGCCCTAAAAGGGACGCGCCTCCAGCACGTCGGCCCGACCCGTCGCAGGCAATGTGCAGAGCAGCGCTACGATCGGCGCCGATGGCGAAGAAGCGACCGCTCGTCACGCAAGCCAAGAGCACAAGGGGATCGACACGGCGCGCTGCCGCTCGGTCCAAAGAGCCGAAGAAGGTGGCGACACGCGAGTTGAACGCGCAGGGTGGTGACGCGCCGACCGACAATCTGGCTCGTCAGCGAATACAAGTCGCGGTGGAGGGGGGCCGGGCGCTCAGCCAGATCGAGATCTCGCAAGGTCTCTTCGGCGTGCATCGGCTCGCGGAACTCGGCGCAAACGACATGGACGAGTACAGCCTCAAGGAATTCGCAGGCTGGCTTGCATCGGCGTCCTCGTTGCCGCTGTCGCTTGAGCGCGCGAGGCTCGCCTGGGCGGTACTCGAGTTCCTCGACAAGCCGCGACGGCCAGCACGATGAACGCGATCGCGATGCGCAGCACGCCGCGATTGTAACGCCGCACCGGAGTCCTGATCCGATTCCGCGCAGGCAATTCGCCGAGCCAAAAGGCCCGAGACGCGGCGAATACCCCACGCATTGCCCATTTCCTTGCGCGCCCGGCCCGGTGTCGGTCGCGCGAAACTGTTCGGCTTGGAGGTCTCCAACCCCGGGCAAAGGAGCCACGCGCCGGCTCCTGCCACGAGTCGCGTTTGTCGTCGACACGTCGTGGTCCCCGACCAGCCCGGCCGCCCGCGCCGTCTCGCGGGCACCTCTTCGCCCGCCGCGTTGTCCCTTCGCGACGGCGAGACCCGGTCCCTCCGGATCGGGGGTCAGCGTTCCTGCCCGTGTGTCGACGATTCGGGCAGTCGAGCCGCTGGCCGCTCTTCGCGCGCACTCGCCCCGCAGAGGGGCCTGCGTCGCTCTGTTGGCCCTCTCCGGTCGTTCCGGCCGGGCCGCCCTTTCTGACGGCGTTTACGAGCGAGGTCACATGAAGACAAGAACAGCACGAGTCACAACCGTTCACCCCGACGCCGAGACGCTTGGCGACTGGAACGCGGAGCCCGGGTCCGAGCCTTGGTGCAAGGCCTTGCGCTCGTCGCTCCAGAACGTCGTGAAGTCGATCGCGATCGTGCCGGAGAAGGTGGCCGACTACGTCGATCGCGCCGAGGAGCATCATGCCTGGGAGCATTGGAAGGACGCGGACGGAAAGCCGTTCCCCGACTTCAAGACGTTCTGTGCGGCGCCACAGCCGTACGGGCTTGGCCGCCCGTACGCGACGATCCGTCCCTTCGTCGATGCCGTATCTGGCGTCGCAGAGGCAGGGGAGCCCCGCGAATGGGATCCGCGCGACTTCATCAGCGACAAGGTGTCCGAGCTCTGGACCTGGGAGCGCGAATGGCGCGAGCACGAGCCGTCGCCGGCCCGCCTCATTCGCGAGCTTCGTAGCTGGCTGAACCTGATGGAGAAGGCAGACGCGGAGCGTTGCGCGCACGCGTCAGGGCAGGAGGAGGCCGCGAATGGCGCAGCCGAGGCTTAGCCACACGCCCGCGGAGGTGGTGCAGGCCTCCGCACGCTGGACCGCCAACGACGACGGCGACGTGAGCGACGACGACGAAGAGGTCGAGGTCTTCGAGGCCGACGAAGACGTGCCTCCGATCAATCCCGACCGGCCGCTCGCGGCAGACCGCCTCGAAGCTTTCCGACCCCAACACACGCCCCGCAGGGCGCACAGGAGCCATCACGACCAATGACGACAGCAGCCTTTCCCACCGACCTCCGCGCAAACGTGGAGCGCCCCGCCGGCGACCGGCCGCCGCGCTCGCGCGACGACGGACGCCCCGCAGACGAGAAACCTTGGCACGGCAGCGCCACAGGGGAGGTTCTGTTCTGGAAGACGCGCGCGCTGCGCGCCGAGGCCGCGCTGCAGGAGCTCTTGCGCGCGAATCGGGCGGGCGCGTGATGTACGCCTTCGAAGCGCAATTCACACGGAGCCAGATGGTCGCGCACGTGGAGACGCTGCTCCGTTTCTACGAGTCTCGCAGCCAGAAACTCGCTCGCGACCTCGTCGCCGGCGCGATCAACGCCGCCGAGTTCGAAGGGCAGATGCGAGAGCTCATCGCGTTCGTCGGCGACGACACCACGGCCATGTGGTCTGCGCTCGGGCGCGGCGCGGCGGCTGCCTGATGGTCTGCTTCAATCCTGGTCCGCGGTTACCGCATCGGGACGCAAATACCGTTGTAACAAGCCTCTGCCGGCGGGGCACACACGGGCGGGCACTCCATGTCCGGGGAGCTCGCGGTCATGCAGACGTAGTCCCCGAGGCAGTCGACGGGGCACGGCTGCTGTCCCTGCGCGCATGCAGCCCCAGCATCGTCTGGACCGCTCGCGGGGCACGATTTGGCGGGCAGGCAGCCACCGATGTCCACGCAGCTCGCCGGGACGTTCAGGCAGGGCTGGCAGGGATACTGTCCGGCGTCCGGGCACTGATCTGTCTGGTCCGGTTCCGGCGGGGGGCACGGCTCAGGCGGCGGACACGCACCGACGACACAAGCCGGGTAGGTTACGAAGCAGCCCTCAAGGCAGAACGTCTGTCCGGGGGGGCACGGACCGGCATCGTCGTCGCCCGCCGGCGCGTCGTACGTTGAGGCGTCGCTCGGCGGCTCCGTAGAAGCGCACGGGCCGACCGGCGGACAATCTCCGGGTGCGGAGAGCTCCTGACACGCCATGCCGATGCACGACGGGCAGAGCGCCTCGCCGGCCGGACACATCACCTGCGTAAGGCAAGGGTGCACCGGGCACGCGCCCGCGTAGCAGCCGAGAATCCCGCACACGTTGCAGAGCTGTTCGGCGGGCCCGCACGCGGAGTCGCCATCCGTCGAAGGGCCCGCGTCCATGCTCACCGGAGCGCCGCGGCTTGTTTGGCCACCACACCCGACGGCCAACATGAGCACGACGACCGCGCCCGTCTTCATGACACAACCGTAGCACCGCGATCTTTCGGGTCACTTCGGAGGCGCGCAGTCGAACGGCGGCCCAGGACAACCGGCGTCTCCGACCGCGGTGCAGACGCTGTAGCCGGGATTCGTGCAGTAGGTCGGGCACAGGACTTCGCCTTCAGGGCACGGCACGGCGTCGCTTTCGTTGCCACTGGCGTCGAGCTCGGGCGGCGGTACCGCGTCGGCGCTCCCGCCGTCATCGACTGGCTCAGCGGTTTCGGTCGCGCAGCATACGGCGCCAGTGGGCCCCCCGTCGACATCGACCGCGGTCTCTCCGCTGCTGCAGTTGTTCGTCGGCGTCCCGATGGACCACGCCGTCCCGCTGGCGTTGCACTCGACGATGCCGTTCCCACAGAAGGCGTCCAAGGCGCCATTGCGCAGCGCGGTCTGCGACGGGTAGCACCCCAGGTCCACTGGGCAAGCGTCGAAGGTCCAGCAAAGGCAGTCCCCCTCGCAGATGCCGGTGTGGGACGTTTCGTCGCCGTTGGCTGTGGCGTCAACGAGGGTCGATGTCGCGTCGATCATGGTGTCGTCCGGCGGGATGCAAGGATCGACGACGCATCCGGTTCCTTTGACGCATTGGGGTGGAGACGGCGGAGAGCCTGGGCACCCGTAGCCGCACAAGATCTCGCCGGCCGGGCACTCGACCGCGCCATCGCCCACCACGCGAGGCCCGTCGTGCGTCTGTCCGCCGCAGGCCGCGACGAGCGCCAAGAGCACGGCCCACAACAAGCGCATGCCCCTGAGCGTACCCCCTCGACGGTCGAGGTGCATTGATGGCCCTTCGAACCGGTCATGGCAAAGGCGCCGGCGTCCCGCGCGTGGAGGTCCGCCCGCCCGACGAGCTTCCGCGTCCAATAGCGCCAGCGGTAGCACGCTCCCAGCGTGCCGCTAGTCTTTCGACACGATGCCAAGATCGCCGACTCCGCGACCGCCAAGGCGCTCGGTCAGAAAGGCGGTCTCACGAAGGCTCGTCGCGTGCGCCTCATCGACTCGGTCGGCCTGAAGAAGATCGCCGACGACGCATCGTTCAAGCTGTATAGGGACGCCGCTGAGGAGTTCGTATCGCACAACCTCGGAGAGCTCGCGAAGTCTGCCGGGGGGACTGTCGGCCCGGCTCCGAGCACGATGGTGGCGAGCGCCGGTCTGCAACTCGCCGCGTCACGGTGGGCATTCGATAAGGGCGCCGAGGAGAACGACGCCTCGCTCATCAAGCTCGGTTCGCTCACGCCTGCATGGCGCGTGCTCCTGCTCGTCTCGATTGGATCACGGAGCGTCTCGCGCTCAATGTCGAGGGCGAGCTCGGGAGTCGGCCGCATGAACATCGACGGGCCGATCGCAGCGCCGATCTGGTCGGAGTCCGTGAGGGCCGCTTCATCGGAAGCGAAGAACTCCGATTCGTCGAGAACCAGGGTCACCACATCGACGCCGCGGAGATTCGCGCCGCCCTTGCTCGCAGCGACCGAGCGGATCGCGACGGTCTTGCCGTCCGGCCGACGGATGGAGAAGCCTGTCGTCGTGTCCCCGTCGTCGACGACAAGGCGCTCGAGCGGAGAGATTCGCAGAAGCTCCCGCGCCACTCCGAGCGCGATCTTCGCGAGCGGTGAGGTCGGCGACACGATGAACGCGGTCGGGATCTGCCCAGGGCCGCATCGTGAGAGGTCCGCCGCGAGCGCGCACAGGGGATGAGCGCGGCCGCGAGCGTGGTCTTGCCGCTCGCGCGCCCGAGGCGCCGGCAGATTACGCGGCGCGCTACCTCTGGGATGTCCGGAGAGCCATCAGGCACCCGCTCTTTCCGCTGCTACCTTCGAGTGATGCGGACTGGGGCCATCGTGATGGGGACCGCGCTCGCAGCGACGATTGGCATCTTCATTGCGCAAGGCTGCGGGGGGCCGAACTGCGACTGCCCCGCGGATTTCGTCGGGCCCGGCTGGTGCCAGTCGGAGGGGCCGGGGACGTGCCAGTGCCGCGTGAGCACGCTCTGCCCGGGGTGGTGTCTCGCGTATCCTGGATCCATCGACCCCGTCCCTTGCACCGACGGCGGACAGGGTGATGCGGATTAGCGGTGGCGTACGGAGCGCGACCCAGATGTGGGGGCTATGCTTGGGGGCATGCGGGGGCTCGGCGTTGTTCTCGTGGCGTTCGCCGCCGCCTGTGGAGGCCAGACGAGCCGCGGCGCTCCGGTGAGCGTGGACGCGGGCCCTTCGACGGATGGGGACTCCGCGTGCGGACCCGGCGAACAGCTCTGCGACGTGTGCGGGATTCTCGGCTGCTACGCGGGCGCGTGCCCGGTGCACTCGTGCCTTACGCAGGTGATGTGTCCGGCCGGCGACGCGCTCTGCCCAACGTGCCTCGGCATGGCGTGCCAGGAGCTCTCCGCGGGCGGCACTTGTCCGCCGGTCGGCCCCTGCGCTTCTACGGAGCCGCCCAGCGACGCCTCTCCGTCCGGTGGGTCGCCGGGCGACGACGATGCCGGCGACGACGATGCCAACGCCGGCTGTCCGTCTGATAAGTACGCGTGCCTTGAAGGTTGCGCAGGGACCTACGTCTGTTTGGACCTGAGCTTGCCGGGGATGGTCTGTAATCCGGTCTGTCAGGCGGGTTGGGCATGCCAGGATCGCGCGTGCGCCCCCATGCAGTGACGACACGGAGGCGCAGGCCACGAAGAAGGGTGAACAACTCTCTGATGCACAAAGGAGGGTTGCCGCGGCCGTGTCAAGTTTACAGAGTGCACAACGTAATGCCCAACAGCCGGCCGCTCGTTTGGTTGAGCTTCAGAGGCAACTCATCCTCCGACGGTGAGCCAACGATCTTTGCAATTGGACCAGCCAGTGATTCCACGACAGTCGGCCGGCGACATCATCGACGCATGCTGCACGAATCCAGGACGCGCATGCAGATCCGGACCGGTACCGCCGATGGGTCGACGAACGCCGACGAGCTGGTCGACATGCGCAAGGTGTCGATGGGATACGACGCGCTCGTCGAAGGCGCGCTGAAGAAAGACCCGTGCCGGGACCGACCGGATCACGGACCGCCATCGGATTCGACGAGCACGCCGATGCTCACGGCAGGGGAGCCCTCCGCGGGAAGGAGAAGGGCTCCAGAGGCGATCGCAACGTTGCCCCCTCCTGCGTTGAAGCGAATCCATCCGCCCGCGCCGCCGCCGGCACAATCTGCCTCTCCCGAAACCGGAACAGGGCTCACCGCGCCCCCCGCGCCGGTCGAATTGAGGAACGGGGCGCCCCCTTGGGTTCCGCCATAGCAGCCAGGCGCTGCGGCGGTGATCGTCGGAGAGGCACCGTTGTTTGCTTCGTCTCCGCCGGAACCGCCCCCGACGACGACGGAGCCGAACGCTCCGAGCTCGATTCGCGGCGCCTCGACAACCACGGCCCCACCCGCTCCGCCTCCACCTCCCGAACCGGTGTAGATGGGGGAAGGTCCGCAAAAGGGCCCGCATGTACCCCCGGCCATTCCGCCGCATCCTCCCGCATTCACCCCGCCGTAACTCGGGCCGTCGCCGACCGTGATCGAATCGGCGGCGACCATGCGGAGAGCACCCCCTCCCGCACCGCCATTGCCGCCACCAAATATCTCAGATGGATTCACCCGCTGGGGTGCATTGAATCCCCCGCCGCCACCGCCCGCGCCACCGTGGAAGTCCGCCGGAACATCGAGCGAAGCGATGTCGTACGACGAGCCGCCCGGCGCGCAATCGCCCCCCCCGTCGTCCGAGCAGCCCGTTGCCCCGGCCGCCGCGTGCCCGCCGCCGCCGCCACCCGCGCTCTGCGACGCGCCTCCCCCGATGAAGCCTTGCGGAGCTTGTCCCGCAGTCGACGGCATCGTGCCCTCTTCGCTATTGAACCCACCGTTTCCGCCCGCATAACCGCCCGGGGCAGTCGCGTTGAACGAGCATGCCGTTCCGTCGCTCGTCATGGGCCGAATATCGATGACACCGTCGATCTGCATGGTCGTCGCAGAAGCCAGAATGGCCGGCCGGAGTCCGAGCAGCTTGAGGTTCGTGCCTGCGGTCACCGTGAGCGAGCGAAATGTGAAAATTGCGAGGTTGTCGGCGGTCTGTCGATACGCAATTCCGGCCTGAACGTCGCGAACCGCCGTGTTCCCCGTCGTCGCCGGGCGAAGGACGATTCCGTTGTTCGTAATCAAACCTGTGTCGACGTCGATCACCGTGTCCTCGGGATTCGTGTCGACTTCGCCGGCGACGACGGCCGCGTCTCCCGCCGAGCCCCCGTCGCCTCCGTCCGCCGCGTTGGAGTTGACCACGACGAAGGGCAGCAAGCCTTCGCCATCCAGATCGGCTTGCTCGACGCCTCCGGTCGGTACGAAGGTGACGCACGAACCGGCCGGCCCGGGGCACGTTGGACCGTCGTTGACGCAAGCCGTGCCGTCGCCCGTCCAGCCGAAGTTGCATGTGCAAAGCGCACCGCCGTTCGGTCGATCGCTGCACGTCGCCTCGGAGGCACATCCCCCGTTTCCGATGGCGCAGGGGTCCACTGTCGCGTCCATCGGTGCGGCATCGGTTGCGATCCCGCTCTCCGCGACGGCATCATGTCCGCTCTCCCCCATGGCGTCGTTTTCGGCCACCACCGACACGGGGCTCGTCGCGTCCGCATCGCTTCCGGCGTCGACCGGGGGCCCGAGCCCACTCGAACCCGAGCCATCCCCTTGCTGCTCCGTGCTGCTGTCGTAGCTCGAGCCCGCGCGGCCGCCCGAGTCGACCGCGCTCGCCGTCGTCGCATCGGCCGCGTCGATGGGTCGCGACGCGCCACCATCCCCATCGCCGCCGTCTTCGACCCCCACGATGTCACCGATGCCGACCAGGGACGCGCAGCCGCCCGTCCAAAGCGCGACCGACGTTCCTACCGCGGCTCCGAAGAGCCAGGGTTCCCGATGGCGGTCCATCAGAAGCCACCGTTCAGCATCACCGCGCCCCCGTGCGCTCCCACCTCGGGCGCGACGGTCAAGCGCGTCGCCCTTTCAACGTCATGGGCGGGGGCGGTGAAGAATACGATCGCGCCGCCGGCGAGGAGCGTGCCGCCGACGATGAGGCCGACGGTGGAGACCGTTGCATCGGTAAGCGCCGCGTTGCGATCCGATTGCCCGTGGATGACGTCAGTGCAGGCGTTCGGGTTGCCGCCGCAGTCGCTTTTGGCCTGGTTCCAGGCGGACGTCGCAAGGCCGCCGAAGATGCCGCCCACGACCAGAGCCGCGACGCCTCCCAAACCGAGCGTCAATCCGACGATCCTTTGTATGCCCACGCCTCCGACCCGGGGCGACGCCGGACCCGCGGCGGAATCGGTCGCGAGCATCGAGGGTAGGGCAGTCGTCGACCTCAAGCTCGTCACGCCTGCCCCCGGCGACCCTTGCAATGGAGCGTTCCCGGGCAATTCGACCTGCTCGCGTCGACCCTTCTCTCCTTCGGTGAGCACGACTCGCCGCGTCGTCGGTTCGTAACCATCCGCGCGGAAGAGAAAAACATGCCTGCCCGGATCCACCGAAATCGCTTTGCCCTCGAGCGAATCCGCCCACGGAGCGCCATCCATACTGACGTGCACCGTGGCGACGTCCGCTCCGGTCGAATCGTGCACCGCGAAAGCGATCGTCGGTAACGCGCGCTCGACTTCGTCGAGACGTTTCGCGCAATCGTCGCGCACAAGCGCGGGACACGCCGCCTCCGCACATAGGCGGAAGGCGTCGCGGGCCCTCAGCAGCAACGCGTCACGACGAAGCCGCTGTCCCGTGGCGTTCTGGTCGACGCATTGGTTCGTGTTGGGATCCGCGTGCGCCAACGACGGCGCCGTGCACGCGAACAAGGAGCCAAGCGCGACGGGCAGTGCGGTTCGTCGAATCGAGAACCTACCCAAGACTATTGAATTTCTCACCGTATGACTCCCGCGCTGACCCCACAGGCACGGTTCATGAGCCTTCGTGAAAGATAATCCCATGGCATGCCGAAGTGGCGGGGCCGGCACGAGAGCTGACGTTTCGCTACGGGGTCCCGCACGACAGCATCTGAGACTGGCCTGGGGCGAGGGTCAAGAGGTTGCGATCCGAAACGGCTGCTTCGCCTTGCCCTCTGGCTTCCACTCGTAGAATCCGTCGACGACGACGAGGCAGCGCCGGTGCCAGAAGCTTTCGCGGTGCGCGGGGGGCCGCGCGACCGTCTCAACGCGCACTTTCACGCCGAGGCCGCGCCCCTGCGTCGTCAGGCCCCAGAAGACCAGGTCGAGCCGCCCGGGCTCGCGGATGGCCAGCGCCGGGTACTTCAACCCGCCGACGTACGACTACGTCCCCGATGGCTCCCTTCGCCTGACCGTTCAGTTCACCCATTACAAGTACGACGGGCCGAGTCATGGAGCGACACCGCGATAAGGCGGTTGGACGACTTCCTCGGACGCGCAATCGTGGCCATCGAACGGGCCGCCGATGTCGGCAGGAGCGAGCGCGATACGGAGGCACGCGAGGCCGAGCAGCGGAGAATCGCCGAAATGAGGCGACTCCGAGGAGAGTGACTTCAGTGGTACGGGGAATGGCTCGTACGGGACCTGGATCGGATGCTCGACGCCCGCGATCGCGCGCTTCGGATCCGTAAGCTCATGGACGAGTACGAACGTCGCCTCCCCGTTGTCGCCCATACTGACGTCGCGGCCCATTGGATCGCCGCCGTGCGCGCCTTGCCGACCGCCTCGAACCGATGAACCACGTCGCCGAGCTCGCGAAGGAGCTGGAGCCTTCGGACGAGTTCCTCGCGAAGCTCGTCGAAGCGGAGAAGGACGATGTCGGCGGCAGCGCGGGCAAGCACTCGCCCTGATGTGATCCCGATCGCGCTATTCCGCCGCCCTCTCACGAGAATCGGTTGACACCGCTGCTCACCAGCATGTCGTGGCACGCTCCGGTGGTCTGCACATCGGTCACCACCATCGCGCCCTGCCCGAGCTTGACGCATCGAGCTGTGGTGGAGTCGGACTCCCATGGCATATCCGTGAAGAGGAGGCACCTCTGAGTGCGAGTGTCGGCGGCGGGAATCGCCACCTCGGCAACGCGGCGAACCTCACCTTGCGGCTGGAATGGGTCGTCCCGGTTCAGACGGGTGTCTTGGCCGAACGAACCGTGCTCCTTGCTGGCCAGATCGACGGGCTGGCCGTGTTCCCTCTCTCGCTCATGTTCAGGCGCGAGAAGGTCCGCGACTTCCATCAGTGGAGCGACGTATTGCTCGATACCGGGAACGCTCTTCAGGAGGCGCAACTGGCTTGCAAACGCGCGGACTTGGGCCGGCGCGTTCTGGGCTGCCCCTTCCTTGATCTTCGTCTCGGCGGCGCTCTTGTCGCCTTGGACGTAGAGCAGAACGCCTTCGGTCATCGCGTCGCACCCGCGAAGTCCCGCCTTCGCGCAGCCAGCGTTGACCGGTGGTTTGAGAAGCAAGTTCGCGGAGTCCATGCAGTCCGCTGCGAGCAATGACATGCAGACGGTGATCCACCTCAAACGAAACTGGAAAGCTGCCGCCATCGAAAGTCCCCTCCGTCCGTTCGATCGGTCATCGCATCGCAGGGCAGTCAAGGAAGCAACGGAAACAAATAGGGACGACGTGCAACGGTCCGACCTCTCTGCGACCTCAGTGCGGATCGAACGCGGTCCGGGGTCAGGTTCTGAGCATCTCGGATGCAGCCTTTGGCTGATCCTCGGTGGCGAATCCTGCCGATGGTGGTGTATCGGGTCGCGACCCCCTATCGGGAAGCCGAAGCAGTGCGCATGGCCATCGTCGCCAGTTCCGGCGATCGAGACTCGCGAAGACAACGAAGCGCCGGTCCACGTCGCGAGTAGCACGCGGTCGCCAGCGTCGCGGGCCCGCCTCAGAACGCGTGCCCTCCCGTCGCTTCGGTGCGAATCTGGACGCGTGATCGCGTCGTCTTCGTCGTGGCGGTGGTTACGCGGTGGTTCGATCCTTCTGGCAGTCGTGGGCTGCGGCGGACGCACGAGCGGTAGCAACGTGGAGACGGGCGCGACGGCCGGATGGACGCAGTCGATGGGCGCGAGTGGCGACACGCTGGACGCAAACGCTTTACCGCTGAGCTGCGCGCCGGGAGGCCCCGGAATAAGCGCGTGCGGAGTGAGTCGCGAAGATTGCTGCGCGAGCCTCGGTGTTGACGGAGGATTCTTCTATCGTACCTACGACGAAACGAGCGCCGACGGGGGGCTGCTCGTCCCTTCGGATGGAGGGCCGGCCGGGGAAGCCGACCCGGCCACCGTGAGCTCCTTTCGCTTGGACAAGTACGCAGTGACCGTAGGGCGTTTTCGCCAATTCGTGACGGCCTGGAACGCGGGCTATTTCCCCCCCGGCGGCGCGGGCAAGCACACGCACTTGAATGGCGGCAACGGTCTGGTCGCGACCGCCGGCGGTTACGAGCCGGGCTGGCTTGCAGGCGACGACGCACAGATCAGCCCAACGGACGTGAACCTCGCATGTGCGCCGGCATCGAGTTGGTCGGCCGTTTCCAGCAGCCAGGACGACCTTCCGGTCAATTGCGTCAATTGGTACGAGGCATACGCTTTCTGCATCTGGGACGGCGGCTTCTTGCCGAGCGAGACCGAATTTGAGTATGCCGCGGCCGGAGGCGACGAGCAGCGGGAATACCCCTGGGGGCCGGCGCCACCCGGCATGACGAACGAGTACGCCATCTATGGATATTATTACACGTGCGCATCCGGGGCCTGCACGGGCGCTGCGGCGCAAATCGCCCCGGTAGGAAGCGTATCGGCGGGCGCCGGACGATGGGGGCAGATGGATCTGGCCGGCAACGTCTGGCAGTGGAACCTCGACTGGAACGAGGCGTATGTCCCTTGCAGCGATTGTGTCGACTCGACTCCTCTCCGCGTCAGGGGGTCGAGGGGAGGTTACTTCGGCGGGTATGAAGACTACTTGCTCGTTTCCTGGCGAGCCCCGACTGGCGGGTCGTCACCGATGCGGAGCGGACGGCCAATGAGCAGGCGTGGCTCCCGACGCCGGGTGACCGTGCCTTCGTCGCGCACCAACGGCATCGACTGGGCGACAGCGATGACGCCTGGCATCGAGAGCCCCTCTCGGATCCGCTCGTTCCGCAAATCCCAGGTCGTACGCGATCCCGCGTCGGATCTCAGGAACGCGATCGGCCGAACAGATGCCATCGTCCAAGCCTCGTGGCTCCTGGTCGCTGCGCTGCCCGCCCGACGAGCCCGAACGCAAGTAAACACCGCCGCATGCTCCCATATTAACCTGTGAATCATGGGAAGCGTGCGCAGAGGCCCGATCGTTCTCCGGTTCGCTGTGGCCTTGGCTTCAAGCTTGAGCTCGCTCGGCTGCGACGGCGAGGCGCTCGTCGAGAGTCGGAACGACGCCGGCGCCGGTACCTCACAGGGAGGGGTTGACAGCGACGCGGGGGCTGCGGCGTCGGCGTGCTCTCACTACTACGCGGCGACCTACCTGCGGTGTGGCGGCCCGATCCTGCCTCCCACCGAACGGGCGCGGCAAGAAGCCCGCTTCGTCCAGGTCTGCCTGAACGACATGGCGCTGCCCGGGAGCCCGATGACGCCCGTCACCGTCGAGGCCTGCGCGACGGCGCTGGACGTTTCCGCGTGCGAACTCCCGGGCGGTCTTCCGATCGCGTGCATGTTCCAGGGCTCGTTGGCGGGCGGGGCGCCCTGCAACGAAGGGCTCCAGTGCCAGAGCGGGAACTGTTTCGGAAGCGTTGCCATCACTCCGGGGGGTCAGGTCGGCCCCGCGACGTGCGGAACCTGCACCCCTTTTGTCCAAAACGGGCAGGTCTGCGCGAGCGCCAACTTCTCTGGAGGATGCGGCAGCGGCGCAATCTGCTTGATCGAAGCAGGCGCCGAGTCGGCGCCGGACCCTCTCTATAGCTGCTCGGCGTTGACGCAGGGCAACTTGGGGGCGAGCTGCGACGACCTGTCGAACATTTGCCAAACCGGCCTTTACTGTGCAGCGGCGACAGGCCAGTGCGAAGCGCTTGGCGAAGCCGGGGCTCCGTGCGGAGAAGGGGCCATGCCGCCGGGCGATCCGGGCGGCTGCGCGGCCCCGCTCTCGTGCGTGGGGGTTCCAGGGAGCGCGACCTGCGGACTCGGAGCCGACGGCGGATTCTGTCTCGGCGATTCGGACTGCTCTCCCGGCATGGGCTGCATCGCGGGCCCCTGCATGAGCGGTGGCGTCGTCAGGTTTGGCTGCTCCGCGGAGGGGGGCACGTGCAACCCGATCACGTGGGCCGCGCCTGGACAGGCGTGCGACGGCAACTGGACTCGATGCCTCGTGGGATCGTGCGTCGGCTCCGGCGTCGGACTGGGGGCGCCTGCTTCGCTTCCCGACGGCGGGCCGGCCACGGGGAGGTGCTCCGAGGTCGCGTCCGACGGGCAACCGTGCAACGCCGCGTGCGACGTATTCGCCGCGTGCTTCAGTCCCACCGGACAGGCCGGCGATCCGGGGTTGGTCGGCACGTGCACGTTGCTCGACAGCGTCGCGTGCAACTGAGGGTCGGAAGCGCTACGGGGGCTCGCGCTTCGTGCTGGCAAGAGCGAAGTCACTGGAGTGTCCGGAATTGAGCGCCCCTTCGGCGGCGCCCGGTCAGTCTCGGCCGAATCGCAGCAGGGCACGCACGCGCGTGTACCGGAAATAGAGGGAGGCCCAGACGAGGACTCCCATGAATACGGAGAAGAGCAGCGACGCGTCCTCGACGCGAGCTTTCGCGGCCGTGGCGCCGCCGAGAAAACCGGTCAGGAGAATCGCACCCAGGACGCTCGTGCGTCTGATCGCGTAGAGCGCCGTGCACACGAGAATGACCAGGCCGAGAGCGAGTGCCTGCCCGCGGGGCCAGCCGAGCTCGCCCATCGCTTTGACCACGTGCTGCTCGCCCGCGATCTTCATCGTCCCGTCGAAGGCCATGAACATCACGACGAGAACGCGAAGAACGCGACCGATCCAAAGTTGCGTGTCCGCCTTCGTGCCTGCGGCGCCCGGCAGCGCCTGAGTCGTTTGTGCGATCGTTTGCATGATTTCATTCGCCGGCCGACCGAGCTCGGTCGTTCCAGCGTTCCTTTCTGGCTCTCGTCAATCGGGGCGCGGCCGGATCGACGTTCAAAGATTTTTTTGTCGCCGTGTCGATCCGGAATGCGCTCGATTGACGATCGAAGCGAAGACGCATCCCTGAGCCCACCAGGCTCGAGTGCCTCCAAGGAGACGAAACGCGATGAAATTCCTGATGACCTACGAGCCGACCGTGAAGGACCCGCCGACCCCCGAGAAGATGGCGGCGCTTGGCAAGTTCACGGAGGAGTCGGCCAAGGCCGGCATTCTGGTGCTGACCGGCGGCCTGCAGAAACCGACGAAAGGGACGCACTTGAAGCTCGCCGACGGCCATTTCACGGTCGACGGGCCGTACGCCGAAACGAAAGAGCTCATCGACGGTTTCGCGCTCATCGACGTGAAGTCTCTCGACGAAGCCGTCGAAGTCGCCCGCCGCTTCATGACCGTCGCGGGGGACGGACGCGGCGAGATCCTCGCGGTGTACGAACAGCCCGCGAAGCGCTAGAGCCGGTCTTGGTCCACGTTCACCTCCCGTGCTTGAATGCACGCGGTGAGTGTGCGCGACCCGCACGAGGCAATCCGCGCCGTGTTCCGGACGGAATCGGCGCGCTTGGTGGCGGGCCTCGTGCGCCTCGTGCGCGATGTCGGCCTGGCGGAGGAGCTTGCGCAAGACGCGCTCGTGGCAGCGCTCGAACAGTGGCCTACGTCAGGAATCCCTACGGCCCCGGGCGCGTGGCTCTATGTCACCGCGCGCCGCCGTGCGCTCAACGCGCTGAAACGGAACGCGCTCGTCGCGCGCAAACACGATCAGCTCTTGCCGCTGGAACGCGAGCGCGAGCAGGAGCATCCCGACCTCGAAGCGAAGATCGAAGGCGAAGTGGGCGACGACATGCTGCGCCTCGTTCTCATTGCATGCGATCCGGTTCTGCCGATCGAAGGCCGCATCGCGCTCACGCTGCGCCTGCTCGGCGGGCTCTCGACCGCGGAGATCGCAAGGGCCTTCCTCCTGCCGGAACCGACGATCGCGCAGCGCATCGTCCGCGCGAAGCGCACGCTGGGTGAAACGCGCCCGCCTTTCGAAGTGCCGCGCGGCGCGGAGCTCGCTCGGCGGCTCGCGTCGGTGCGCGACGTCGTCTACCTGATTTTCAACGAAGGCTACGCCGCGACTTCCGGCGACGATCTGATGCGCTTGGAGCTGTGCGAGGACGCGCTTCGTCTCGGGCGCATGCTCGTCCAGCTCGTGGAGGAGGACGCCGAAACCCACGGTCTCCTGGCGCTGATGGAGCTCCAGCAGTCCCGGGCGGCGACGCGCGTCGACGAAGCGGGAGATCCGGTGTTGCTCACGAATCAGGATCGCGATCGCTGGGACAAGGCGCTCATTGCGCACGGCCTCGCGGAGCTCGAACGCGCCGAGCGTCTCGCCGAATCCTCGGGGCGATACACGCTGCAGGCATCGATCGCGGCCTGTCATGCGGGGGTGCGATCGGCGGCGGACACCGATTGGACGCGAATCGTGTCCCTCTATGGAGCCCTGGAGGCGCTTGCGCCGTCTCCCGTCGTGCGGCTCAATCGCGCCGTCGCGGTCGCGATGGCCCAGGGGCCCGCGGCGGGCTTAAGGGCGCTCGATGCGTTGTCGGAAGAAGGCTCGCTTCGAAACTACCACCTGCTTCCGAGCGCACGGGCGCACCTCCTCGAGCAGCTCGGGCGCGCTGAGGAAGCACGGGTCGAATTCGAACGCGCGGCTTTCCTCACGGAGAACCTGCGGCAGCGATCGCGCCTCCTCGATCGCGCCCGTGCGTGCACCCGCGGCCATCAGGCACGAGGCACGCGATGAACCCCGGGCCGTACCAACACCCGCCGGCGGGCAGAGTGCCTGCCACGCTTGCCACGAACGTCCGGGCCGCGCATCCTCTGCGCACCCAAGTGCGCGTCGCCGTCCCACGCCTCTTCCGCCTCCTCCGCCCGGTCGTCTTCGGCTGGAAGGCGCTCGCAACCGGGGCCGTCCTCGGCGTTCTCGCGACGCGGCTCCTCGCGTGCGCGCCGTCTTCAGCGAGCCGCGCGAGCGCCGGCGCCGCCAACGTCGCGCCCGACGGCAGCGCGTCGCTACAGGTACTCGTGTTCTCGGCGACCGCCGGTTATCGCCACGCCTCGATCCCGGACGGGATCGCCGCCCTCACGACGTTGGCCGGGCAGCGTGGATGGACGCTGACGGCGACGGAAGACGCGACCCAGTTCCAGGACAGCGTCCTCTCGAGGCTCGACGTCATCGTGTTTCTCAGTACGACGGGCGACGTCCTCGATACCGACCAGCAGGCCGCCCTCGTGCGGTACGTCCAGTCAGGCAAGGGGTGGGTCGGCATCCACTCCGCGTCCGACACGGAGCATGATTGGCCTTGGTACGGCGGACTCGTCGGCGCTTACTTCCAGAGCCACCCGGACATTCAACAGGCGGCGATCCACGTGGAGGATCCCGCGTTTCCGGCCACGAGCGGGCTGCCGGATCCGTGGGTTCGCACCGACGAATGGTACGCCTTCACGACCAACCCGCGCGGACGGGTGCACGTGCTGCTCTCGCTCGACGAGGACAGCTACGCGCCGGGCGACAGCGGCATGGACGGAGACCACCCGATCGCCTGGTACCAGGTCTACGAGGGCGGCCGTTCGTTCTATACGGCCCTCGGCCACACGTCGGAGAGCTACCAGGAGCCGCTGTTCGTCGCGCAGCTCGCCGAAGCCGTCGAGTGGGCGGGCGGTCGGTAGCCGGTGTGGGCCCTCTTTTCTGACAGCCGGTCGAGATGAGCCGATTCGGCGAGAGCCAGTTCGCCCCGTGGGTGGATGGGTGGTGCTCGCGGTATGCCGGCCGCGCAAAATGCGGCTCCGAGCAAAAGCATCCGGCAGTTGCCGGATAACCCGGATGAAAGGGTTGCGGTATGTCCGCGCCATGGTTCTTCCGGATGCGCGTCTCGTTCGCGCGGCGCTATTCGTCGCGGGCGCTGCTGCCGGGCTGAATTGCGGCAGCGGAAGCAACGCCGCCGCTGGCGCCGCCGAAACGGACACGGACGCTTGCTTTCCCGACGGCGACGGCGTGAGCGGCGGTTACTACACGTTCGATCTGACGGTCGACGACACAGGGTTCTCCAAGAACCTGTTGAACACGCAAAATGACGCGCAAGTCACCCTCACGCTCACGAACCTTGGGACCACGCCCCACGGCTTCGCGGTGGGCTGCACGAGCGTCACCGCCGCATATCCCGATCTGCCGCCGAGCTGCCCGACGACGGTGTGCTTTCCTTCGGATGCGACGATCCCGCCGCTGGCGCCCGGCGCCAGCGCCACGATCGTTTTTTCCACGCCGACGGTCGACAGCGTGATTTATCCCTTCACGTCCGGTGAACCGAGCGACAGTTCGGTGCCTGGGCTCAACAACGGGCAGTGGAGCCTCATGTGAGGGGGGGAGCCGGGTGAGCGATCGCTCCGCTCTCCTGTCGCCGTGCGGCCTCCGGTGGGGCGCGGCGTTCGTTGTCACGCTGCTCACGTCGACCGCTGCGCACGCCCAGGTCGTTCAGGCGGAGCCACTCGTTCCGATCGCGCCCGTCGTCCCGGCCGCTGCGTCGCCTCGCGAAGCGCAGATCACGCTGCAGCTCGTGATCGACACGTCCGGCGCCGTCGAGTCGGCGCTCGAGTCGTCGCGCCTGCCGGCCGACACACCCGATGCCTTCGTGGTGGCCGCCGTCGACGCGGCCAAAGCGGTCCGCTTCGCGCCGTCGACGCGGGACGGGCGGGCGATCCGTTCGCGCATCGAATACGTCGTCGTCTTCCATGCGCCGCCCGTGGGTGCGCCGGCCCCTTCGTCCAGTGTTCCCGTGCCGCCCCCCGCCGTCCCCCTACCGGTGCCGAACGCGCCGATCGCATCGATTGCGCCGATCGCGCCCGCCCCCCGGGGCGAGCCCAAGGAAACCGTGGATGTCCGCGGCAAGGCCTGGGCGTCGCCGCGCGGCCTGGGCGACATCCGCGTGGATCGCGAAACGCTGACCGCGTCGCCGCGCCAGCAGACGAGCGAGATGCTGTCGGCGGCGCCGGGCTTCTTCGTGGACCACGAAGACGGCGAAGGCCTCGGCAACGACGTGTACCTGCGCGGCTTCGACCTCGACAACGGGTCGGGCATCGAAATGAAAGTGGGCGAAGTCCCCATCAACATTCCGCTGCACATCCACGGGCAGGGCTACGCCGACGCCAACTTCATCATTCCGGAGGTCGTGCGGAGCATTCGCGTGCTCGAAGGACCCTACGATCCGCGCCAGGGCGACTCGGCCATCGTCGGCAGCGCCCTCTTCGATCTCGGCGTCGCCGAGCGCGGCTACGAGCTCAGGACGACGTACGGCTCGTTCAACCAAGCTCGCGTCGTCGGTATCGCGGCCCCAGAGCAAGCGAACGACGAGACGTTCGCCGCGTTCTCGCTCCGTGAGACGCAGGGCTTCGGCGAAGACCGGGCGGCGAAGTCTGCGTCGATCAACGCGCAATACGGCACGGACTTGGGCGATCGCGACCACCTGCGCGTTCTGGCGACTGCGTATGCCGCCACAGCGGCGCTTCCCGGCGTCGTCCGGCAGGACGACCTGAACGCGGGGCGCATCGGCTACTACGACGCATACCCCACGTTCAATTCGTACTACCCGGCGAACTGCGCGCCGAACAACGCTTCGTGCGTCCAGCCCGCGCAAGGCGTGAGCAGCGCGCGCGTCATCCTCGAATCGGAGCTCGATCACACGCTCGAAGGCGGCGGAAACGTCGAGGTCGCGCCATGGTTGATGTGGACGAACTTTCTTTCGCGGCAAAATTACACCGGGAGCCTCAACAGCTCGAACCTCCAACCTGCGCTGAACAGTTTGGGCGACCTGTGGCAGCTCACGAACGTCGAGACCGCAGGGGGAATCACGGGTCGCTTCCATGCGCCGCCCATGCATTTCGGCAAGTTCGTCGAAGTCGCGGTCGAACCGGGCGTCTCGATCCGCGTCGGCCACACCGAACAGGGCAAGGATCTCGTCAACCCGGCGGACCTCGAGCCATGGGACTACCGCACGCGGTACGGATTGGACACGCTCGACCTCGCCGGGT
>DATHQY010000329.1:0-7756 GCA_035482215.1 Polyangiaceae bacterium | reverse complement strand
ACGCCGACGCGCGGGAGATTCTCAGGTCCTCGGGGAGTTACCCCGTGAAACCCCACGATCGGGCCGACGAGCCGGCGCTCGACCAGGCCGACATCCAGCTCGCGCAGGCGCTTCGCACCCGCGGCTATTCCCGGGCCCGCGTCTCGCACGATCTCGTGCGCGCGCCCGCCAGCGCCACGGACCGCCGTGCATCCGCCATCGCGCTCCGCGTTCGGATCGACGCGGGGCCGTTCTTCGTCCAGCGGTTCGAGGGCAACGAGCACTTCGACGCGGACGTTCTCCAGGCGACCCTCGGAGTCGAGAACGAGACGGACCGCTCGAACGCGCATTTCGCCGAGAAACTTCATGCGTTTTACGTCAAGCGGGGGTTCCTCGACGTCGAAGTGCATCCGGTGCTGACGAGCGATCCGAAAGACCGCATCCAGCTCACCGTGTTTCGCATTCACGAAGGGGTGCGCGTCACCGTCGCCGAGCGGAGCTACCCTTGCCTCAAGCCCGACGCGATCAAACACCTGCATGACGGCGGTCCGAGCTCGCCGGGGGCGATCGGTACGGAGATCGACAGTTATCTCGACGAGGAGCTGCCCGGCGCGGACCTCTTCGTGAACCCGGACCCGCGCGGCGTCAGCGCGACCATCGGCGGTGCCGGGAGCGAGCGGGGAGGGTCATCCGATCGCGCGCTCCCGCTCGATCTGAAGCCCGAGTCGACGTACGTCGAAAGCACGTACGAGCGCGCCGCGCTCCACGTGCAGGAGCTCTACCGAAACGAGGGCTTCTTGCACGCCGAGGTCGGACCCGTGCGCATCGTGCGCGCGCGGTGCGATCCGCGCTCGCCCGCCGGACGTTGCGTTCCGGTGCCCACGCCTGCCGAGCCGGTCGATGAATGCCCGTACGACCGCTCGGGTCTTCCCGCGGTGCTCGATCTGCCGTCGAGCGAAGCGTCTTCGTGCGTGCCCGACCCCACGCGGGGCATTCTCTGCGCGCCGTCGATGCGCATCGTGATCCCCGTGCGTCTCGGGCCGCGCACCCGCCTTTGGGACGTGGCCTTCACGGGCGTGAAGAGCACGAGCGAGCGCGCGGTCGCCGAGGCCGCGCAAATCCAGCTGGGCGAGCCCTTGAGCACCACCAAACTCGACGACGTGCGCCGGCGCATCGTCGATTGGTACAAGGAGGCCGGCTACGCCTACGTCGACGTCAAGTACACCCTCGAGCCCTCGCCCGACAACACGCGGGCGCGCGTTCGCTTCGACGTCGCGGAGGGCGACCAGGTCACGGTGCGCTCGATCGTGATCCGCGGGCTCGTCGGCACGAAGGAAGGCATCGTTCGGAGGCGCATCGCGCTCACCGTCGGGCGGCCGTTCGTCGCGAGCGACGCCCGAAAGACCCAGGAGCGCATCGCGACCCTGGGGGTCTTCACGAGCGTGACGGTCTCGCTGAGCGATCCGTACGTTCCCCAGCCGATCAAGGACGTGATCATCGACGTGGCCGAGCGCGAGCCGCAATACGTCGAAGTCCGCCCCGGCTTCTCCACGGGAGAAGGGGTCCGCGGCGTCCTCGAGTACGGGCACCGGAATCTCCTCGGCGAGGCGTTCGGAATCACCGTCCACCTGCAGGCCTCGTACTTGCCGGACTTTCTCATCCTCGACCCGCAAGTCGCCGCCAACTACGGGGGCCGCAGCATTGGCTTCCGCATCGCGACGCGCGACACGATCACCATGTCGTGGCCGGAAATCGGCCTCGGGCCGACCGTGCGCGGGCAACTCGACGGCGTTTACGTGCGCGACCTCGAACGCGACTTCACGCTGAACAAGGCTTCGGTGATCGGGACGCTGATCTGGCGGCCCAGCCGCGAGTTTCAGGTGAGCGGCGGCCCGGACTACGAGCACAACGACATCTACCTCTTTCAGGCGGCGAACATCGCGACGTACCTGCAGAACAACGCGGGCAACACGGACCTGCAGCTTCTTCTCCGCGTTCCCGACGGCGACAGCGACGTCTTCGCCGGGCACGTCACGATTACGTGGGACCGTCGCGACAACGCCTTCAACGCCCACAAGGGCACGTACATGGCCGCGAACATCGAGGAAGTGAACTCGTATCCCGTCCAGGGCACGGCCGATTCGAGCGAACAGTACGAAGCGCATTTCTTGCGGCTCACGCAGACGGTCGCCGGTTACCTCCCGCTCACGAACGCCGTGACCTTCGCCGCGGAGCTCCGCCTCGGAGAAGTGGTGAACGTCGCCCAGTGCCAGCGGCCTTTCTACGTACCGACCGCGATCAATCCCGTCCCCCAGGAACAATACTGCACGTATCCCGACCGGCTCTTCTTCATGGGCGGCTTCGAGTCGATGCGCGGCTGGCTGCAGGACTCGTTCATTCCGCAGGAGGATGCCGACAAGATCGCCGCGACCGCGAACCTGGCCGCCGGCAGCCCCTCGAAGTTCACCGTCGACCAGATCCCGCTTCGCGGCGGCAATCTGATGATCAATCCGCGCTTCGAGCTTCGCTTCCCGGTGCGCGCGCCGGTCGACGCCGCGCTCTTCGCCGACTTCGGCAATCTCTGGAACGACCCGAGCTACATGTTCGCCCACGGATTCAGCCTGCGCGCCGACGTCGGCGCGGGCATGCGCGTGCAGACGCCCGTCGGGCCCCTCGTGTTCGACTACGGAATCAACGTGACGCGGCGCCCGTACGAGGACTTCGGGGCGTTCCACTTCGCCATCGGCCTGTTCTGAGTCGCTGGACGAGCAATTCCTCCTTTCAGCGCGCTTCCCCCGCGTCGGAGGCCGAAGCCTGAAGGTCGCGAGCGCGATCGCACGCCGTCTTTGCACCCGCGGCGCACGCTCCCTGGTAGAGGGCAGCGGCCTTGCCGGGATCGCGCGCGACGCCGCGTCCGTTCTCGAACATGATGGCCAAGTTGTAACAACCCGCGGACCATCCGAGGTCGCAGGCGTGCGCATAGAAATGCACGGCGGCGGCTTCGTCCTTCGGTACGCCATGCGCGTATTCGTGCATCTGTCCCGCGAACACGCAGGCCGGCGCGTCGTTCATCGCGCAGGCGCGCTCGTAGAGCGCGGTGCCGCGTGCCTCGTCGCGGGGCGCGCCGTTGCCGAGCGCAAAGCTGGCGGCGAGACGGCGGCATCGGTCGGCGGACCCGGCGTCGCACTCGCGCTCGCAGGTCGCGAGGTCGTCGCATGCGCCCAGGCCCACGCTGATCGTCAGCACACTGGCGGACGGCGAGGGGGCCCCTTCGCCGTCGCCTGGCGAATGCTTGCTGCACGCGCCGATCGCCGCAGAGGCGAACGCCAGGGCGCCAAGGGCGAGAGCGCCGAACGCGACGTGCCCGATCGCCGCGATCGCCGCGATCCACGGATCGCCGGACCCTCGTTTCATGCGCGCTCGGCGGCGGTCGCGGACCAGGCTTGCGCGACGGCTCCCACGACGTGATCGAGCTCGTTCTGCGTGAGCGTCGGGAACATGGGCAGGCTGATCGTGCGGTCCCCGATCGCCTCGGCGACGGGCAGCGCTCCGCGCGGCACCCCGAGCGTCTCGGCGAAGTACGTGAGCGTGTGGAGCGCGCGGTAATTCACCGCGGTCCCGACCCCGCGCGCGCCGAGCTTCGCGAGCAGAGCGTCACGCTCGCCGAGCCGCGCGTGGACCGTGAAGAGATGATGGCTGCTCCGGCCGCGACGGGCCACGAGCCACGGCACGCCGTTGCCGGCGGGGGGCGCGGCGGCGAAATCGGCGATGCGCTCGCGGAGCGCACCTCGATAGAAAGCGTCGATGGCCTCGCGCCGATCGCGCTTGGCCAGGGCGTGCGCGAGCTGCGGCAAGAGCAGCGCCGCGTCCAGGTCCGTCAGGTTCGCCTTGTACCCGAGCTCGACGATGTCCCAGTGCTGGTAGCTCTCGCCATGGCGATCGGTGGCGGCCTTGGTTCCTCCGTGATTGCGCAGCCGGCGCAGGCGGTCGCGCATCTGGGCGTCGCGCGTCACGACGGCCCCGCCGTCGCCCGATGTGAGGTTCTTGGTCGCGTAGAAGGAGAACACCGCGGCGTTCGAAAGGTCACCGGGCCGGATCCCGTCGCGCTCCATCTCGATGCCGTGCGCCGAGTCTTCGACGATGAAAAGGCCGTGCCGATCCGCGATGTCGCGCAGCGCCCTCATGTCCGCGAGCTGCCCGTAGAGGTGCACGGGGAGGATCCCCACGGTCGACGGTCCGATGCTGGCCCGCACGGCCGCCGGATCGATGAGGCCCGTCTCCGGCTCGACGTCGACCAGCTTGGGCGTCGCGCCCAGATGGAGGATCGCGTTCGCGGTCGCTGCGAACGTCATCGGCGTCGTGATCACTTCGTCGCCCGGCTTCACGTCGAGCGCGCGGAGCGCGAGCAAGAGCCCCATCGAGCACGCGTTCGTCCCGACGACGAAGGGCGCGACGGCGTCGGGCCGCCCGCGCACGAGAAACCGCCCGAGCTCCGCCTCGAAGGCGGCGACCTGGGGGCCGAGCGTCAGAAACAGCGTCGACAGCACGCGCTGCCAGGACGACGCCTCTTCCTCGCCGAGTTGATGGCGGTAGAACTCGACGCGCACGTTCGGGTCCGGCGGTCCGTCCGCGCTCACGACGCGGCCGTGAGGAGCCGGCCATCGATGGCGAGATCGTGGTGCGCTTTCTCCGCCTCGCGGAGGAACATGTACTGCTTCAGCGTGTACCAGCGGCGCTCGTCCGGATCGACGGCGCCGTCGCGAAGGGCGCCGAGCACTTCGCGAATCCCGTCGTCCAGGCTGTAGGCGGCGCGAAAGTCGAGGACGCGGTGGATCTTGTCGAACGCGACGTTGTAGTCGCGCAGATCCGGATCGGTCGGCGCGTGCACGACTTCGGTGCCGGGGACCGCGTCGCGCACGCGGAACGCGAGGTTCAGGATCTGGACGTTGTTCGCGTCGGACCCGACGTTGAAGACCTGGCCGGCCACCTTGGAGGCGGGGCTGTTCAGCGCGAGCTCGAACGCGCGCGCGACGTCCGCCACGTGCACGAAAGGGCGCCACTGCCGGCCGCCGCCGTCCACCGTGATCCGGCGGCCGACGTACGCGTTCTTCGTCATGACGTTGATCGCGAGGTCGAATCGCATGCGAGGGCTCAGGCCGAAGACCGTGGCCAGACGCAAGCACGTGACTTCCATGGGCGAGCGCCCGGGTCCGTGGCCCGCGAAGAGAAAGTCCTCCACGTCCGCCTTCGCACGTGCGTAGAGCGAGACCGGGTGCCGCTTGCTCGTCTCGGTCAGCCCGAGGCCTTCGCCGTGCCCGTACACCGAGCACGAGGACGAGAAGACGTATCTCTCGACGCCCCTCTCGCGCGCCCCCTGCGCGAGGCGCTTCGCTCCGCCGACGTTCACGCTTTGCGTGAGTTCCGGCTCGAGCTCGCACGACGGGTCGTTCGAGATCCCCGAGAGGTCCACCACGCCGTCGGCGCCCTTCAAGAGGTCGAGATCGAAGGTGCGCACGTCGCCTCGCACGATCCGCAGCTTGTCGCCGAAGCTGGCCTGCGCGCGCGCGAGGGTGTCGCCGAAGTAGAGGCGATCCAACACCGTAACGCGATCGCCTCGCGCGAGCAGGGTGGGAACGAGGACCGAGCCGATGTAGCCGGCGCCGCCGGCAACGAAAACATGCATCGACGCGCGCTTACCACGAAGCGAAGCCTCGAGAAAGCCGCGGGCCGCGGCGCCCGGGCGAGGTCTCGATGAGCGATCGGGATTCTCGAACAAGCCGCTGGTGAGGGGACAAACCGGGAGGGGAGGAGGGGAGGAGAGAGAAGATAGCCAGAGGCGGCGCAGGCCGTGGCGAAGAGCGGGAACATTGAAGTTCACCCGCAGTCCCACGGGCAGCCCGGACAATCTCAGGTACGTGATGACCTGGGCGACGTGGACGGCAACAATGCGCCCACGGTCTTCAGTTCAACCAAGACACGGTCGCCGACCACGAGGTCCATCCGATAGCCGCAATCCAGCTGAATTCCCTTATAGATCAGCGACATGGCCCGCTGCCGCTCGCCCCGCGCGACGAGCTCGCGGCATAGACGTGCCTCGTAGGCCGACTCGAGCAACCGAGGCCCTAGGTGAGATTCGCGCTCGGTGATCTACAGCGTTCCGTCCTCCGGAAGGCCGGTCGTGTCGAACGCCCAGTAGCGTCCGTGGTGAGACAAGAGCTTTACCGCGGCAGCGTCCTGCTTGAAGACGAGCTGCCGGACGAGCGACTCGCCGCTCGCGTCGCGCGACAGGTGCGTGGGGGCCTTGATGAGGACGAGCGGAAACGCGCGCGCGTATTTGCAGCGCGGATTGTATTGCTCGCCGTCGAACTCCCAGCCCTTGAGGGGCCAGGCGGGTTGCGATCCCGAGCGGAAGCGCACGGGCACGCTCAGGTACCGTGCAAATGCGAACGCCCACTGGCCGTGCTTCCGCGCGGCGTAGTACGCGGCGAGGTGCGTGAGCGTGCCGTTGCGAAACGCGATGGTCCCGGGGTCCCAGATGACCGCCGTCGCGGACCGTCCCGGCGGCAGGTCGTCGATCATCGCGGAAGCATCGCGGGTCTCGGCGTCGAAGAGCATGCAGTGAAGAAGAAGGCTGAGGCCCGCGGCGACGCCGAGCCGCAGGACGTACTCCCGGACGCGCGCGCGGATGCGCTCGGGGAACGCGGGGGTCGCGAACACGGCGCCGAAGACCGCCCATTGCGCGAGGCGCGGGAAGATCAGGTGCGTCCCGATCAGCACCATCGGCGTCGTGAAGTACGCGAGGGTCATCACGACGAAGGGCGCGACGATCGGCGGTGCGGGTTCCGCGTCGGCGGTTCGCGCGCCACCCGCGCGGTTCGCGTGGCTCCCGCGGCCTCGATCGCCGTCGCGGGTCCATGCCTTGTAGGCCGCGAAGCCCATGATGCCCATCGCGAGCCAAAGAACGACCTGGTCGGTGGCGTCGCCGAACAGATCCGTCGCGAACGCGCTGAAGAAGACGAACTTCTGCCAGAGCGGCGGGGCGCTCCCCTCCATGGTCGGATCCCGGTACATGTTGGGATCCCAACCGTATTGCCGGCGGTAGACCTCGACGCAGAAGGCGCACCCCAGCAGGAGTGGAAGCCCGACGAGAGCGGCGCGCAAAAGGGTGCGCATCGTACGCTCGAGCGCACCGAGGGACGGCGGCGTGGTGCGCCACGCGAGCTCGAGCACGAGCGCTGCGCCGATCAAGCACAGCACGAGCATCGCGAGCACGTGCGCGAACGCGCACAGCAGCCCGAGCGCGGAGGCCGCGAGGAGCGTCGGAAGCCGAGGCCGGATCGCGGCGAGCGCGAGGAACACGAGGGTCCACCCCACGACGGCGGTCGCAAGCACGTAATTGACGAAGCCCCAGCCGACCGCGAACGAGAAGAGGATCGGCGTGAAGAGCGCCGCGTGGAACGGCGGGCGCCGCAGAATCCGGACGAGGGCGAGCGCGGCGGCGGCCGTGGCCGCGAGGGAGAACGCCACGACGCTTCGACCGGCGAGCTCGATGGGGAGAACCGAAGAAAGTCCGGCCACCACGAAGTGGAACAGTCCGTTGTACGTGAAGAAATTCAGCTCGTATTCAGCGCGCTCCGGCGCGTTGGGGTCTTGCAGGCGGCGCGCGACGTCGCTCAGCGCGAGGTGCTGCGGATAGTCCACGCATGGAAGAAGGTGCGCGGCGAAGAGGCCGGCGACGACCAGCCCGACGCCCAGCCAATAAAGCAGGGTCGACCGG
>DATHQY010000328.1:0-12140 GCA_035482215.1 Polyangiaceae bacterium | reverse complement strand
GGGGGCAACCGTCGTCGCCACGGCCGCTCGTTCGGCCATGCCGACCCCCGTCGCGGTGGATCTCCTGAAGGTCCCTTTCGAGGATGACTTCGAGCACGGCGTCCCCGCGCGGGCGGTGCCCGGAGAGGCAGGCGCTGCGGGAAGCACGTCCGGCGGGCTCGAGCCGAGCGCGGATTGGGTGGCGACCTCACCCGGGATCTGGCACATCGAAAACGGTCGCCTCTGCGGCGAGCACGCGCGTAACCACGGCCTCTGGCTGAAACGCACGCTGCCCGTGAACGCACGGATCGAGTTCGACGCGGTCAGCCTTTCGCCCGAGGGCGACCTCAAGGCCGAGTTCTGGGGCGATGGTCGCTCCTACGCGACCTCGCTGTCGTACACGAACGCCACGAGCTACCTCACGATCTTCGGCGGATGGCACAACAAGTTTCACGTGCTTGCGCGTATCAACGAACACGGCAACGATCGGAAAGAGATCGCGGTCGTCGATTTGAATTCGGACGACGTTCGGGAGAGGCCCGTCATCGCCGGCCAGGTGTATCGCTTCAAGGTCGAGCGGAACGACGGCAAGACGGTTCGCTGGTGGATAGATGGAAACGAGATGCTCACGTACGGCGACACATCGCCGCTCGCGGGCGTCGGGCACGACCACTTCGGATTCAATGATTGGGACGTGAAAGTGTGCTTCGACAACGTCCGTGTCGTGCCGTTGCCTTGAAAGGGCGGCGGAGTGGAGCAGACGGAGCTCGAAAGCCTGATCGGTGACGTGGAGGTCGCGATCGACCGTCTGAGGTCGCTCTACGACCAATATTTCATGGGCATCGAAAGAATCGAGCCCGGCGTCGCCCGCAAAGACGTGGATCGCAAGATCTACGTGCTCCGCAGAGAGCAGATCCGCAACACGGCGTTGCGCTTCCGCTTTCAGATGGTTCTGCAGCGGTACAACACGTTTCAATCGCACTGGCAGCGCATTTGCCGCGAGATCGAGAACGGCACCTACAAGCGGCACTTGCTCCGCGCGGAGCAGCGATTCGGGCGCGGTACCGCGAAGAAAGAGTCTCTCGCGCCCCCGCCGCCGACGATTGCGCCGCCCCTGCCTCCGTCGCCGGGCGCGATGCCCACGCCGGCGGCAGCACCGATGGCTTCGGGGCCCCCCGCGCCGCCTCCGCTTCCCGCGGCGGCTCGCGCCCCCGCGCCGGGCCGCTTCAAGCCTGCGCCGGGAGCGCCGCTGCCGGCGGATTTGGCGGCCGAGTTGGCGGAGCTCGACAAGGAGTTCGCACCCGCTGCGCCGCAGGACGACTTCCTGCTGGCCGCAGCGCGCGTTCCACGACCGGGCGGCGCCGGCCATCCGCCGCCGGCCCGCAACGAAAGCCTTCCGCCGCGACCTGCGAAGCCGCCCGCCCTATCGCCGTCCGCCGCGGCGCCACCGGTGCCCGCTTCCGGGATCGCCGCAAGGCCGCCGGTTCCCACGAGCCCGAACCCGCCCTCGATCGCGACGCAGACGCCGACCGCGGTCCGTGCGCCGAACGCATCGTTGCTCGCGACGATGTCCCCCATGGCGAAACCGGCGCCGCCTCGAGCCGCGGGGCCGGTCGTCCCACCGCCTGCGAAGCCCGCTTCTCCACCCGGCACGACGGCGGCAGCCAGCACCGCAAACACGGCTGCGCTGGCCAGGGGACCGAGCGAGCCGCGGCAGACGCCCACCGTCGTGCGGCCGGGTGTCTCGGTTCCAACGCCCTTGATGGCGTTCCCCGTTCCGGCGCAGGTTCCCCGCGAGGCCATGATCCCGTCGCCTGTGCCCCCCCCTCCGGCGAAGCCGCCCTCACCGTCCTCTGCAGTGGCGAGACCGGCGGCGGCCCCGAGAGCTCCGAGCCCGCCGCCTCCGCGTCCGCCGGCGCGGCCGGCCAGCGTGCCCGTTCCCCGGCCTCCGCCCAAAGAATCGAGCGGGGACAGCCTCTCGGATCACCGCGTGCGGCAGCTGTACGTGGAGTTCGTCGAAGCCAAGCGGCGGCAGAACGAGTCGACGGCGGCCATCACGTACGAGACGGTGGCGAAGAGCTTGCGAGACTCGAGCGAGCGCCTCCGGCAACGGCACGGCAAGCCCATCGACTTCGAGATTGCGATCCGCGACGGAAAGACCTTCTTGAAACCGGTTCTGAAGTAGCCGGACCGCTCAGTGGTAAGCGCGGGGCGGAGCCGGCGGCGGCACGGACCGGCGCGCCGAGCTCGGCGGGGCCTCGTCGATGGCGTCGCGATCTTCGCAGAACAGAATCGCGCAGTGTTTGCTGTCGCTGGCTTGCATGCGGCTGCAGAGCACGACGAGGTCATCGTCGGCGTCGACGACCGTGCCTTCCATCGGTTGGGCGGTGCGCGGGTCGTACCTGCACTCATCGAGGGCCACCCACCGCCCTCGGAACTGAAGATCCCTACAGATTTGCGGCCACGTCTGTCGACAACCCATTCGGCTTCCTTCGTTGCCCCCGTCGCGCGCTGCCGGAAATGCCCGGCTTCGTGCGTCGCCACCCGTGCCCGGCTGCCCGTTCGCGAGTGCCCGATCGATAATCGGCTCGTTGCGGAGGGTCAAGAAGGGGGTGTTGCGTGGCAGCGACAGGAGCCTCATCCGTTCAGGTTCGGCTCGTGCCTTGACGCGCGCACGCCGTCGTGGCTAGCGCGCGGTCTATTGCCGGCGCGCCGGCGATCCGTTGGGCTGGATCGAGCGAGAGCCGTCCTCCCCTCGCTCTTCGGGGTCACTTGCGCCTACGCCGAACGACAGAGTCTCTTCGGGCCGCTGCTTTCGTTTTCTTCGTCGGCGCGGCGGCGTCGACGGGCTGCGGGAGCGGTTCCGGCGCGGGCGCATCGGGTGGTGGTGCCTCCGCCGGAGGGTCTTCGGGCTCCGCCAGCGCGGCGACGGGATCGAGTGGCGTGACCGCAGGCACGAACACAGGGGCAAACGCGGGTGCCGGCAGCGGTGCGGCGGGCGGCAGCGGAACGGCCGACGCGGCGAGCGGAAGTTCGGGCACGAGCAGCGGCTCCGTCGGGGGCATCCCCGGGGGCCAAGAAGGCGCCGGGACGACGATCGCCGGTTGCATGATCTTCCCGAACGACAATCCGTGGAACGTCGCGATCGACGGACCCGGCGTGCAAGTCACTCACACGTACGACGCCCAGCTCGTACCCGATCGGGCGCTTCATCCCGATTTCGGCGATTGGACGACGGACCACTACGGAATTCCGTTCAACGTCGTCGACGCCGGACAGCCGGACACGCCGATGACGTTCAGCCTCTACGCGGACGAGAGCGATCCAGGGCCCGGCGGATGGATCGGCGCGAATCCCGCGGCGACGGGCGACTCGACGGGGATGACCGCCTATCCGTTCTTTCTCGGCATGCACATCGAGGGGGATCCGGCGACCGGCGGCGCGCCGGGGGACTTGCCCGGCGACCAACACGGAATCGTTCTTCAGCAAGGCGCAAGCGGATGCGTCTCGTACGAAGCCTGGAATTGCGTGGTGCCAACGACGGCGTCGTTCGATTGCGCGAACGGCGCGAAGTTCGATCTCACGTCGGATGCGCTTCGTACTCCCGGATGGACCTCGGGCGACCTCGCGGGCCTCTCGATCCTCGCGGGGATCGTGCGCATCGCGGAGGTGCAGGCGGGGACCGTGACGCACGCCATCCGCGTGACCTTCAACAACACGCAGAGCGGCTACATCCCGCCGGCGACCCACGCGGTCTCGCCGGGCAGCGGTGCCGGCCCGCTCGGAAGCGCGTATCCGCCCATGGGACTGCGTCTTCGCCTCAAGGCATCCGTGGACACCTCGGGCTATTCGATGCCGTCGCAAGTGATCATGGCGGCGATGAAGAAGTACGGACTCATCGTCGCGGACATCGGGTCGGACTGGTACTTCCAGGGCGACAGCGACGACGGCTGGGCGGCGATGGCCCCGGACGGACAGGATACGTACATCGACGAAATCGTGGGCGACTTCGGCAAGCTGAAAGGATCCGACTTCGAGGCGGTGTACACGGGCAACCCCGTGTCGACGGGCCTCTAGAAGAGTCGAGAATCCCGATCGCGGAATCAGACGACCATTTCCGCGATCTGCACCGCGTTGAGCGCCGCGCCTTTGCGCAGGTTGTCGCCGACGACGAACAGGTTCAGCGCGCCCGGCACCGCGAGGTCATCTCGGACGCGACCGACCGACACCGCGTCGGTCCCCGAGACTTGGATCGGCTGCGGGTGCTTGCCCGGGGCATAGGCCCCGTCGATGAGCGTGACGCCCGGCGCGTCGCGAAGAAGGCGCTTCGCCTCGTCCGCATGCATCGGCCGATGAAACTGCACGTGAATCGCTTCGGAATGCCCGTTGAGAACCGGGACGCGCACGGTGGTCGGCGAGACGCCGATCGCATTGTCGCCGAGGATTTTCCGGGTCTCCTGGACGATCTTCGTCTCCTCTTCCGAGTAGTCGCTTTCGCCCGCCTTCCAGTCGCAGAGCACGTTGAACGCGATCGTGCCCGGGAAGACTTGCGCCTCCGCGTTCTTTCCCTCGAGCGATGCGCGCGTCTGCGCAAGGAGCTCCTGCACCGCCGCATGGCCCTTCCCGCTCGTGGCCTGGTACGTCGAAATGACGATGTGCTTGACGCGCGCCGCGTCGTGCAGCGGCTTGAGCGCCACGACCATCTGGATGGTCGCGCAGTTGGGATTGGCGATGATGCCTTTGGGACGCTCGGAAGCCGCGTCGATGTTCACTTCCGGCACGACCAGCGGAACCTTGGGGTCCATGCGCCACGCGCTCGAGTTGTCGATCACGATGGCGCCCGCCGACGCCGCGATCGGGCCGAACTCGCGCGAGACGCTCGAACCCGCGCTGAAGAGCGCCACGTGCACGCCGGCGAACGACTGGGGCGTAAGCTCCGTCACCGTGACTTCGCTTCCATTGAATGAAAGCTTTTGCCCGGCGCTCCGCGCGCTGGCGAGGGCGACGAGACGCTTCACCGGAAACCGGCGCTGCTCGAGAACCCGAATCATCTCACGACCGACCGCGCCGGTCGCACCGACAACCGCGACGACAAACGACATGCGCCCAAGAGTGGCGCATCTCCGCGGCCTGGTCCAGCTGGTAGCGCCGACCGAACTCGCTACGGTTTAGGGGTGCGCAGGGTACGCAGGTTGACCCGGTCCACGCGGCGCTTCGCGGTCGCCGTCGCCACGCTCGGCGCTTTTTATTTTGGGGGCTTGGCGGGCTTCGTGGGCCTCGCGCGCATCGTGGGCGTAGGTGGCAGTTCGCGAGAATGGCAATCGGTCAGAGAGGCCCGAGCGGAGGCTGGGCTAGCCCGGCTGCCGGCCAGCTCGAGCGCCGCGGCCGGCGCACAGCTCGTCCCTGCGAGTCTCGCGGAAGCGCGTTATTGGGGCAACGCGCAGGACGGAGCGGTGCGCGCGACGATCGCGGGCATGCGCGTTCTCGCAACCGCCGACGAGACCCTCCTCACGGTGGCGCAAGAACGCTTCGCGTCGGAGCCGGCGTGGGTCGTCGCGCTACCGGATCGCCTCGGCGGCGGTTTCCTCTTCGCGGTCGCCAAAGCGATCTGGCGCACGGACGAGTGGCTTGGACCCGCGGTGCCTATCTTCTCGTCGACTGGCACAGTCGCCGAGATCCTCGTCGGCGTCGATCGCGCATACGTGCGGTACCCGCAAGGGTCGCTCGCGGCGTTCGATCCCCGGACGGGCGCGCGCATGGGCCTCGGATCGCTTCCCAACGCGCCGCACCTCGGCCGCGTAGCGGCGATCGACGCCTGGCGATCGATGGCCATCGCCGATCTCGAAGGCGTGCTCATGACGAACGATGCGGGTAACTCGTGGCGGCACGTCGCGCTTGCGGTCGAGCCGGTGGAGCTCGCGCCGATGCCCGGCCTGGGCGCTGTGGCGGTCGGAGGTAAGGACAAGAATCGGCACCTCGTGTGGAATGCGGTTCGTTTCGACGGCGCCATCGAGCCTCTCGATGCGCCGCCGTTGCGTCCCGGGACTCCGCTCGCACTGATGCTGGACGACGCGGGCCCCGGGGGCCCCGCGAACGCTCCGCGCGCGCGGTCCACCGGCGCCAGCACACGGGCGGATGCGCGCGCCTACGCACGCGAACGCGAACGTCCTCTCCTGGCGGCGGTCGCGGACGGATGGCCCCTCGGCGACGGAACCGCCGTCCTCGCGCGCGACGGCGACATCGCGCGCGTCCGCCTGGCCGACGGCCGCGTCGTCGAGAACGAAGCCGACGCCTTCGCCCTGAAGCCGTCGCGGTGCCACGCCGTCCGACTCCGCGCGCGTGCGTTTGGATTCGTGTGCGGTGAGCCGCGCGGCGCGACGGAGGTCTTCGCCTACGATCCGGTCCGGAAGGCCACCACGGTCCTCGGCCGGTGGAGTGAGCCACGCGAGGTGCTCTCGTTCGGCAACGGCGCGCTCGCGGTGCGGGGCCCGTGCGATGCCTCGCGGGCGGCGCCGCGCGCGCGCGCGCGCACCGAGGATGTCCCCGCCGACCTCCCCGCCGACGAAGAGCGCTATTGCATCTCGACCGCCGGGACGCGGCCGGACGCGGGGCAAGACTCCGGGTGGAGCGAGCTCCGCGTCCGCGGCGAACAGCCGGACCGCGCGCGCCTCGCCGTACTGTCCGACGGCCGCGCGCTCCTCGTGCGGCCTCCTTTGCAAGGCGACCTCTCGACCGCGCGCGTGACCGTCATCGACGGAACGCGGCAGACCGCGCACCCCATTCAGTTCCCGGCGCTTCGCGCCGATGCCGCGCGAGCGCTGCGCTACGGCGTTTGGCTCGACGGGTTCGAGGAGCGACGCCCCGGCGTCGTCGGCGGCTGGATCGACGCGGCCGGCTCGGTCATCGGCATCGAGCTTCCGGCGGACGACGGCGAAGCGCGCGTGGGCGAATACATCCGCGATGCGGGATCGCCGATGGTCGCCGGCCTCTGGGGGTTCGGCTGGACGGCGTCGCGCGGCGGCTTCGAGACGGTCGACGGCGGAATGACGTGGACCAAAGAGATCGCGCTTCCCGAGCCCATCGCCGAGCCGGTCGTCGGGCGCGAGCGCGCGTGCGGACCCGTCGGGTGCGTCGTCGCCGGGTGGCTGCGCATCGGTTGGGGCGAGGCGGTCCCTGCGCCGCCTCCGCTGCCGCCCGAACCCGTCTCCGCCGCAGCCGCGGCCGCGCGCGGAGAGCTGCGCCTGTCCTGCGAGCTGCCCGCGGTCCAGAGCAGCGGCGCGAGGACGGCCGCCGCGCCGCCGGAAGCGCGCACGCCGCGGAAGATCATGACCCCCGCCATGTGGGGCGCGGTGCCCGAGTTCGCGCCCTTCTTCGGCGCTCCCGGCCCGCTTCTCGGACCCGACGACGTCGGCTTCGCCGCCGACGCATCCACGGGCTTCGAGCGCGCGCTGCACGCGACGCCGTTCGCGCGCGTGTACGCGTGGGGCCCACGCTCGGGCGAATGGGATGCGCTCGGACGATGGCAGGTGCGGTGGGCTTCGGCTTGGTGGCCGTATGGGGCGAGCGACGGACCCGGCGGCCGCGCGCGCTTCGGGACGGACACGCGGTCTTCGTCGGTCGCGGCCGTGCCATGGACGACGCTCGACATGGCGCGGCGCGCGCTGGGCATCGGGCCCGCCGTTCCGACCTCGTGGTCGACGGTGCCGGGCGACGACGCGGATCACGCGCTGCTCGTGGCGCGCCATAACCAGGAGAGCCCCGTCGCCGAGGTCTGGGAGCTCGAGAGCGGCCGTCCCCCGATCGAAGTGCGACCCTCGGGGACCGATGCGTTTCCGGACGTCCAAGCCGCCGCGCGCATCGAAGGACACTGGGTCCTGGCGACGGCGCAGGGGCCTTCCGACGCGCCGGCGGCCGTCGTCTGGCGTGTGGACGGCGACGTGGCGCACGAGGTCGCGCGGATCCCGCGCGCCGGATTCGAAGGCGCCTCGCGCGTTCGCTTCGCGCGGCGGAGCGACGGCCGAGGGCTCGGCATGGCGATCGAAGGGCAACCGGATCTGGCCCAGCCGCCGGCGGTGTGGATGGTGGCGATCGACGCCGACTCGGGAGCGGTGAGCGAACCTCTTTCGATGGCACCGCTCGATGCGTCGAGCCACCCTGGCGGCCCGTCCGGCGCCCGTTCCCTTTGCACGGCGGACGACGCGGGATGGGACATCGAGCTGCCCTATGGCCGAGGCGTGCGCGCCGCGTCGCCGGACGGGGCCTCTTGGGTCCTGCGCGGCGCGGCCGCGATCGCGCGGCTGGGGGTCGAGCGCTCGTGCATCGCCGCCGTTGCGGGTGTCGCAGAAGGCGACGACGTGTCGGCCGACAAGCTCGTTGGAGCCGCCGCGGCACCCGCGTCGGACGGTCACGCGCCGGACGGACGGCCCTGGACGTCCGACACCGGCACGGGCCACGGGTCGTCGCCGACTGCGACCGTCCAGACGAAGCTCCTCTTTGCGCAAGCGCGAGTTTCGCTCCGCTGCTGGCAACGATGACCCGTTTCGATCGTGCAGGAGGCGAATTGCACTACTTTCAAAGTTGCACTGCGTGCGCCGACCGAAGGATGCCTTTTGTCGAAGGAACTGCTTCGGTGCTGCGTGGCACGCCGTCTGCACTACCGGTCTCTGCCCGTGCGGAGTGAGGCTGCCCCCCCGGCCCCTCTGCGCGGGCACTTTTTTTTCAGAGACCGAGGAGCGTGACGCCGGCGCCCGGGTCCCAGACGACGATTTCGTCCCCCAAGGCTTCTGCGACGAGCCGCCGCTGGTCGTCGCAGAGGCCGCGCGGCTCGACGAGTCGCCCCGACGCGAGATCGAAGATGTACCCGTGCATCGGGCACACAACGCACGGCCCCTGACGCTCGCCTTCGCTGAGGCTCGCGCCGGCGTGGTTGCACGCGTCTTCGATGGCGCAGGGCTCCCCGTCCACGAGCGCGACGAGCACGTGGAACGGCGGGTAGTGCAGCCGGACCAACGCGCCGCCTTCGAGCGCGACCCGCGGTATGCGTCCGACGAGCCTCAACGCTGCCGCCTCCTCTCCTCGGTCCCTCGGGTCACCGCTCGCGCCGTTCGTCAGCGCAATGCGGCGTGGACAATCGCCTCGTCCACGTCATTCCTGTACCTGTGCGCCGCGGTTTCGACGCTCGCGCCGTGCGCGCGCTCGCCGCGCAACGTCATGCACGCATGCGACAACGTCAGGCGGCACGCAATCCAGCGCGGGGCGAGGTGCTTCTGGAGGGCCGCGGCCACGTCTTCCCCGATCTGCTCCTGAAGGGCGAGGCGGCGCGCGTACGCGTCCACGACCGCCGCGATCGTGCCGAAGCCGACGAGATGCCCGTCCGGCGCGAACGCCACGGCCGCCACGCCCGAGGCGGGCAAGAGGTGGTGCGGACACATCGTCGCGACGGGGATGTCGCGCACGACGACGACGCCGGAGCGCCCTTCGAAGACGTTCTTCGCGAGGAGCGCGTCGACGTCGACCTCGTAACCGCAGAGCAAGTCGTCCGCGAAGGCGTCGGCAACGCGCGCTCCCGTGCCCGCAAGCTCGGGCTCGCGATCGGGATTCCGGCCGAGCGCGCGCAAGAACGTGTCGATCGCTTTGGCAGCGGCTTCGCGATCCGGCGTGGTCGGCGGCGGCATCTTCAATTCAAGTGGCGTTCGCGCATGGCCTTCTCGATGGGCTTCCGCGCAGCGAAGCCCTCGTGCAGACCGTGGTAGTGCATGACCGCGTCCTCGCCATGCTTCCAGCAGAGCCAAACGATCTTGCCGTCGACCATTCCGTAGAAGTCGACGAGACCCGTTCGTGGATCCTTGAGCACGGCGCCTAGCCCTTCCACTTCACGCCACCCCGCGTGGTAGGTCTCGACGCGCTCGGCGAGATCGCGCTTCAACCCGCGCACGTCGGGCGGATCGCCCTCTTCGACCTGGATCGAGTCGGGCATGGCGCCGAGGCGGGTCGCCAGCTTCTGCAGCTGATCTTCGATCACGCTGCGCCGATCCATCTGCGCGGCGACGAGCGGCTTGAGCCGCGGCATCAGCGCGTTGACCTCCTCGAGCGTGAAGATGGGCGGCGAATCGGCCACGGGGGTCATCATGGAATCGGAGCGCGGGCCCGTCAAACCTCTCGGAACCGCGCTCTTCGCGCGGACGAAGCGCTCATCCGGGGATGAGATTCACGAAAATGCGCGTCAAAAAATAGTCGGCCACGAGAATGGCGATCGAGACGACGACGACGGTGCGGGTCGTGCTCTGCCCGACGCCCTCCGTGCCCCCCTGGGTGGTGAGGCCGAAGTGGCAACCGACGATGGCGATGATGAATCCGAAGATCGGCGTCTTCGCGAGGCCCGAGAACAGATCGCTGAGGAGCACGCTCTCGAGCGCCGTCTGGATGAAGAGCCGCGGCGTGATCCCGTACTCGACGTCGCCGACGAAGACGGCCCCGAGCGTCCCCAGCGCGTCGGCGAAGACGCTGAGGAGCGGCATCACGATCATCGCCGCGAGTACTCGCGGCAAGACGAGCTTCTTCGCAGGGTCGCCGCCGAGGGCGCGGATCGCGTCGACCTGCTCGGTGACGTTCATCGCGCCCACTTCGGCCGCCATTCCGCTGCCGATGCGGCCGCCGACGATCACGGCCGTGAGCGTCGGCCCGAGCTCCCGCAAGAACGACAGGAGGATGACCCGCGGGATGTAGTCGATGCCGCCGAACCGCTGGAGGCCGTATGCGAACTGGATGGTCATGACCATCCCGATGAAGACCGAGGTGACCGCGACGATGCCGAGCGATCGAACGCCGAGCGAGTCGATCTGGTAGAGAGTCGACGAGATCTCGAGAGGGCGACGTACGATCGAACCCAGAGAGCGGTAGGTGAGCTCGCCGACGGCGCCCATGTGCTCGACGAAGCGGTAGACGCGGCCCCTCCAGTGCTCGAGCAGCGTCGGCGCGACGGGCGGCGGGGGAATGAGGGAGGCGCGCCCCGTGCCGGACGTCGGCGGGATCGATCCGGGGGGCAGCGAGGGCGGCGGCGAGGGCCCGGGCACTCCGGGCGGCAACGGCAGCGGCGGAAGCGACGGCGGGGGCCGGGAGCTCACGGCGACCCCGGCGAAGCCTGCGCGGCCGACGCGACCGTCCGCGGCCCCGCCCGGAGGCCGAGGGCGAAGCGATCGAAATCGGCGTCGCCTTCGGCGAATCGATCAGGCGGGGCGACGTACACGAGGTCGTAAAGACACCCGTCTTTCTTCATGACGAGGATGTCGTATTGCAGCGGCACGCCGTCGAGCTTCGCGCGCAGGATCGACCGCATCGCTTCGCGCCCGTCGAAGGGAAACACGCGCTGGGATTCGAATTCGCGCGCCGTCGTACCCATGATGAGGTGCTCGGTGAGGATCGCGAGCGGTGCGTCGTCGTCGCGGTTCCTGCATCGGACGTCGAAGAGGACCGATCCGTCGTGCGCGTCGTCTCGAAACGCGAGGTCCGCACCAGCGACGCCCGACGCGTCGCTCGACGGCAGGCGCCGCCAGCCGCTCGGCACGGGTCCGAACGCGACGCGAAGGTCACCTTTTCGTAAGACACCGTCCTCGAACGAATCCGCGTGGACGCAGGCCGTCGCCGTCAGAGAAACGAGCAAGGAGAGAAACACGACGGAGAGCACGTGTCCTGGGCCGCGCATACGCCGCTCTTGCATACCACGCGCGTGTCAAACCGCGGGGATAGAGCTAGAAAGCGGGTGCTTTGAGCGAAGCGTCCCCCACGGTTCGGTTGTACAATACGATGTCGCAGCGGGTAGAACCGCTGGAGCCCAGGGAGCCGGGGCACGTCCGTCTCTACGTATGCGGGCTGACGACCTACGACCATGCGCACGCGGGCCACGCGCGGACGTTCATCGTGTTCGACGTCCTCGTTCGCTTTCTCCGGGCGCGAGGGTTCCGCGTGACCTTCGTTCGCAACGTCACGGACGTGGACGACAAGATCCTCGCGCGGGCGAAGGAGAGCGGCGAAGCGCCGCTCGATCTGTCGCGTCGCATGTCGGCCATCAACGACGAAGAACTCCGGGCATGCGGGTGCGCACCGCCCGATCGCGAGCCGCGGGTCAGCGAGAGCATCGGCATCATCGTCTCGCTCATCGAAGA
>DATHQY010000327.1:0-8879 GCA_035482215.1 Polyangiaceae bacterium | reverse complement strand
GGGGGCAACGGCGACTACGGGTACAAGTTCGAGGATGACCCGCTGAGCGCAGGTGGCTTCGGCCCGTCGGACGCCACGATTCGCGTGCGGCCTGGACCCGTGCGCACGACCTTGATCCGGCCGCGAACTTCGTTCGTGCCGGAAATGCTGAAGTCCGTCGAAAATATTTAGTTTCACCGAGACAGCGAACGTGACACCGCGCGAACGCCGCGCGGCATGGGGTCATTGATGGATAGCCAGGGTAAGGCAAAGGTTGCACTCACGTTCGCGTTGTATCAGGGCGATCAGCTCGTCCGACGTGACACGATTGCGCAGGACATCGTCAAAGTGGGTAAGGACCCGCGGAGCCACCTGCGGGTGGACGACGATCTGGCGTCGCGCATGCACGCAGTCATCGAGGTGGCGTCGCCGGTCGACATCACTTTGATCGACTTGGGCAACGAGCCCGGGACGCTCGTCAACGGCCAGCGGGTCAACAAGTGCAAGATCCGGCCGGGCGATCAGATTCAGATTGGGTCGACCCTGATCGTTCTCGAGAATGCGGAGCCCGCGACGGCGGCGCCGCCTCAGGTGACGGCACCGGGCATGATGCCGGCCGCTCCTTCCTCGGCGCCGGCTGCGGCGAATCCCTTCTCGGGGGCCAATCCTTTCTCGGGCTCGGCCCCGAGCCCGAGCGCGAATCCGTTTGCGGGCGCGAATCCGTTTGCGGGCCAGGCGTCGCCGTCGGCAGCGGTGCCGTTTGCGGCCGCGGCGGCTGCGTATGCGCAAGCTCCCGCGTCGACTCCTGGTTTGGGGATCGAGCCGCCGCTCGAAGGGCAGTCGGGCTTCACCTACTCGATGGTGAAGAGCGGACCCGACGTCAGCCCCGACGAGGTCGAGGTCGCGCACCTATCTTCGATCGAAGTGATGATTCTGTGGGACTCGAACGTTCTGCAGGTCTGGCACTTGACCCCGCCCCGCTCGTTCTACGTGGGCGAGGAATTCGGCGACAAAAACGCCTGCGATTACTTCATTCCGAGCGAGACCCTCGGAACGACACGAGCGCCGATCGTCGTTTCACGGGGACTCGGCGCGACGCTCGTCATCCTTCCGCGGTCGCGCGGCTATGTCGACATTCCCGGGCAGGGGAAGGTGATGCTGGCCGATCTCGTGGCAGCGGGGCGCGCGCGCCCTTCCACGGAGATGAGCGGCGCGTACGAATACGAGCTTCCGGCCGGTGCCAAAGCGCGAATGGAGATGGAGGGCAGCGCCCTGGTGTTCCAGGTGAGCGCGGTCAACGCGGGCAAGAAGGTGCCCGTCGGCTTGCTTGCCACGATGGAGCCGGCGGCGTTTCTCTACACCGGTCTCTCCTTCTTGCTGCACATGGGCCTCGTCGCGGTGTTCGCGTTCTTCATGCCGAATATGCGTGGAGACGACAGCGAGGACATCGATCGGGACCAGATCCTGATGATGCAGAAGCTGCTCAACGCGGCAGCCGACCGCGAGCAGGAAGAGCGGCAGGACCAAGAGGTCACCGAGACGGCGCCGGATCAGAAAGAGGGCGGCACGGGTACTCGTGCGAAGGGTGAGGAGGGTTCGATGGGAAACCCGAACACCAAGGACTCCGGCCACAAGTACGGGGTTCAAGGGCCGAAGGACAACCCGGATCCGCATCTCGCGAAGCAGGCGGCTCTGCAGGAAGCTGCGCAATTCGGCATGATCGGCCTCATCTCGACGATGGGCGGCGGCGATCCGAATGCGCCGACGGCTCCGTGGGGTCGTGAGGAGTCGTCTGGACAGGACGAGAAGAGCGCGCGCGGCAACATGTTCGGCGACACGATCGGCGATTCGTTCGGCGCCGGCGGCCTCGGTCTATCCGGCGTCGGTGAAGGCGGCGGCGGTCGCGGCGAAGGCATCGGCCTCGGCAACTTCGGTGGGCTGGGTCACGGCGCCGGGACCGGGACTGGGCAAGGAATCGGGAATGGTCGCGGGCGTCTCGGCGGCGGCCACCAGGTGCGTGCACCGAAGATTCGCGAAGGCGCGACGACCGTCAACGGCCGTTTGCCGCCCGAGGTCATCCAGCGCATCGTGCGCCAGAATTTCGGTCGATTCCGCCTCTGCTACGAGAACGGAATGCGGAACAATCCGAACCTTCAAGGCCGCGTCCAGGTCAAGTTCGTGATCGACCGCAGCGGCGCCGTTTCGATGACCGCGGACGGTGGGAGCGACTTGCCGGATCAGGGCGTCGTGCAGTGCGTCGTCCGCGGCTTCGGGAACCTCTCGTTCCCGCAGCCGGAAGGCGGCATGGTCACGGTCGTTTATCCGATCATCTTCAATCCCGGCGACTGATTCGGCTCCGCCGTTTCATCGGGCGGCCAAGGCGGGGGATCGCGGGTGCGCGCAGAGTTACTCTGCGCGCGCTTTCGTTCGTGCAATCCCGTCGCGCAAGTCGGCGATTTGCCCGGGCTCGTGTGCCCCGCCGGCCAGGGAGCCGCGCGAGCACTGCCGGCCGGTGTGGTGGGCGGCGTGCGGCGTGACGCCGTCCGCGCGCGACAAATGTCCTTGGGCCGCCTTCATTTTGTGCGAAGGGCAGTAGACGGAGCGCGCGCGATTCTCGTAAACTCCCCCGCGTCATGAGCCCGAAATCGCTGGTCGTCGCTGCAATCGCGCTCGGCGCGGTTGCTTGCAGCCGCAACAACATCGAAGCCGTCAATCTCGCCAACGAAGGAGACCAAGCCAAGGGTTCGAACTTGGACGAGGCGATCTCCAAGTACGATCAGGCGACGAAGCTCGATGCGAGCAATCCACGTATCTGGTGGAAGCTCGCGCTGGCGTACGAGAAGAAGGAAGACTGGCAGAAGATGGCTTCCGCGTGTTCGCAGGCGGAGGAGGCTGCCGAGAAGGCCGACGGAAAGAAACTCCATGCGGACTACTACTTTTCGCAGGGTTATGCGCTCGAGCAGCTCGCGGAAAAGGGCAGCGGCAGCTGGGCGGACGCAAAGGCTCCGTTTCAGACCGCTGCGCAGCTGGATCCGAACTACGGCGAGGCGTATGGCGAGCTTGCTTGGGTGTTGCTCCACGCCGACGACGAGGCAGGCGCGATCCAAAATTGGACGAAGGCGATCCAGACCTCCCCGGACAAGACGCAGTACTACGTGCTCTTGGCGGACGAATATCGCCGCCTCATGTTTTATGACCAGGGCGAGCAGGTGTTGAAGGAGGGGGTCGCGAACGCCAAGTCGGACGACAAGCACCTCTTCAACCTGCATGTCCTGCTCGGGGACGTTTACGAGAATCGGGGCGACATTGCCCGGGCCGTCTCCGAATACGAGGCCGCAAAGAAATCGTGCGACAGCAACAAGTGCAACGATCACAAAGAAGCGTATTTCTACCTCGGATCCGGCTACGCCGAGTTGTCACCGCCCAAGAAGAACGAAGCTATCCAGCAGCTCCAGTCGTTCTTCAAGATCACCTGCAAGGGATCGCAGGCGCAGAAGTACGCGGACCAGTGCGCACAAGCGCAAGAGATCGCTCGGCGGCTCGGCGGCTCCCTCAACTAACCGGCCGGCGGTTACGCCCGGGTGGCCCGGGCGTGTGGCGGGCGCGCCACGAGAAGCTGGCAGCTTTCGTTTCGTCCATGTACCGAGGTTTCCGGCTCGATGCGGGGACGCCGGCATTTCGCGGCCGTGCGGCGGCCCACGAATGTGGCGGAAGGGCGCCCACTTTGGGCCCCAGCTCTGATACCGTTTGCCATGCGCATCCCGCGGCCCGCAACCCCGGTCAAGCCGGGCGGCCCCGTGAGGCCCGCTTGCCCCGTGTCCCCGACAATGCGCGCCAATTCAGTGTCTTGCCCTTGAGCGATCGAACCAACCGAGGCGATCGATGGATCTAGAGGAGCGTCTTTCGTACCTGGAAAACGTCCGCGATTGGCAGAGCCTCGCTGAGGAGCTCGAGAAAGGGATCGCGTCACCCGCCGCCAACGTCGCGAAGGCGCAGTTCCATCTGAAGCTGGGTCGCCTGCTGGAGGGGAAATTCCTTTCCGGAGCGAAGGCGCTCAAGCACTTCCAAGACGCGTACAAGCTCAACCCTGCATTGACCGAGAGCCTCGAGTCGGCCCGCAACATCTATTGGGACCTCGGCAAGGTCAATATGGTGCAGAAGCTCCTCGAGCTGGAGCTGAAGTCCGCCGGCGACGGGCCTCGTGCGAGCGCGTTGCTCGTCGAGCTGGGGGACGTTCTCTCCGACCAAGGCGAATGGGAGAAGGCCGCCGCGACCTACGCGCGGGCGCTCGGCGCAAGCGGTGGCAGCAACGCCGAGGCGAGCGCGTGCCTCGCCGACGCGCAGCTCGAAAAAGGCGCGTGGAAGAAGCACCTTGCCGGGCTCGCGGCCGCTGCCGAGAAGGCTTCGACGGCACCTGCCAAAGCGCGCCTTTTTCTTCGCGCGTCGCGCGTTGCGAAGCGCTTTTCGCCTGCAGAGGCCGAAGGGCTCCTGGCCCGCGCCTACGACGCGGACCCGACCAACAAGCAGATTGCGACGCTCTACGAAACCTTGCTCTCGGAGCAAGGACGCCTCGGCGTCCTCGAGCAGACGCAGAACCAGATTCTGCAACACACGAACGATCGGGCCACACGCGCTGCGCTCGCTCTCATCTTCGGAACCCGATGGGTGCTCCGCCATCAGAACGCCGAGATTGGCAACCGCTTCCTCGAGGAGGCGCTGAAGCTCGATCCTGCGAACGAAGGCGCGTTTCTCTATCTTCGTGAGATTTACGGCAAAAAGGGTGGAGACTGGGATCGCGTACTGTCCCTCGCCGAGGAGACGGCAACCCACGCCGAAGACGTTACGTTCCTGCTCGCGCAAGCGGGCACGATCGCGTGGCGGCAGCTCGGCAATTTGATCCGCGCGCGGATGTCCTTCGAACGGCTGGCGTCGATTTCGCCCGAGCATCCGCAGCTCCGCGCGTTCGAGGCGCAGATTGGCGAGACGCTCAAGCCGGTTCGCCCCTCGCAACGCGCGCAGGCGCCGGCCCAAGCGGACGGAATCGCCGACCGGGCCGATGCGCCGGTGACGCCCCAAGCGCTCACGCCGACGGCTCCGGCCGTCGCCGCGGACCCCGTGGGAACAGCGACCCCACAGGCCCCGCCCGTCGTGACGGCACCGGTGCAACTGACAACGGCCGTTCCCGCTGCGATCCCAGTGGCTCCGCCTCCTGTCGCTGCGACCCCTGCCGCGCCTCCGGTTGCCCCGGCTCCGAAGCCGGCTGCCGTGGCTCCGGCGCCCGAGGTTTCGGAGCCCGTCGCGGCGGCCGCGGCGGCACCTGCCGCACCCGCGCCTCCGGCGGCAGATGTCGCGATCGACTCGGCCAAGATCGCCGAGCTTCGCGCCCTTGCCGACAAGCAAGAGAGCACGAAGCGATTCAACGAGTATGTGAAGACGCTCCTCCAGCTCGCCGCGCTCGTCCCCGATCGGGCCGAGAAGGTGAGCCTCTACAGCAAGGCGGCCGACCTTTACGTTTCGAAGTTCGCCAACCAGGCGGAGGCCGTGAAGGCCTACGAGTCGGTTCTCGCCATCGATCCCGACAACACGCAGGCCGTCGAGTACCTGCGACAGATGTACGAGAAGCGCCGCGACTGGGAGAAGCTTCTCGGCCTTCAGCGACGTGAAGCGGAGCTCCTGCCCTCCGGTCCGAATCGAGCGGCCAAGTTTCTCGAAATCGCGAAGCTCGCGACCGAGCGCGTCAAGAAACCCGATGTCTGCATCGACCTCTGGCAAGAGGTCCTCTCGAACGACGAGAGCAACGCCGAGGCGCTTGCGGCGCTCGCTGGGCTCTACGAGCGCGCGAAAGACTTTCAAAAGCTCGCCGCCGTGCTCGAGCGGCAGGCGGAATCCACGACCGACGCAGCCACGAAGATCCAGGTCCTCACGAAGCTCGGGACGATTTGCGGCGAACGCCTCAACGACGACGAAGGCGCCGTCAACGCATGGCGCACGCTCCTGACGCTCGATCCGAACGATCGGCGCGCGCAGGACGCGCTCAAGAAGAAGTACCTCACGCTCGGCCGCTGGGACGACCTCGAGGTCTTCTACGCGGAGAGCGGCAAGTGGGACGAGTTCATCCGAGTCCTCGAACAACAGGAATCGAAGGAAACCGAGCCCCAGGCGAAGATTTCCCTCCTCTTCAAGATCTCGCAGCTCTGGGCAGACAAGAAGCAGAAGCTCGATCGAGCCGCGAAGTCGTACGAGAAGATCCTCGAGCTCGACCCCGACAATCTCCAGGCTGCGGACGCGCTCGCGCCCATCTACACGTCGGCCGCCAACCCGAAGGCCCTCGCGAATGTCCTGGAGGTCAAGCTCCGGCACGAGCAAGATCCGATGGGGAAGCTCGAGCTCTTTCGAGAAGTCGCGGGCCTCTACGAAGGCAAAGTCCGCGACCCGCAGAAGGCGTTCGATCGGTACCTGTCCGCGTTCGAGCTCTTCGCGAGCGATGAACGCACGAGCGAGGACGTCGAGCGCGTCGCGAACGTCACCGGCCGATGGGACGAAGTCGTCGCCGCCTACCGCCGCGCCATCGCCCGCGCCGACCGGGAGCGCGATCGGCACGCTGCGGTCATGCTTCGGCTGCGGCTCGGGCGGGTTCTCGTCGACAATCTGCTGAAGGTCGACGAGGCGCTCGAAGTGTATCGCGCCGTGTACGAAGCCGACGGCGAGAACACCGAGGCCATTGCGGCGCTCGAGCGGCTCTATCGGCAAAGCTCTCGCTTCGGGGACTTGCTCGAGATCTACGAGAAGAAGCGCGAGCTCGCGACGGCCGGCGCCGAAAAGCAGGCGATCAACTACGAGATCGCGAAGCTCTACGAAAACGAGATCCACGACGTCGACAAGGCCATCGAAACGTACGGCCGCGTGCTCGAGGACGAGCCGAGCGACGCACAGGCGCTCGCGGCGCTCGACGTCCTCTACGGACGTCTCGGGCGATGGGAGCCCTACGTCGAGATTCTGCGCCGCCGTATCGAACTCGACGTGGGCGAGGCCCAGCTCGTCGACCTGAAGTATCGCCTCGGCCAGACGCTCGCGAAGCACCTCGACGACGCCGTGGGCGCGCTCGAGAATTACCGCGAGATCCTGTTCATCGAGCCGCAGCACGAAGGCGCGCGCGCCGCGCTCGAGACGATGCTGGACGGACCGCTGCGCGGCGACGCCGCCGCGATCCTCGAGTCGATCTACGAGGAGCGCGGCGACTGGGTGCAACTCATTCGGGCGCTCGAGATCCTGAGCGCAGGACAGACCCACGTCGAGAAGCGCGTCGCACTCAAGCGGAAAGCCGCGCGCATCAGCGCCGAGCGGGTCCACGACTCCGCGCACGCTTTCGCCGTTCTCGCGTCGGCGCTGCGGGACGATCCGACGCTCGCGGAGACGCGCGACGAGATCGAGCGCATCGCCGATGGTTCCGGCGCCCAGCGTCAGCTCGTGGCGCTTTACGCGGAACTCGCCGACGACCTGACCGACGCGCATCTCGCGCGCGACTATTGGACGCGCATCGCGGGCATCTACGATCGCCTCGGCGACGTCGATCGCGCCGCGCAGGCGTACCACAAGGTTCTCGCGATCGACTCGTCAGACGCCGACGGCCTCGCGGCGCTCGAACAGCTCTTCACGCGGACCGAGCGCTGGGAAGACCTGATCGGCGTCGTCGAGCGACGCATCGATCAGACGAGCGACGCCAAGGAGCGCGAGAGCTTCTACGCGCGGATGGCGCAGATCTACGACGAGCGCCTCGGGCGCCCGGAGGACGCGGTCGCCGCCTACAAGAAGGTGTTGGAGCTCGATCCGGCGAGCGCGGCCGCGCTCCGCGCGCTCGACGATCTTTTCACCAGCCAGAGGATGTGGAGCGAGCTCGCGGACAACCTCGAGGCGCAGCTCTCGCTCGCCGCGACGGACGAAGCGCAGCTCGGCCTCATGCTCCGTCTCGCCGCTCTCCGCGAGTCCCAGATGGGCCTCGTCGACGTCGCGATCGAGGGGTACCGGCAGGTGCTCGATCGCGACCCGACGAACGGAGAGGCGCTGGCCGCGCTCGAACGTCTGGGCCAAGACGCGAAGTACGAGCTGACGATCGCCGACCTCCTTGAGCCGCTGTACCGCCATCTCGGAGACTGGCAGAAGCTCGCAGGCGTCCACGAAGTCCAGGTCCGCCGCAGCAACGATCCGGCGCGCCGCGTCGAGCTGCTGCACCAAATCGCGCAGCTCTACGAGGACTCGGCGGGCGATCTCGGCGCGGCCTTCGGCACGCTCGCTCGGGCCCTCCGCGAGGATCCATCCAGCGATGCCACGCAGCGCGAGCTCGATCGGCTTGCGCGCGCGACCGGTCGGTTCGTCGACCTCGCGCGCGTCTTCGAGCAGCTCGCGGGCGAAATCGAAGACGCGAACTTGGCGAGCGCGCTCTACATGACGGCGGCGCGCGTCTACGAAAACGACCTCCACAACGTCGAAACGGCGATTGCGCTCTATCGCAAGGTCCTCGAGATCGATCCGCTCAATCTGGCGGCCGCCGAGTCTCTCGAGCGCTTGTTCCGCACGTCCGAGCGGTACCAGGAGCTCTCGATCATCCTGCAGCGCAAGTCGGAGATTCTCGAAGATCCGGCCGAGAAGAAGAACGCGCTTTACCAGGCGGCATCGATCGAGGAGGACGTCCTCAATCGCTCCGAAGCGGCGATCGCCGTTTACAACCGCGTCCTCGAGATCGATGCGGACGACCTGCACGCGATCGACGCGCTCGTTCGGCGCTACCTCGACCTGTCGCGGTGGCACGATCTCCTCACCGTGTACGCCCGGAAGGCGGACCTGGTCGCGGACGTCCAGGAGAAGAAGAGCATCTATTATCAGGTCGGTGCGGTCTACGAGCG
>DATHQY010000326.1:0-5018 GCA_035482215.1 Polyangiaceae bacterium | reverse complement strand
CGCTGCCACGGAGAGTCCCCGTGGCGCTCGGCTTGCGGTACGATGGGCAAGTTCGGTGAGGGCGTTTACCGCACGAGAGGTTGCGTGGCCAGGCCTCTTGGCGGAAGCAGGGACGAGCGCGGGTAACCCGCGACGGCGGTCGCGAGCACGTAGTTGACGAACCCCCAGCCGGTCGCGAACGAGAAGAGAATCGGCGTGAAGAGCGCGGCGTGAAAGGGCGGCCGGCGCAGAATCCGGACCAGGGCGAGGGTGGCTCCGGCCATGGCCAGGAGCGAGACCGCCACGACGCTTCGACCGGCGAGCTCGATGGGAAGAACGGAAGAGAGCCCGGCCACGACGAAATGGAAAAGTCCGTTGTACGTGAAGAAATTCAGCTCGTATTCGGTGCGTTCCGGCGCGTTGGGGTCGTGCAGGCGGCGCGCGATGTCGCTCAGCGCGAGGTGCTGCGGGTAGTCGACGCACGGGAGCAGATGCGTGGCGAAAAGGCCGGCTACGACCAGCCCGACCCCCAGCCAATAGAGCAGGGTCGCGCGCCGCGACTCGAGCGCGAATAACTCGGTCCAGTGGAGCGGCGTGTCCCACGCGGAAATGTGCTCCGAGATGGCCCTGGTTCTCGCGTCACTACGCTGCCACGGAGAGTCCCCGCGGCGCTCGGCTTGCGGTACGATGGGCAAATTCGGTGAGGGCGTTTACCGCACGAGAGCTTGCGTGGCCAGGCCTCTTGGCGGAAGCAGGGACGAGCGCGGGGTACCCGCCACGGCGGGCCGGGTCACCGGCATCGGAGGGGACGGCGGCAGGCGCGCGCGAGAGCAGGCGACGGTCAGCACGAAAGCGGTAACGAGTACGCATGGGAGCCAAAACATTCGCGGAAGCGGAAGCAGCGCCGTCGTCGAAGGGGAGAATGCACCTTCTCCTGGTGGACGACGACGCGGCGATCGGACGGGTCGTGTCGCGAATCCTCCGCGATACGTTCGACGTGACGGTGTTCACCAACGCGCGCGAGGCTGTGGACGCCATCGCCGGCGGCGCCCGTTACGCGGCGATCCTCTGCGACCTGATGATGCCGGCGATGACGGGGATGGACCTCTACGACAGCGTCGCGGGACTCGATCGACCGAGCGTCGATCGAATCGTGTTCTTGACGGGTGGCGCTTTCACGCGCCGCGCGGAAGACTTCTTGCGTGCCGTCAAGAATCCTCGGCTCGAAAAGCCTTTTGATCGAGCCGCCCTCATGTCGGCTCTGGCCCAAGTTCTGGAGGTGAGTCCGCCATGAAACGGCTGGATTGGTTACTCGCGGCCAAGTTCGCCATGGTCCCGATCGCCGGCGCGCTCTTGCTCGTCGCGTGCGACGCGGAACGCCAGCAAGAGTGCGGCAAGCTGCAAGCCGCTCTGAAGCCGCTCGGCGACGCTCCGTCGGCCGAGTCCGTGAAACGAGCGCACGACGCCGTGGGGGCCATCACGTTCCAGGACGAGCCTCTCCACGAGTACGCGAAGAGCGCGGCCGCCACGATGACGGTTCTGGCGAACACGATGGATCTTCAGGCCGATCCGTCCGCTCCGGACGGGACGAACGACGTGGTGGCGACGAAGCTCAAAGAGCTCGCGGGCGAAGAGGCCGAGGTGACCCGGTACTGCTCGCCCTGACCCTTTGTTGGGGTCGCATCCGTGGTTGAGCGTTCCGCTCGAAAGACTCCTGCTCGAGAGCCCGCCTATCGCATGTTCGTAACGGGCGCGTTGATCGCCAGCTCGCCGAACTCGATCGTCGTCCGGTCATGGGCACTCTCGACGAGCACGGCGCGCGTGGGGCGCACGAGGTCCGGGGCGAGCGCGAAGCGCATCGAGCGGAGGGCCGTTCCCGCATCTTTGGGGATGGCCTCGATCTCCGCACCGGCGCCGTCATCGCGCAGAGCTTTGAGGCCCCACCGTTCCGTGAGGTGCTCGAGGTTTCCCCCCAGAAGAGTGCGCATGTCCTCGAGCGCGGCGGCCACCTTGGCGCTCGCCTCCGGCACCGACCCGCTCCCGTGGGCGCTGCGGTACGAAAGGCCCGATGGGCCGACGAAGAAGGTCACGTCGTCCGGCGGATCGAGCTGCCAGCGCAGCCGGTCGGGGCGGACGAGCGCCATCGTTCCGTGCGAATGCACGTCCGCCGCCAGGAGGCCGATGACGCGTGTCTGCGTGAAAGGCCCTTGCAATGTGCGTACGGGGGCGCGCGCCTCGGCGATGCGACGGAGCAGGTTCCTGGTCGGATCACCGGTCGGATCACCGGTCGGATCGGCGCGGCTCGCCCGAGCCAGCGTCGTCGCGAGGACGCCCGCGGAACCGGCCAGCACGAGACGGCGGCTGCACTTCATCCGGACCCCCGTATTCTAAGCTCGAACGCCGTCCGGGCGACCCGGCCGACGATGCGGGTCGGATCGACGAATCGCCGGAAGTGGCTCTTGCGCTCGCGCTCGGGCGGATAAATGGCTGCGATATCGACCTCGACGAGGGGGATCTTCGCGGCGATGGCACGGAGCACGACTTCGCCTTCGAACGCGTACCCATCCGACTGGACCTGCAAGGCCAGCGTCTCTCGCACGGGATAGCGGCGCAGGCCGCATTGGGTGTCGCGGAGCGCACGCCCGGAGAACAGGGACAAGAAGAAATTCGACACGCCATTTCCGAATTGGTTGCTCGTCGGCGCGCCGTCGCGCACGAGGTTCCGTACGCCGAGAACGAGCGCGCCCGGGTCTTCGCTCCCGGCGAGCACCGTTCGGGCGGATGCGGCGGGGTGCTGTCCGTCGGCGTCGACCGTGACCGCGACCCGAAAGCCCGCGCGCGCCGCTTCCTTCAACCCGGTTCGAAGGGCGGCCCCCTTGCCCCGATTGCGATCATGGCGCAAGACCAGCGCGCCGCGGCTCTCGGCCACGGCGCCCGTGTCGTCCGCGGAGCCGTCATCCACGACGAAAATCGGGACGCCGAGAGTCCTCGTCAAGTCGTCGACAACGAGGCCGACGGTCTCCGCGGCGCGGTAGGCCGGCACGATTGCACACGAGTCAGGCAAGGCTTCCTCCTTTACTCTGCGTGCGGCGGAGCGTAAGGGCCGCAATACGAAAAATGCCGGTACGACTGGTGATCGAAGGCGGCCCGTATGCAGAATTGCCACAGCGCGATGTCCTCCGCTGGGCCCGTGCGATGCTCGCCGCAGTCGACCTTTCGCGCGCCGAGCTCTCGCTCGTCTTGACCGACGACGAACGAATCCACGAACTGAACCGAACGTATCGGAACAAAGACAAGCCCACGGACGTCCTTGCTTTTGCGCAGCGCGAAGGGGAGCTCGGCGAAAGCGCTGGTCGCATTCTGGGAGACGTTGTCGTCAGTATTCCCACGGCGCGTCGCCAGGCGAAGGCTCGCCGTCGTGCGGTGACGGCCGAAGTGACCATGCTCATCGCTCACGGGCTTCTCCATTTGCTCGGGTACGACCACCAGACGGATGCCGAGGATCGTCTCATGCGCCGAGAAACGCGCCGTCTTTGCGCTGCGGCGCGAACGGCGCAAACGGCGCCGGCGCCGGTGGCAAAAGAGGCAAAAAGGAAGGCGTGACGGCCTCACGAGGCACGCGGCATCCGGGCAACGGCCGTCGTTTTGTATGTCGAAGGGGGCGGGACCCCGCCTTTTGGCGGGTCTTTCGCGATCGAAATCGCAAAACAGGCAGTTTTTCCCTTGCGCCGCGCGAAATCACGGTGCTACTCGTTTCGGCGTAGACGCCGCCACGCCGCACGCTCCTTTGCGTTCCAGGGCATTTTGGCCGATCGGAAACGCATCGACGCGGCCGCCGAGCGGCGAGAAGTTCGTGAGCGGAGTCCATTAGGAGGAAGGCCAAATGTCTGCAAAGCGTTTGACGAAGGCCCAGGTCATTACCGAGATCGCCGAGGCCTCGGAGCTGGATAAGAAGAGTGTCAGCCGTGTTTTCGACGGCCTCACCGAGCTCATTAAGAAGGAGCTGCGCAAGCCGAATGGGGAGTTTGTCATCCCGGGCTTGCTGAAGCTTCGCGCCATCAAGAAGCCGGCGACGAAAGATCGCCCCGGCACTAACCCGTTCACGAAGCAGCCGATTGTCATCAAAGGCAAGCCCGCGCAGAAGAAAGTTCGCGCGACGGCGCTCAAGGCACTCAAGGACCTTATTCAATAAGGCTCTGTCGTGAGGGGCTGCGGGGAGGGGGTGCGCTCGCGCCCTCCCCCTCCGCACGATTTACGGTCTCCAGTCCTGATCGCTCGGCGCGGTCGTGGCGCATCCGTAACCGAGAGCCAAGTTCAGCCCGGCGACTCCGGGTTCGTCGTCGTCGGGTCGCCGTACATCTTTTCGGCGATTGCGAACGTCATCGCTTCGAGCTTCTGGTAAGCGTCGCGGATCCCGGCGAGATCTTTTTGGCCGTCGAGCAGGGTGCGCAGCTCCTGCACGAGCGCGCGGGTGTCGCTCAACATCTGCGCGTCGACGAGGTCGGCATATCCTTCGAGCGCCGCCTCCGTCGTATAGAGAAGCGTCTCGGCGCTATTCCGCACTTCGGCGAACTCGCGCCGCACTGCGTCCGTATCTTTGAATTTCTCGGCGTCGCTCACGAGCGCGTCGACCTCTTCCTGCGTCAACCCGCTCGCCGCCTTGACGCGCATCGTTTGCGCCTTCCCGGTGCCGAGGTCCTTGGCTTCGACGCTCACGAGCCCGTCCGCATCGAGCCGGAACGTCACTTGGACCTTGGGCACGCCGCGCGGCGCCGGGGGAATCCCGGTGAGCTCGAAGCGCGCGAGGCTGCGGTTGTCTGCAGCCATCTTGCGTTCGCCTTGGAGGATGTGGACCGGCACGAACGATTGATTGTCCACGCTCGTCGTGAAGATTTCGCTCTTCTCGGTAGGAATCGTCGTGTTGCGTGGAATGAGGACCGTGAACAAGCCCCCTCCGGTCTCGACGCCGAGCGACAGCGGGGTGATGTCGAGGAGAAGTATCTCCACTTTGTCGTCGCCCAACGCCGCCCCTTGGAGCG